>DATFHM010000375.1:0-2116 GCA_035248385.1 Nocardioides sp. | reverse complement strand
AGCCGTCCGGCCGCCGCCAGGGCGCGGCGCACCGCGGGGAACGTCCGGCCGAGCTTCATGATGATCGCGCCGTCGGTGTCGGCGAGGCGCCGGGCGAGCTCGGGCTCGGGCAGCGTCCCGGGCAGCACGGTGAGCACGTCGGTCTGGCGCACCAGCGGCGTCGAGACCGCCGCGGTCGCTGCGGAGAAGGCCGGGACACCCGGCACCACCGAGGTCTCGTAGACCCCGGAGAACCGGTCGTGCAGGTACATCGAGGAGCCGTAGAACAGCGGGTCGCCCTCGGCCAGCAGCACCACGGAGCGACCGGCGTCCAGGTGCGCACCGAGGCGTACGGCGCAGGCCTCGTAGAAGTCGGCGAGCGCGCCGACATACCCACCCGGGTGGTCGGTCGAGCCGGTCGTCACCGGGTAGCGCAGCTCCTCCTCGATGGCGCCGTCCGGGATGAACGAGGCCGCGATCCGCCGCGCGTGGGACTGCTTCGAGACCCCCGCGTGGTACGCCACGACGGCCGCCGAGCCGATCAGCCGGGCCGCCTTGAGCGTCATCAGCTCCGGGTCGCCCGGGCCGATCCCGACGACGGTGAAGGTGCCGTTCACTCGGCCTCCTGCGCGATCGCGTTGAGGGCGGACGACGTCATCGCCGAGCCGCCTCGGCGCCCCCGCACCGTGACGTAGGGGATGTCGATGCCGTGCTCGTCGGCGAGGTCGACGAGTGCCTGCTTGGACTCGGCCGCGCCGATGAAGCCCACCGGGCAGCCGACGATCGCGGCCGGCCGCGGACCGCCGTCGAGGATCATCTCGAGCAGGTGGAACAGCGCGGTCGGCGCGTTGCCGATGGCGACGACGGCGCCCTCCAGCCGCGGCTCCCACAGCGAGACCGCGGCGGCGGTGCGGGTCGTGGCCCACTCCTTCGCCAGCCCGGGGACCGCGGGGTCGTTGAGCAGGCACAGCACGTCGTTGTCCTTCGGCAGCCGCGCCCGCGTCACGCCGGTCGCGACCATCGTCGCGTCGCAGAGGATCGGCGCACCCGCCTCGAGCGCCCCGCGGGCGGCGGTCATCAGGCCCGGGTGGACGACGAGGTCCTGGGCCAGGTCGACCTGCCCGCTGCCGTGGATCATCCGGACCGCCAGCTTCTCGGCGTCGGCCGGCACCGCGGACAGGTCGGCCTCGCGGCGGATCGTCGCGAAGGAGTCGACGTAGATCGCGGGGCCCGCGTCGACGTACGGGTAGCGACGGGTGGGCCTCGTCGTCGGCAGGGTCATGCGATCTCCTCGAGGGCCGGAGCGGTCGGAGCGGGAAGCAGCAGGCCACGCCAGGGCGTGACGACGAGCGGTCCGTCGGGCAGCGCCTCGACGGCGGCCCGGTCCAGGCCCTCGTCCGGTACGGCGAGGTGCCGGTCGTCGTACGGGAGCGGTCCGGAGGGCGCGGGCACCCGGGGATCGGGTTCGGCCGGCGGAACCAGGGGCTCCGCGAGCTCGCGGACGTGCCACGGAGCGGTCGGACCGCTCCCCCGGACCCGCACGAAGTCAGCGGCGAGGCCGGCCAGGCGGACCGCCGCCTCGTCGAGCGGTAGGACATCGCCCCACCCGTCCCCGACGCGCAGCTGCGCCTCGGTGTCGGACAGCACGACCAGGCCGAGGTCGCAGGACCGGTCGACGAGGTCGCCCCGGCCGTCGTCGAGCACGAACAGGAAGCGCGCGGACAGGCCGGCCAGCGCGGGGTCCGCGCACAGCCGCCGGTCGAGCTCGTCGAGCAGGGCGTCGTCGAACCCGGGCGAGGCCAGCACGTTGCGCACCAGCTCGTGCGTGCGCGTCGGCAGCAGCCCGGTGTCCTGCAGCGCCCGCAGCGCGGCCGGGGTGAGCGCGCGGTCGAGCCCGGAGAACCCGCGCACCTGCAGGTTGGCGCGGCCCGTGACGTGGATCCGCCCGTCGGCGTACTCCTCCGCCACCGCGACCAACGACCGCAGCGTCGCCGCGGAGACCCGGCCGCCGATCAGCCGCAGCCGCACCAGCAGCCCGTCGGACGCCGGCCACGGGCGCAGCGCGCCGGGGCACAGATCGGCTCGGGTCCGACTCACTGGAGACCTTTTCTGGCCAGGGCCCGTTCGCGGGGCTCAC
>DATFHM010000374.1:0-6367 GCA_035248385.1 Nocardioides sp. | reverse complement strand
CCGTGGGACGGCGGGACCGCGCTCCAGGAGGATCCGGATCGCCCGGCGTTCCACGGCGTGGGCCCCGACGACTACGTCTGCGCGACGTGCGGGAACCTGCTCGCCGAGGCCATGAACCCCGAGCAGATGACGTACAAGGTGCGCGTGAAGTGCGGGCGCTGCAAGACGGTCAACGTGGCGCCGCACGACGAGCCGCCGCCGCCGAAGCACCTCCGCTGACTATCGGTCGGCGTGCCCGACGTCCTTGAGGTCGGGCTCCGCGTCGGCCGGCACGTCCGGCCCGCCGTCGGTCGTCGCGTCGGCGCGGTCACCCCCCTCGCGATCGATGCCCTCCTCGGTCGCGGGCTCGTCCGAGCCGGTCGTGCGGCCGACCATCGCACCGTCGCCGGAGCCGCTCAGCTCGTCTGGGACCACGCCCTCCTCGGCCACCTCGGCCCACTCGCCCTTCTCGCGCTCATCTCCGCTCATGCGGACGATCTACCCGGCTCAACCCGCGTGCACGCGCGGCGGCTCCGCCTCCGCCGTCTCGTGCAGCGCCCGGCCGCCGCCGCTCGCACTCGACGGCCACCACACGCGATCGCCCAGCAGCTCGATGCCCGCCGGGACCATGATCGTGCGCACGATGAACGTGTCGAGCAGGATGCCGACGGCGACCATGAAGCCGAGGTCGAAGATGAAGGTGACCGGCAGCGTGAGCAGGACGGCGAAGGTGCCCGCGAGGATGATGCCCGCGCTGGTGATCACCGGCCCGGTGGCGACGAGCGCGCGCAGCGCGCCCCGTCTGGTCCCGATGTGCGCCGCCTCCTCGCGGACGCGGTCCATCAGGAAGATGTTGTAGTCCACGCCGAGTGCCACCAGGAAGATGAACCCGAAGATCGGCAGGCTCGGATCGAAGCCGGTCTCGCCGAGCACCTCCTTGAAGAACACGAGCGACACGCCGAGCACGCCGAAGAACGACAGGATCACCGAGGCGATCAGGTACAGCGGCGCGACGATCGCCCGCAGCAGCGCGATCAGCGAGCCCTTGCGGGTGCCGTGCTGGGCCGTCTCCTCCCGGACTCTTGTCATCAGGAAGATGTTGTAGTCGACCCCCAGCGCGACCAGGAACACGAACGCGAACAACGGGTACCCGGGGTCGGCGTGGTCGCGGTTGAAGAGGGTCTCGAACACCAGGCTGGACAACCCGAGGGCCGATCCGAACGACAGCACCACGGTGGCGATGAGCAGCACCGGGGCCACGAGGGCCCGGAGCAGGCCGATCAGGATCAGCAGCACCGCCAGCAGCACGATCGGGATGATCACCTTGTCGTCGCGCGCGGACGCGGTCTTCATGTCCAGCGTGACGGCGGAGGTGCCGGTGACCAGTGATCCGGGATCGGCCGCGTGCACGGCTGCCCGGGCGTCCCGCACCGTCTGGAAGGCGGCCTCGGAGTACGGGTCGGCGTCCACCGGGGCGATGACCAGCGCGGTGCCGTCCTTCGGCGGGCCGGCGATGGTGGCCGGGCCGAGGCCGTGCACGCCGGCCAGCGCGGTGACCACGGCCGAGGCCCCGCTCGCCGGCGCGACCACCTGCAGCGGGTTGCTGGCGTCGACCATCTTGTGGTCGATGAGCAGCGCCTGGCCGGTGACCGAGTCCATCGTCTTGGTGTACTGCTGGTCGGTCGGGACGCCGGAGGTGTCGAGCCGCAGGAAGCCGAGCGCGAGCACGCCGAGCGCCACGGCGGTGCCGATCCAGACGATGCGGGACCGCGGCGCGATGCCGCGACCGACCTTGGCCCACACGCCGTTGGCCGTCGTCTCCTCGGAGCCGAAGCGCGGGATGAACGGCCAGAAGACCCAGCGGCCGAAGATCACCAGCAGGGCCGGCAGCAGCGTCACCATCACCACGAACGTGACGCCGATGGCGACCGCGTTGGCCGGGCCCATGCCGGCCGTGGAGTTGAGCTGCGCGAAGAGCAGGCACAGCATGCCGACGGCGACCGTCGCCGCGGACGCGAGGATCGCGGGCGCCGCGCGGTGCAGCGCGAAGGCCATCGCCTCGTGCCGGTCCTCGTGCCGCCGCAGCTCCTCGCGGTAGCGGGCGATGAGCAGCAGCGCGTAGTCCGTGCCGGCCCCGATCGCGAGAACGGTGACGATGAACTGGGTCTGCCCGTTGACGGTGAGGCCGGCGTACTTGGCCAGCAGGTAGAGCAGGCCCATCGACGCGCCCAGGCCGGTGGCCGCCGTGATGATCGGCAGCAGCCACAGGATCGGGCTGCGGTAGGTGAACAGCAGGATCAGGATGACCACACCCAGCGTGCCCAGGATCAGCACGCCGTCGAGCGAGCTGAAGACGGTCGAGGCGTCAGCGCTCGAGCCGCCCAGGCCGGTGAGGTACGTGCTGCCGCCCGGCAGCACGGCGAGCGCGTCGACCTTCTTCTTCAGGTCGGGCAGCTTCTTCCAGAGCTGGTCGCCGTAGTTGACGGTGAAGTTGGTGACCGCCACCTGGCCGTCGGCCGACACGGCCGGGGACGGCAGGTGCGCCGCCCTCGCCGTGGACGGGCTGATGACGTCACTGACGCCGGGGAGGCCGGCGATCTCCTTGGCCTGCTTCTCGATGGCCGCGAAGTCGGCCTTCGTCAGGCCGCTCTCGCGGTAGTAGGCGACCGTGGTGCCGGCCGCATAGGGGTCCTGGAACTTCTCCAGCTTGTCGAGGGCCTTGGTCGACTCGGCGCTGGCGGGGAGCCATGACGACGCCTGGTTGTCCTGGACGTCGGCGAGCTTGCCGGCGAAGGATGCCAGGCCGAACGCGACCACGAGGCCGACGATGAGGACGATCCACTTCGTGACGGGGCCGGTGAGCTTTCCGGCGATCTGACGGTGCATGACGGTGACTCTTCCACTCAGCGGGGACATTGGCCTCGGGATTAACCCCGAGGCCGACCCTGAGATGCGCGAACACCCCGGGTCGGCACTCCTACGACGTCCGAACCGGGGTGTTTGCGACATGCAGCCGAGAATTCAGCAGATCAGGAGACCCACTCCTTGACCTGCGCGATGGTCGCAGCCGGGTCGTCGGAGGCGGGGGTGACGGACAGGTTCGTCACGCCCGACTCCCGGAACGCGGCGATCCGCTCCTGGACGTACGACGCCGGGCCCACCAGGTTGCCGGCCTCCAGCCACTCCAGCGGTACGGCGGCCTCGGCCTCCTTCTTCTTGCCCGACAGGTAGAGGTCCTGGATATCCTGGGCCTCCTTCTCGAAGCCGTACTCGCAGGCGAGCTGGTTGTAGAAGTTCTTGTCGCGCGCGCCCATGCCGCCGACGTACAGGGCGTAGATCGGGCGCATGAAGTCGAGCAGCGCCTTGGTCTCCGGGCCCTCGCCGATGGCGACCATGCCGCCGGCGCAGATCTCGAGCGGCTTGAGGTCGGCCGAGCGCTTGGCCGCACCGCGCGCGAGCGCGTCGCCCCACACACCGGCGGCCTTCTCGGGGTAGTAGAGGAAGGGCAGCCAGCCGTCGGCGACCTCGGCGGTCATCGCGACGTTCTTGTCGCCCAGCGCCGCGACCCAGATCGGCAGGTCGGCGCGCTCGGGACGGTTGAGCAGCTTGAGCGGCTTGCCGAGCCCGAGGCCCTGGCCCTCCGGCAGGGGGACCTGGATCGTCTTGCCCTGGAAGTCGAGGCGCTCTCCGCGCAGGCCGGCGCGGAGCACCTCGATCAGCTCGCGGGTGCGGGTCAGCGGGCGGTCGTAGGGCAGGCCGTGGAACCCCTCGATGACCTGCGGGCCCGATGCGCCCAGGCCCAGGATGGCGCGGCCGCCGGAGACGTTGTCGAGCCCGGCGGCGGTCTGCAGGAGGGCACCCGGGGTGCGCGAGTAGATGTTGAGGATGCCGGCGCCGATCTCCACGGTCTCGGTCTTCGCCGCGAGGTAGCCCATCAACGTGGGAGCATCGAATCCGTACGGCTCGGCGACCCAGATCGTGTCGAGTCCGGCCTTCTCCAGGGCAACGACCTGGTCGGCCGACTCGCGGGGGTTTCCGGCGTACACCAGGGGCATCGAGAGCTTCATGAGCCCATCGTGACAGTATTACTGTCAAGGTCGCAACGGGACACCGAACGTTTGGGACCGTACGATCTGACGCAAAGCGATGCTGAGGAGGCACACATGGGTTACCGCGTAGCGGTCATCGGCGGCACCGGGCCGCAGGGCAAGGGCTTGGGCTACCGGTTCGCACGGGGCGGCCACGACGTCGTGCTCGGGTCGCGAGCCGCCGAGAAGGGCGAGGCCGTCGCGGCCGAGGTCACCGAGAAGCTCGCCGGCGTCACCGGCGCCGGCACCGTGACCGGCTCCGACAACGCGGGCGCCGTGGCGTCGGCCGACGTCGTCCTGCTCGCCGTCCCGTACGACGGCCACGACGAGCTCGTCGCGTCCCTCGACCTGGCCGGCAAGACCGTGATCTCGTGCGTCAACCCGCTGGCCTTCGACAAGCGCGGCGCCCACGGCAAGGTCATCAACGGTGGCGAGGGATCGGCCGCCGAGTCGGCCCAGGAGCTGGCCCCCCACGCGACCGTGGTCGGCGCCTTCCACAACGTGTCCGCCGTGGGCCTGTGGGGCGACGAGGAGTTCCTCGACGAGGACGTCATCGTCGTCGGCGACGTGGTGGAGGCCAAGGAGGTGGCGATGGAGCTCGCCGCCGCCGTGACCGGTCGGGTCGGCATCGACGGCGGCAAGCTCCGGCTGGCCCGTCAGCTCGAGCCGTTCACCGCCGTGCTCATCTCGATCAACCGCAAGTACAAGGTGCACGCGGGCATCCGGGTCACCGGCCTGTCCCACTGAGCCGGCGCCGCCGGCCACTGAGCACCGTCGCCACCAGGCCCGCTGCGCCCGCCACCAGCCACGGCAGGGGGAGCAGCCAGCGGGCGTGGGGCAGCTCGACCGCGTTGAGCGGTACGACGAGCGCCCACACGACCACCAGCCCGAGGAACGCCAGCCCCATCACCAGGTGCGGGATGTGGACCGGGTGCCAGGGGGTGTCCTGGGGGAACGGCGCCGTCTGCGTCGGTCCGGTGGCCTGGCTCGGCTCCGTGGTCTCGATGACCTCGGCCGGCTCCTCGGTGGGGTTGTCGCTGTACTCGCTCATCGTGCCTCCTCCGTCCTGACCTCGATCTGTCCGAAGACGAGGTCGGCGTCGATCGTGATCCGGGGTACGCCGCTGCCGCCGTCGTGCGTGGCGCTGCTGGTGCCGTCGTGCTGGGTGCCGAACAGGACGGTCTCGCCGCCACCGTCGATGGTGGCGTTCGTGGTCACGTCCAGGCCGGTGGCCGGCACGACCACCACGAGGTGGCCGACCCGTCCCTGGACGTCGATGGTCCGTCCGTCCAGGCCCTGCAGGTCGCTGACGTCGGTGAGGTCGAGCCGCAGCTCGCCGACCCCGAGGTGGTAGCTGCTGTCGACGGCCGCCGCGGTGGTCGGCCGGTCGACGATGCGGCCGCCGTGCCAGTCGCCGGCCACCGAGCTCGCGAGCATCGCGAGCAGGGCGATCAGCCCGATCGGGATCAGGCCGCCACCGCGGCCGAACCAGGCGCTGACGACCAGCATGAGGCCGCAGGCGCCGGCCACCACGGCCGGGTACGCCGAGTGCGGGACGTCCGCGCCGGCCAGCTGTGCCGTGATCAGGGTGCCGATGCCGAGCGCCGCCAGCGCCAGCGTGAAGCCGAACAGGATCGGTCCGCGGCGACGCGGGTCGCGTCGGACAGGCGCCACGTAGCCGGCGTACGACGGCGGCGGGGGCGGAGGCGGCGTCGTACCGCTGCTGGGGGTGGGGGCCGGCGCGACGTACGCGTCCGGCGGGAGGGGCGGTGACGACCAGCGCCGGTGGCCGGACTGGGACACGATGCCGAGGACGACCAGGGCGATGACCGCGAGCGGCCACGGGAAGTGCCACTGGCCGACCGAGTTGCCGATCGCCGCGAGCGCGGAGCAGCCGGCGACGATCCACAGCGCGATGCCGCGGCTGCGGTCGTCGAGCGGGATGGTGGCCCGGTCGGAGGTGTCCTCGGGCACGAGGAGCCAGCACGCGATGTAGAACAGCAGCCCGCCGCCGCCGAAGAAGACCATCACCACCAGGAGGATGCGCACCAGGAGCGGGTCGACGTCGAAGTGCCGGGCGATGCCGCCCGCGACGCCCGCGATCTTGCGGTCGGAGGTGCTGCGGCGCAACCGGGTGAGGTCGCGCATCTGCTCGCCGCTCACCCGAGGGCCCGCGGTCTGCGGTTCCTCGGTGGTGCTGCCGTTCGGTGGAGTGGTCATGCCTCAACCCTCGGGTCTGGTGGGGCTCGGAGGCTATCGGGGAGAGCCCTGATCCTGGCCCGGTGCTCGGGGTGCCGACT
>DATFHM010000373.1:0-32775 GCA_035248385.1 Nocardioides sp. | reverse complement strand
TCTCGCCTCGCTCCTGGGGCGGACGGGCTCCGCGGGATTCCCGCGCGGCGACCGTGATCCGTGAACAGTGGTCCGACCACATCGGCAGGAGCTCTTGAGTGGGAGTCGGCCCTCGGCCGGCTCCCACTCTCGCCTTCAACGGTCGTGCATCACCGGTACGCCGCCAGCGCCTGGGCGGCGAGGCGGACGTGGGTGTTGGCCGAGCCGTAGCCGTCGTACCCGCCCCGGCGTTCGAGGATCTCGATGCTGAACCCGCCCGGCACGTCGGCGAGGTAGGCGTGCAGCAGCTCGCCCTCGCCGATGCGGTCGTAGAGGATGCCCGCTTCGCGCAGCTCCGCGACCGTCTGCTCGTCCAGCCCGAAGCGGGCGACGAGGTCGTCGTAGTAGTTCGCCGGTACGTCGAGCAGCGGTACGCCGGCGGCGCGGAGCCGGCGTACCTCGGACCGGAGGTCGCTACACGCGAACGCGAGCTGGGTGATGCCGCTGCGGGCCGCGGAGCGCGCGTCGACCACGTTGACGACGACCCGCAGGTCGCCCTCGGCCGGCCGCAGCGCGCGGCTGCGCAGGCGCCCGCGGGGATCCATGAACTCCTCGACCGCACCCGGCGCGAGGTCGAAGATCGTGCGGAAGAACGAGATCTCCTCGTTGAGGTGGCCGGCGTCGATGGCCACGTTGAGGTGGTCCAGTCCCAGCCACGTGCCGGTCGGTGCTCCCGGCACCGGCTCGAAGTCGCCCTGCCAGTCGCCGCGGGACCCCGGTGTGTCGCTGAGCAGGACCTCCAGGCCCGACGGCGTGGTGATGCCGGGGAGCGGGGCCTCGTCGGCGGCCCGGGTGTGGGTGACCGGCGGCCACATCAGCGCGGCGGCCCGGGCGGCGACGCCGTCGACCGGTTCGGCGACCAGACCGAGGGCGCTCGGAAACGGCTCGACCGCACCGCTCTCGTTGACGATGATGTTGGCCCCGCCGTTGCGCCACCACGTGACGCGCTTGGACCGGTGCCGACCAGCCCTGGCGAAGCCGAGCGCCTCCAGCAGCGCCGGGTAGGCGCTCCACCGCGGCGCGGCGAGCTCGACGAACCCGGCGTCCACCCGTTTCGGCGCGGGCGGCGCCACGGGCACGAGCGACCGGTCGGCGACCCGCAGGCGGCCGGCCACCTGGTCCTCCAGGAAGTGCAGCGACCGCATCGCCTCCCGCGCGGTCTCGGCCGGGTCGGCCTCGCGGACGACGTCGCTGAACACCTCGAGCGACAGCGGCCCGCGGTAGCCCGCGTCGATCGCGGCGGCGACGACACCGGCCACGTCAAGGGTCCCCTCGCCCGGGAAGCAGCGGTGGTGGCGGCTCCACTCGAGCACGTTCATGTCCATCAGCGGCGCGTCGGCGACCTGCACGAAGCCGATCCGCTCCCCCGGTACGCCGGCGAGCGACTCCCCGCCGTCGCCCCGCGCGAGCATGTGGAAGGTGTCGACGGCGAGCTTCACGGCGGGGTGGTCGGCGCGGCGTACGGCGTCCCACGCGTGGGCCAGCCGGAAGACGTGCCGCCCCCAGGCGAGGGCCTCGTAGGAGATGGTGACGCCGTGCTCGGCGGCGAGCTCGCCGAGCCGGTGCAGCTGCGCCGCGCGGAGGTCGGCGTCGTCGATCGCGTCGGGTCGCACGTTCGAGCAGACCAGCACGTCGGTGGCGCCGAGCTGGGCCATCACGTCGAGCTTGCGCCGGAAGCGCTGCAGCGCCTCGGCGAACGCGGCGGCGGACAGGCCCTCCAGGTCGCGGACCGGTTGGAAGAGGTCGATCGTGAGCCCGAGGTCCGCGCAGCGCCGGGCGATGTCGGCCGGGCTGGAGGGCGACGCGATCAGATCGTTGTCGAAGATCTCGACGCCGTCGAAGCCGGCGGCCGCGATCGCGTCGAGCTTCTCGGTCAGCAGGCCGGAGAGCGAGACGGTCGCGATCCCGTGCCGCATCAGCGCGTCAGCTCCTCGAAGTGCGCGAGCATCCGCTCGGGGTCCGCGGGGCGCTGCGTGAAGAGCTCGAAGGCCCCCACGGCCTGGAAGACGGCCATGCCTCCACCGGGCACGACCCGGCAGCCGCGCTCGCGCGCCGCCGCGATCAGGCGGGTCTCGAGGGGGCGGTACACGACGTCGGAGACCCACAGGTCCGGGCGCAGCAGCTCCTCGGGCACCGGGATGCCGTCGTGCCCCACCATGCCGATCGGCGTCGCGTTGACGACACCCTGGGCGGTCGCCAGCGCCTCGGCCAGGTCGTCGGAGACGGAGAGCCGCTCGTCGCCGTACACCTTGCCCAGCCGTACGACGCACTCGTCGCGCTTGTCCCGGTCGAGGTCGACGACGGTGACGTGGGACGCCCCCTGCTCGAGCAGCGCGTAGCCGACGGCGGCTCCGGCGCCGCCGGCACCGACCAGCACCACCCGGTCGTGGACCGCAGCGGGCAGGACCCGGCGGAACCCGCGTCCCCAGCCCGACCAGTCGGTGTTGTGTCCGTGGCTGCGGCCGTCGCGGAAGACGACGGTGTTCACGGCGCCGAGGTCGACGGCGTCCTTCGAGACCTCGTCGAGCAGCGGCAGCACGACCTGCTTGAACGGGTGGGTGATGTTGAGGCCGGCGTACCCGGAGCGCTGGGCCCAGCCGAGCAGGCCGGCCAGGTCGCCGGCACCGAACCCGGTGACCGCCGCGTCGATCAGGTGGTAGTCGAGCTCGAGACCGGCCGCGGCGCCCTCGCGGCGCTGCATGGCCGGCGTGAGCGACTGGCCGATTCCCTCCCCGACGAGGGCGAGGCGGAGGCGGGACGGGGTGGGCATTCAGTTCTCCCGGTGGTGGAGCTCGATGGCGTGCTGGATCGCGTACGCGTAGCCGGCCGGGCCACAGCCCGCGATGACGGCGGTGGCGACCGGTCCGACGTACGACGTGCGCCGGAACTCCTCGCGTGCGTGGATGTTGGTGAGGTGGACCTCGACGACGGGCACCTCGAGCGTCACGAGCGCGTCGTGCAGCGCGATCGAGGTGTGCGTGTAGGCACCTGCGTTCACCACCACCGCGCTCGCCGACCCGCGTGCCTCGTGGACGTGCTCGACGAGCTCGCCCTCGTGGTTCGTCTGGCGGAAGTCCAGCTCGAAGCCCGCCTCGTCGGCGGTACGCCGGCACAGCTCCTCGACGTCCGCGAGCGTCGCGTGCCCGTAGAGGTCGGGCTGGCGCTGGCCCAGCAGGTTGAGGTTCGGGCCGTTGAGCACGGTGATGGTGGGCATCGTCAGTTCACCGGGACCTCGGCGACGGCGGGCTGCGCAGCGGTCGGCGTACGACGCCCGAGGCGAGCGGTGGCCACCCGGTGGGTGCCGGACGGGCCACTCAGGACGGCAACGGCGGAGATCGCGAGGGCTGCGACCGCGAAGAGGGCGACGCGGTACCAGTTCGCGGGGTCGCCGCCGAGCAGGCTGCCCGCGATCGTGGGCGTGAAGCCGGCCAGCGCGAAGCCGAACTGGGTGCCGATGGCCATGCCGGACAGGCGCACCCGGGTCGGGAAGTACTCGGCGTACGTCGACGGCCAGACCGCGTTCGGCATGCTGTAGACGACGCCGGCGAGGAGCACGCCGAGGACGAAGGTGAGCTCGGCGTTGGCCTGGCTGATCGCCCACAGGAAGCCGGTCACGAGGACCGAGCTGCCGACCAGGCCGGTCAGGAACACGGGGCGCCGGCCGATGCGGTCGGAGAGCATCGCCCACAGGGGGATCGTGACCACCGCGACGACGTTGGCGACGATCGCCAGCCAGAGCATGAGGGTCTTGCTGAGGCCCACGTCGTCGGAGGTGGCGAAGCTGAGGGCGAAGACCGCGAAGGTCGTGTTGACGATCGCGACGAAGGCGGCGAAGAAGACCCGCAGGACGCCGGCCCAGTGGTCGCGGAACAGCTCGACGAGCGGCGCGGGGCGCGCGGTCGTGGCCTCGACCTCGGCCTCGAACTCGGGGGTCTCGTCGAGGCCGCGCCGGATGAGGAAGCCGACCGCCATCACGACGGCGCTGAGCAGGAACGGGATGCGCCAGCCCCACGACAGCAGCTGGTCGTCGGGCAGTGCCGCGGCGAGCGGCAGGAACACCGCAGGCGCGATGACCTGACCGCCCTGGGTGCCGCTGAGGGTGAAGCTCGTGAAGAACCCACGCCGGTCGTCGGGGGCGTGCTCGAAGGACATCGAGTTGGCGCCGGCCTGCTCGCCGGAGGCGGAGATGCCCTGCAGCAGCCGCAGCGCGACGAGGAGGCCCGGCGCGAGCAGCCCGACCTGGTGGTACGTCGGCAGGCAGCCCACCAGGAAGGTGGACAGGCCCATCAGCAGCAGGGTGCCGATGAGGACCTTCTTGCGGCCGAGCCGGTCGCCGATGTGGCCCATGAAGAAGGAGCCGATCGGGCGGGCGACGTACCCGACGCCGAAGGTCGCGAACGAGGCGATGGTGGCGGCCGTCGGGTTGCCCTCCGGGAAGAAGATCTTCGGGAAGACGAGCGCGGCCGCGGTGCCGTAGATCGCGAAGTCGTAGTACTCGAGCGCGCTGCCGCTCCAAGCGGCGAGCGCGGCCCGCTTCGGCGTACGAGCCGGGGTGGTGGTGGTCATCAGTTGTGCCCTTCAGTGATGGCGGTCACAACGAAAGTAGAAGCCAGTTAACACTGTGGCAATCGTTTGCCATTTGTTGCCATACTGCAGGACATGACCGCTCCCGAACGTCGCCGACGCGCGACGATCACCGACGTGGCGAAGGCCGCCGGGGTGGCCACCTCGACCGTCTCGCGGTCGTTCACCAACCCCGGCCGCGTCAACGCGGCGACCCGGGAGCACGTCCTCACCGTCGCCGCCGACCTCGGCTACGAGCCGAACCCGATGGCACGCGCACTCGAGTCGGGCCGCACGAACACCTTCGCCCTGCTGGTCCCCGACATCACCAACCCGTTCTTCGCCGGGGTCATCAAGGGCGCCGAGCGCGCGGCCGCTGCGAGCGGGCGGACCCTCGTCCTCGGCGACACCGAGGAGAACCCCGCCGTCGAGGAGCAGCTCATCCGGCGCCTCGGCGGAGCGGTCGACGGATTCGTCCTCGCCGCGTCCCGTCTGCGCGACGAGGAGCTGCAGGCCGTCGCCCGCACCAACCCCGTCGCGCTGGTCAACCGCGCCACCCAGGGACTCCCCTGCGTCGTCGCCGACTACCGCAACGGCACCCGGCAGATCGTCGACCACCTCACCTCGCTCGGCCACTCGTCGCTGGTGTTCCTCGCCGGCCCTCCCGAGTCGTGGTCGGGCGCCCGCCGGTGGGCCGGGCTGCAGGCCGCCGCCAAGCAGACCGGGCTCGCCGCGCGGCGCCTCGGCCCCTATCCCCCGACGCTGGCGGGCGGGCCCGCAGCGGCCGACGCCGCGATCGCCGCCCACGCCGCAGCGATCGTCTGCCACAACGACATGCTCGCCATCGGCGTCCTCCGGCGCCTGGCCGAGCGCGGGGTGCGGGTGCCCGAGGACGTCAGCGTGGTCGGCTTCGACGACATCTTCGGCTCCGACCTGATCAGCCCCTCGCTGACGACGCTCGCCGAGCAGCGCGCAGAGGCAGGACATCGCGCCGTCGAGCTGCTCGCGCGGTCGGCGTACGAGCGCGTGGTGCCGGACGCGGCGCTCCTGCTTCCGACCCACCTGGTGATCCGGGGGTCGACGGGTTCGCCGGCGGCGTAGGCCTCGGTCAACCGACGATCGGGGCCAGGCCCACCACCGCGCGGAAGGCGTTCTCGAGGGCGTCGACCCGGTCGAAGGTGCCCAGGTCGGCGGTGGTGAAGGCGAAGGCGTAGCCGCCAGCCGGGCTCCAGCACCCGAAGCTGCCGCCGATGCCGCCCATCCCCCAGCCGTCGGGATCGACCGAGACGCCGAGGCCCCACAAGGCGGGGTGGCCGGTGACGAGGTCGTCCCCGGACGCCTGGACGCGCGTCATCTCGGCCAGGGTCGCCGGGCTGAGGAGCCGACCGCTCGCGAGCAGCTCGTAGAAGAGGGCGATGCTCCGCGCGGTGACGTGGGCGTTGATCGCCGGCACCTCGGCCGCGCGCCAGGCCCGCGAGTTCATCAGCGACATGTCGTCGGTGCCCGGCGGGTTGGCCGTGGCCGCCTGGCGCAGCGGACCGCCACCGGCGCGGGTGAACCCCGTGCCGGCCACCAGGTCCGCCACCCGGCCCTGGTCGGCGTCGGGCACACCGATGTGGAGGTCCAGACCGTGCGGGGACGCGACCTCCTCGCGGAGGAAGCGACCGAGGGAGCGGCCGTCGACCCGGCGTACGAGCTCGCCGACGAGGTGGCCGTAGAACAGCGCCGACTCCCCCACCGCGGTGCCCGGCGGCCAGGAGGAGTCCTGCCGAGCGAGCCGGTCGCACAGCTCGGTCCAGTCCAGGAACGCCTCGTACGGCGCCGGCTCCTCGAGCAGCACCAGTCCCGCGGAGTGCGCCAGCACCTGGCGCACCGTGGCCTGGCTGCGCAGCTCGGCCCAGTAGCGACGCATCGGCGCGTCGAGCTCGACGAGACCTCGATCGACCAGCTGCAGCGCGCACACGGCAGCGAGGGGCTTGCTCACCGAGTACGGCATCACGAGCGTGTCGTGCTGCCACTCCCGCCCGCCTCCGGCCGGTCCGCCCCACAGGTCGACGACCAGCTCGCCGGCGTACCGGATGGCGAGCGAGGAGCCGGCCGGCGCACCGTCGACGACGACGGCGAAAGCCTCCCGGACCGCGTCGTACGCCGGTGCGCAGGTGCCGTGGATCGGGGTCATGCCGTCAGTCTTCCGTCGCAGCGCAAGGGCCGCAGTCCTACGGACGTAGGGATCTTCGATGACCTTCGTTTGTGGGATGTCCGGCGACGCCGTTGTTCCCGAGGCTGGCTCTCGACCCACCACCGTCAAACCTCTGGAGATTCCCATGACCACCCACCCCTCCGTCGGCGTGTTCCTGCCGAATGTCGTCCCTGCCGCCGCGCCGAACTCCCTGGTGGAATGGGCGATCCGCGCCGAGGAGCGCGGCTTCGCCGCGCTCGGCGTCGTCGACCGGATCGCCTACGACAGCACCGACTCCCTGATCGCGCTGGCCATGGCCGCGGCCGTCACCGAACGTGTCGAGCTCATCACCGACGTGCTGATCAGCCCGCTGCGGGAGACCACGCTGCTCGGCAAGCAGGCCGCCAGCATCGACCGCGCCAGCGGCGGCCGGCTGACCCTGGGCGTCGGCGTCGGCATCCGCGAGGACGACTTCGCGGTGTGCGGCGCCGACCCGCGCACACGCGGTGCTCGCTTCGACCAGCAGCTCACCGACCTCACGGCGCAATGGACCGGCGACCAGGTCGGCCCGGTCCCGGTCCGCCCGGGCGGACCCGGCCTGCTCATCGGCGGCGACGCCGGCATCGCGGCCGCACGCGTCGCGGCGTACGGCGTGGGCTGGACGATGATGGTCGGCACCCCCGAGCAGTACGCCGAGGGCGTCGCGACGATCGACGCCGCCTGGACCGAAGCCGGACGCGGCGGAGCCCCGCGGACCGTCGCCGTTCAGTACGCCGCCCTCGGCCCGGTCGGCGCCGAGCGAGCCCGGGACGCGATCACCGCCTACTACGGCTGGCTCGGACCGGACGTCGCGGGCTGGATCGCCTCCACCGCCGCCACGGACGAGGAGACGCTCGCCAAGCGGGTGGCGGAGTTCGGCGCCGCGGGCGCCGACCTCGTGCTGATCGCACCGTGCACGGGGGAGCTCGCCGAGCTCGACCGGTTCGCCGACGCGGTCATCGGCTGAGGCCCGACGCAAGGGGCGGGGTCCGCGCTCAGAAGAACGCGTGGACCCCGTCCTGGCCGTCGGCGTGCATCGCCGGGCCGTAGTGCTCGGCGAACAGCTTGGCCACGAGCTCGCCGCGCGACCCGACGCCCACCTTGGCGAAGATCGCCTTGAGGTGGTCGCGCACCGTGTACGGCGACAGGAACATCTGGTCGGCCATCTCGGCGTTGGACAGCCCCCGCGCGACACCCTCGGTGATCTGCCGCTCGCGCGGGGTGAGCCCGTAGGCCTCGACCACGATCGGGGCGATCTGCGAGGACTTCGCGGGGCCGACGCTGAGCGCCAGCCCGGTCGGTACGCCGGACGGGGAGGCCAGGCACGACGCCCGGAGTACCAGCCAGCGACCCGCGGGCGTGCGCAGGCGCGCAGCGGCCTGCACCCCGGCCTCCTTGCCCGGGCGAGCCCGGGCGAGCGTGGCCGACATGATCGAGGTCGAGACCGGCTTGCTCATCCAGTCCGGACCGGCGAACTCGTTGAGCCACCGCTCAGCCTGGGCGTCCAGGGAGATCAGCTCGCCGTCGATGCTGTAGAGCGCGGTGCCCGGAGCGTCCTGGTCGGTGGGCGGCGGTGACTCGAGCAGGGCGAGGCGGCGCAGCCCGGTCGCGATGATCGGACCCAGCTGGCGCAGCAGCGTCGTCTCGTCCTGGTCGAACCGGGCCCGGCCCCGGTCGCGGAAGAGCGACACCACGCCCCAGGTGCTGGAGCCGGCGCGCATCGTGGCGCGGAGCTCGTCGTCGTACCCCTGCGGCTGGAGGAACTCGTTGTGCCGCGTGCTCCGGCCGAGGTGACCGCCGGTGACGTCGGCGAGCGTGCCGACGCCGGTCTCCGTGCGCGCGATGTCGCGGAACAGCAGGACGTCCTCGACGAGGTACTCCCGCTCCCAGTAGGTCTCGCAGTGCCCGTCCTCGACGTTCTCCACGCGCACCGGCAAGGTCGCCAGGAGGGTGGCCGGATCGGTGGCGAACCAGGCCGACCCGTCGAAGGGCACGTGCTTGCGCAGCCGCGTCGAGACCTGCTCGAACAGCTCGTCGCCGGTGGTGGCGCGCTCGGCCGCGTCGGTCAGCCCGGCGAGGGCTCGTCGTGTGTCCATGGCTCGTCCGTCCGTCAAGGGGGCGCGGCCCGGACCGCTGCGTCGATTCTCATCCTTACCGCTCGCCGCGTCACGCGATCTCCCCCATTTGTAGGAGATCGGCCGTCAGGGTCCCCCGTCTTGTCGGATGGGAACGGCCTCCGTCCGCAACCAGGCTCCTCCTGTCATCCGACACACGACGAGGAGAGGACGGTCGTCATGACCGAGATCATCGAGAACCTGGACCTGGCGCTCGACGCGCTGCAGATCGACATGGACGGCCGCCTGGCACGTCCCTGCGATGCCGACTGGGACGACGTACGTCGCGCCTGGCACCTGGAGCTGGACCAGCGCCCGACCGCGGTCGCGCTGCCGGAGAGCAGCCGTGACGTGCAGACCGTCGTCGACGCCGCTCGCCGCGCCGGCCTCCGGGTCGCGCCGCAGTCCACCGGCCACAACGCCGCCCCGCTCGGCGACCTGAGCGGGACGATCCTGCTGTCGACGTCGCGGATGCGCGGCGTCACGGTCGACGTCGACAACGCCCGGGTCCGGGTGGAGGCCGGCGCCCAGTGGGGCGACGTGACGCCCTGGGCGGCGCTGCACGGCCTGGCCGCGCTCGCCGGGTCCGCCGCCGACGTCGGCGTGGCTGGCTACGTGCTCGGCGGCGGCGTCAGCTGGCTGGGCCGGACCCATGGGCTGGCCGCGAACAGCGTCCTGTCCCTCGAGGTCGTCACCGCGGACGGCGTACGACGGACCGTCGACGCCACGCACGAGCCCGAGCTGTTCTGGGCGTTGCGCGGCGGGGGCGGCAGCTTCGCCGTCGTCACCGCGATCGAGCTGCAGCTGTACCCGATCAGCACCCTGGTCGCGGGCCACCTGTTCTTCCCGATCGAGCGGGCCGCCGAGGTCCTGCACCGCTGGGCCGCGATCGCGCCGGGCTTCCCCGACGAGGTGACCTCGGTCGGCCGGATGCTGCGCTTCCCGCCCCTGCCCGACCTGCCGCCGCAGCTGGCCGGCCACGACTTCGTGCTCGTCGAGATCGCCTCGCAGCTCGGCCTGGAGGAGACCGGTGCGCTGGTCGCGCCGCTGCGCGAGCTCGGCCCGCAGATGGACACCATCTCCACGACCGCGACGGTCGACCTCGACCAGCTGCACATGGACCCGCCCGGTCCGGTGCCGGGCTTCGGCGACGGCTTCATCCTCGACGAGCTGACGCCGCAGGCGGTCGACGCCCTGCTGGTGGCCGCGGGACCCGGCTCGGGCTCGCAGCTGCTCTCGGTCGAGCTGCGCCAGCTCGGCGGGGCGCTCACGCCCGGTCGTGTGCAGGCCGGCGCTGTCGACGGCATCCCGGGCGCCTACCTGGGGTTCGCGGTCGGCATCGTCCCCAGCCCGGACGCGCACCTGGCGGTCGCCGCCGAGGTCGCCGCGGTCCAGCTCGCGATGGCGCCGTGGTCCTCGGGGCGGCAGTACCAGAACTTCACCGAGCGATCGCGCTCCGGCGAGGAGCTGTTCGGCGCCGAGACCCACCGCCGGCTGCGGGCCGTGAAGGCCCGGTACGACGCCACCGACCTCATCCGCGCCAACCACCCGGTCGCACCGCTCGGCTGACCGACGGGGGACTCCTCGGCGCCCAGTCCAGAGTGTTGCGTCAGATCTCGGCGACGTCGCCGGCGTACACGGCGAACGTCGTACCGCAGCCCGCGGCATGCTCCTGGGTCGCGGCCATCTCGGGGGTCGCGGCCGAGGCCTTGAACGCGTCCTCGCTGGGCCAGATCAGCTCGGCGACGAGGTACGGCGTTCCGCCCGCCGGGTGGCTGAGCTGGAACCGCTCCAGCCCGGGCACGGCCTTGACGAGCGGCACGTGCTCGTCGGTGTAGCGGCGCTCGAAGGCCTCCTTGTCGGCCGGCTCGTCGTAGACCACGGTCAATCGGTACATCGGCAGGTCCCGCCCTTCGGTGTCGAGTGTCTGGTGAGACACCATGCCACTGCGTCGTCAGCCGCCGATCGCGGCATCGATCATCGTGCTGAGCTGGCTGGAGACTCGGTCGACGGGCACCAAGGAACGGCTCGCCGTCGCCAGGATCACGGCGCCTTCGACCGCACTCAGGATGACGGTGGCGAGAGTGGCTGCCTCGTCCGGCGCTGCGCCGTGCGACTCGAGGACGCCGGACAGTCGCTCCTGCCAGTGCTCGAAGACCTCACCCGCGGCGGCTCGGGCGGCGGGTGATGCGGTGCCGGCGAGAGCCCCTGCCGCGATGGGGCAGCCGGCGTCGAAATCGGATTCGACCAGGACCGTGCGCCACATCGCCACGAAGGAGGCCAGAGCCGCCTGCGGATCCTCGTCCTTGCGGATGCCGGCGGAGATGAACTTGCCCGCCGCGGTGGTGGCCGCAGCCAGGAGCTCGTCCTTGCCGCCGGGGAAGTTGGTGTAGATCGAACGGCGGGCGACGCCGCTGTGCTCCACCAGCTCGTTGACGCCGGTGCCGGCGGCCCCGTTGCGGCGCATCAGCTCGATCGCGCTGCCGATGAGTCGGCCGCGGGCGTCGGTAGGCATGTCAGTCCTCGGGTCATCGGCGAGCAGCACGGCCATGCTACGTGGCCGCGGCGAGGTTACCTGCGACACATTGTCGTACATATCCTCGACGAGAGTAGACCGATCGTACTACTGTCGCGCTCCGTCGCCGGCAACGCTGCCGGCCGAGGAGGTCACCATGGATCACGCTCCCGGACGGGTGCTCACCGCGCTGTCGGGCTTCACGGCCCGCCGCGCCGGCGCCATCATCGGCTTCTGGCTGGTGGTCGCCGCGGCGCTCAACATCGGCCTCCCCCAGCTCAACGCCGTGGTCGCCCAGGACTCCACGCCCATCCTCCCGGCGGACTCGGCGTCGTCGCAGGCGCTGCACAAGATGGACGTCGAGTTCGGCAACGGGCGCAGCACCAGCTTCCTGTTCGTCGTCCTGGAGCGCGACAGCAGGCTGACCCCGGCAGACACCTCGTACGCCGCCGGTCTGGTCAAGCGCCTGCGGGCAGAGCCCGACGTCACCTTCGTGCAGGACATCGCTGCGCGAGCGGACCTGCGGCGGTCGCTGACCAGCAAGGACGGGCAGGCGCTCTACTTCCAGGTCGGGATCCACGGAGCCACCGGAGCGCCGACGGCCATCAAGGAGATCGAGGCGGTCCGCGCGATCGTCAAGGGCGCGGCACCCGCCGGCCTCGACGTCGCCGTCACCGGTCCTGCGGCCACCATCGCCGACATGGAGACGGCGGTGGACCACAGCATCCTCTTCATCACCATCGCCACGGTCGGGATCATCGCGCTGCTGCTGATGCTGATCTACCGCTCGATCGCGGTCACGGCGCTGATCCTCTCGATGATCGGGCTCGCCCTGGCCGTGGCGCGGGGCACCACCGCCTGGATGGGCCTGCACGCCTTCGCCGTGTCGACCTTCACCGGGTCGTTCCTCACCGCCGTGGTCCTCGGAGCGTCCACCGACTACGCGGTGTTCCTCGTCAGCCGGTACCAGGAGCTGCGACGCGACGGCATGGAGCCGGACGAGGCCGTACGCCAGGCGTCCGGACGCGTCGCCGGCGTGATCATCGGATCGGCGCTGACCGTCGTGGTCGCGAACGCGGCGATGCTGCTCGCCTCCGTCGGGATCTACAAGACCACCGGTCCCGCCATCGCGGTCAGCATCGTGACCACCCTGCTGATGTCGCTGACGCTGGCTCCCGCGGTCCTCCTGGTCGCCGCACGACGCGGCCTGATCGAGCCGCGCGCGGTGAACCCCCGCAGCGCACGGTGGTGGCCGATGGTCGCCAACGCGGTGGTACGCCGACCCGCGCGCATCCTCGTGGCCGGACTCGTACCGCTGCTGGCCCTGGCGGCCTTCTACCCGCTGCTCCAGCTCAGCTTCGACGAGCGCGGCACGCAGCCGGACAGCACCGACAGCAACCTCGGCTACCGCCTCATCGCCGGGCACTACCCGCTCAACGAGGTCCTCCCGGACTACATCCTGATCAGCTCCGACCACGACCTGCGCAACGCGGCCGACCTGGCTGCGATCGAGTACGCATCGCGAGCGGTCGCCCAGACACCCGGCGTGGTGTCGGTGCGTGCGATCACCCGACCCCTCGGGACGCCCATCCCTCAGGCTTCCGTCGGCTACCAGGCCGGGAAGGTGGGCGAGAAGCTCGGCGGCGCGGCCCACCAGCTGGCGACGAAGAGCAGCAGCAGCCAGCAGCTGGCATCCGGGTCGGCGCAGCTGAGCGACGGCGCGGGCCGGGTCGCCGGCGGCGCCCACCGGGCCGTCGACGGCACAGGCCGGCTCCTGCGCGGAAGCCAGCGACTCCTCGACGGGCTCACGCATCTCACCACCGGGAGCGGCACCGCCAAGGCGGGAAGCATCCAGCTGCGCGACGGCGCGGCCGAGCTCGCCCAGAGGCTCGACGCCGGGCACACCCGAGCGACGTACGCCGTGAACGGCCTCGGCCAGGCGCTGCAGGCACTCACCTCCAGCCTCGGTTGCTCGCTCGACCCGATCTGCGCCAGGGCGCGCACAGGAGTCCAGCAGGTGTACACGGGCGAGAAGGACGAGCTCCTTCCCGGGCTCGCCCAGGCGGCCACGGCAGCGCACCGGATCGCGAGCGGCAGCGGTCGCCTCGCCACGGGCCTCACCCAGATCCAGTCCGGGCTCACCCGCGCCCAGACCGGGGCCGCGACCATCACCGCGGGCCAGTCCACGCTCCACGACAGGCTCGGCGACCTCGCCCACGGGGCCGACCGCCTCGCGGCGGGCAGCACCCAGGTCGCCGACGGCACCGCGGAGATGAACACCTCGGTGCAACAGCTCCAGCACGGCCTCGGAACCGCGGCCAAGGTGCTCCAACGGGCCGGCAGCGCGTCGAACGACCCGGCCATCGGCGGCTTCTACCTGCCGCCGTCCTCGCTCAGCGACCCGCGGCTCGCCACGGCCACCAGCCTGTTCCTGTCCAAGGACGGTCACACCGCTCGCCTCGTCGCCTTCGGCGACAGCGACGCCTTCCAGCGGGCCGCGAGCGAACGCTCGCAGGAGATCACCCGGGCCATCCACCAGGGACTGGCCGGGACGGGCCTCGCCGATGCGGATGTCGCGATCAGTGGTGTCCCCACGATCGACGCCGACCTCGGCTCGATCTCGGATCGGGAGTTCGCCATGATCGCGGCGATGGCGCTGGTGGCGGTGCTGCTGATCCTGATCGCGCTGCTTCGCAGCCTCGTGGCGCCGCTGTTCCTCATCGCGGCGGTCTGCCTCTCGTACGCCGCAGCGATGGGCCTGGGCGTGCTGGTCTGGCAGCTGATCCTCGACCGCCCGCTGGACTGGAGCGTCCCGGTGATCGCCTTCATCCTGCTCGTCGCCGTCGGTGCCGACTACAACCTGCTCGTCATGAAACGCATGCTCGACGAATCGCCGGACGGCAACCGCCAGGGCATCGCGACCGCGGTCTCGGCGACGGGACGCGTGATCACCGCCGCAGGCCTCATCTTCGCCGCCAGCGTGTTCGCGATGATGACCGGAACCGTGACCACACTCGCCCAGATCGGCTTCACCATCGGCATGGGGCTCCTGCTCGACACCTTCGTGGTGCGGACACTCCTCGTCCCGTCCGTCGCCGCCCTCCTCGGTCCCCGGATGTGGTGGCCGAGGCAGCCCGTCAAGCCGTGATTCCGACGCCCGTACGTGGGTACGGTCGCGCCGTGCATCAACCTGCCACGAGCACTCCGCAGCGCAGTCGCCTCTCGTCCGCCTCCTGGTGGTTCCGGTCGAAGGACGGCCGGCTGGCCGTGGCACAGCCGCCGAACCCTGCACTGGCGGTCTGGTTCGCGGCCCTGGTCCTCGGCACCCTCCCGCTCGCGCCGTCGCACGCGACCACGGTGACCGGGATCCAGCGCGGCGCCCTCGTGGTCTGGGCACTCGACGAGGTCGTGCGCGGCGCCAGCCCCTTCCGCCGGGTGCTCGGTGCCCTCGTGCTCGCCGGCCAGCTGATCTTCCTCGCGCTCGGCTGGTGACGCTCGCCCGCCGGTTCCGGCCGCACGGGTCCAAGGTCACTGACAACCACGGTCCTGGTGCCGTTCCGACCTGCTCGCCGACCGTCGAGAGTGGAGGCATGAACGACACGGCGCACCACGGGACGGCCCCCGGAACCTCGGTCGGAGGACCGCAGCGCCGGACGACCTCGTTCGCCCGCATGTCCGTCATCTGGGCGAGGGCCGTCGCACGCAGCTGGCGCAGCGGCATCCGTGACCTCTACTCACACATCCCCTGAGCCGCGCCGGCGCTGCGCGCCGGCCCCTCTTGCGCGCGTTCGCGCCCCAGCCCTTGACACGCGTCGTGGCCTACCTCACACTCGTCGACGTGAACCTGTCAGACAGCCCGACAGCCGGACACCAGATCCGGCGGGTCAGTGCCATGGAGGCGCTCCTCGCCCACCTGCGTGAGGCCATCGAGACCGGCCAGCACGCCGTCGGCGACAAGCTGCCCTCCGAGGCCAGCCTCGGGGTCGAGTACGGGGTGAGCCGCTCCGTCGTACGCGAGGCCCTCCGTGGCCTGCAGGCGCTGGGTCTCACCCAGTCGCGCACCGGCAAGGGCACCTTCGTGGTGTCCGACCGCGCGGCCGACGACCCCACCTTCGGCCACTACTCCGCCCACGATCTGCACGAGTTCCGCCGCCACGTCGAGGTCCCGGCGACGGGGTACGCCGCCGAGCGCCACTCCCCCGAGGACCTCGCCGCGCTGCGCGACCTGCTCGACCGCATGGACCGCGAGACCGACGCCGCGTGCTGGGTCGAGCTCGACGGGTTGTTCCACCTCCGGATCGCCCAGGCCTCGGCCAACCCGGTCTTCGCCAAGGTGATCGAGGAGATCCGCGACGCCCTGGCCGCGCAGTCGGCCTTCGTCAACAACCTCGACGACCGCCGCTCCGCCGCGAACGCCGAGCACCACCGCATCGTCGAGGCCATCGCCTCGGGATCCGCTGAGGCCGGCCAGACCTGCATGGCGCACCACCTCGACCAGGTCGCAGACGCCCTGGGCAACATCATCGGCCGCGACGCCGCGTCCGCATCCCCCAAGGAGAACCGTTCATGAGCCAGCAGCTCGACCGGGAGCTGGCGCCCGCCAGCCACCACGCCGTCGACCACGGCGACGAGGGCTATGCCAAGTCGCTGAAGGCCCGCCACATCCGGATGATCGCGATCGGTGGCGCCATCGGCACCGGGCTCTTCCTGGGGGCCGGTGGGCGGCTGGAGAAGGCCGGCCCCTCCCTGGCCATCGCGTACGCCGTGTGCGGCCTGGTCGCGTTCTTCGTCGTCAAGGCGCTCGGCGAGCTCATCGTCTACCGGCCGTCCTCGGGCGGCTTCGTGTCCTACGCCCGGGAGTTCCTCGGCGAGAAGGGCGCGTACGCCACGGGCTGGATGTACTTCCTGAACTGGTCGACCACCGCGATCGCCGACATCACCGCCATCGCGATCTACGCGCAGTACTGGTCGCTGTTCCGGCCCGTCCCCCAGTGGGTGCTCGCGCTCATCGCGCTCGTCGTGGTGCTCTCGCTGAACCTGCTCTCGGTGAAGGTCTTCGGCGAGATGGAGTTCTGGTTCGCCCTGATCAAGGTCGCCACCCTGGTCACCTTCATGGTCATCGCCATCGTCCTCCTCGTCACCCACCACAAGGTCGGCGACAGCACCCCCGGCCCGTCGGTCCTGGTCGATCACGGCGGGATCTTCCCGCACGGGCTGATGCCGATGATCGTGCTGATGCAGGGCGTCGTGTTCGCGTACGCCGCCGTGGAGCTCGTCGGCGTCGCCGCCGGCGAGGCGGGCGAGCCGGAGAAGGTGCTGCCGAAGGCGGTCAACTCGATCATGTGGCGCATCGCGCTGTTCTACGTCGGCTCGGTGGTGCTCCTGGCGATGCTGATGCCGTGGACGGCGTACCACTCCGGCGAGAGCCCGTTCGTCACGGTGCTGTCCAACATCGGCATCCCCGCGGCCGGCGACGTCATGAACCTGGTCGTCCTCACCGCCGCGCTGTCCAGCCTGAACTCCGGTCTCTACTCCACCGGCCGCATCCTGCGCTCGCTGTCCGCGGCCGGGTCTGCGCCGAAGTTCGCCGGCCGGATGAACAAGAGCCATGTGCCGTACGGCGGCATCCTGCTCACCGCCTGCGTCGCGGTGCTCGGCGTCGGCCTGAACTTCCTGGTGCCCTCCGAGGCGTTCGACATCGTGCTCAACCTGGCCTCGATCGGCATCATCGCCACCTGGGCGAGCATCGCCATCTGCCACATGCGCTTCGTCCGCGCCGCCCGGCGCGGCGAGGTCGAGCGGCCGTCGTTCCGCCTGCGCTTCTCGCCGGTGCCCCAGGTCCTGACGCTGCTGTTCCTCGCCGGCGTCGTGGTGATGATGGGCTTCGACCACATCGGTGCGATGACGCTGCTGACCACCCCGGTGATCGCGCTCGCGCTGGTCGTCGGCTGGTTCCGGGTCCGTGACCGGATCGACCACTCGGTCCTGGAGCACTGATGACCCTGCCGGCTCACCCCCCGGCGTACGTGCCGCTGGTCCAGCTGGTCCGCGACGGCATGGTCGAGGGCGTGCACCACGGCTCGGTCGTGGTGCACGCCCCCGACGGCGGCCTCCGGTGGTCCCTGGGCGACGCCACGACGCCGATCTACCCGCGCTCGGCAGCCAAGCCGCTCCAGGCGGTGGCGCTGCTGCGAGCCGGTCTCGACCTCCCGGCGGACCAGCTGGCCCTCGCCGGCGCCAGCCACTCCGGCGAGGCGATCCACCTCGCCACGGCCGAGGCGATCCTGGCGGGGCTCGACGCCGACCTGCTCGGCAACCCCGCGGACCTGCCGTACGACCCGATCGAGCACGACGCCTGGGTCGCGGCCGGCCGCGGGCCGTCGCGTCTCGCGCACAACTGCTCGGGCAAGCACGCCGCGATGCTGCGCGCGTGCCGGCTCAACGGCTGGCCGGTCGAGGGCTACCTCTCCCCCGACCACCCCCTGCAGCGGCTGGTCGCCGAGGTCGTCACCGAGCTGAGCGGCGAGAAGCCGGCCCACGTGGCCGCCGACGGCTGCGGCGCCCCGCTGTTCGCGCTGTCGCTCTCCGGCCTGGCCCGCGCGATCGCCCGGATCGCCACGGCACCGGCCGGTACGCCGGAGCACACCGTGGCGTCGGCGTACCGATCGCACCCGGAGCTGGTGGCCGGCAACCGCCGCGACACCACCGCGCTGATGCGTGTCGTCCCCGGCCTGCTGGCCAAGGACGGCTTCGAGGGCGTCCAGGTGCTCGCGCTGCCCGACGGCACCACCGCCGCGATCAAGATCGCCGACGGCTCGGACCGTGCCCGCCACGCGGCCACCCTGGCCGTGCTGCGCAGGCTCGGCGTCGACCCGGTCGCCCTCGCCGGCGTACGTCAGGTCGGCGTACCGGACTCCCTGACGCTGCGTCCCGTCGACGCCCTCGCCTGACCGCCCCACCCACCCCTCACCACCACAGCAGAGAAGGATCATCCATGTCCGTCCTCCCCGAGTCGCACCGCGTCGAGCACGACCTGCTCGGCGACCTGGCCGTTCCGGCCGACGCGTACTGGGGCGTGCACACCGAACGAGCACGCGCGAACTTCCCCATCACCGGCGTACCGATCGGCAGCTACCCGCACCTCGTCACCGCGCTCGCCGCCGTGAAGGACGCGGCGGCGCGCGCCAACCGCGAGCTCGGCATCCTCGCGCCGGAGCTCGCCGAGCCGATCATCGCGGCGTGCGCCGAGATCCGCGACGGCGCGCTGCACGACCAGTTCGTCGTCGACGCGATCCAGGGCGGCGCGGGCACCTCGACGAACATGAACGCGAACGAGGTCATCGCCAACCGTGCCCTCGAGCTGCTGGGCCGTCCGCGCGGCGACTACGCGGTGATCCACCCCAACGAGCACGTCAACCTCAGCCAGTCGACCAACGACGCCTACCCGACCGCGGTCAACGTGGCGACGATCCTCGCGCTGCGCGGTCTCGCGGACGCGATGCGCCACCTCGAGGCCTCGTTCGACGCCAAGGCCGACGAGTTCCGCGACGTGCTGAAGATGGGCCGCACCCAGCTCCAGGACGCGGTCCCGATGACGGTCGGCCAGGAGTTCCGCACGTACGCCGTCATGCTCGGTGAGGACCGCATGCGACTGGAGGAGTCGGCCGCGCTTCTGCACGAGATCAACCTCGGCGCCACCGCCATCGGCACCGGCCTCAACGCCCCGCACGGGTACGCCGAGGCCGCCTGCCGCCACCTGCGCGAGATCACCGGGCTGCCGCTCGTCACCGCCGCCGACCTGATCGAGGCGACCCAGGACTGCGGCGCGTTCGTGCACCTCTCCGGCGTGCTCAAGCGCGTCGCCGTCAAGCTGTCGAAGATCTGCAACGACCTGCGGCTGCTGTCCTCGGGCCCGCGCGCCGGCTTCGGCGAGATCAACCTGCCGCCCGTGCAGGCCGGCTCCTCGATCATGCCGGGCAAGGTGAACCCGGTCATTCCGGAGGTGGTCAACCAGGTCGCTTTCGAGGTCATCGGCAACGACGTCGCGGTCACGATGGCCGCCGAGGCCGGCCAGCTGCAGCTCAACGCCTTCGAGCCGCTCATCTGGCGCTCGCTCGCCGCCGGAATCAGCCACCTCGAGGCCGCCTGCCACGTCCTCGCCGACCGCTGCGTGGACGGCATCACCGTCAACGCAGCCGTGACCACGGCGTACGTCGAGCAGTCCATCGGCCTGGTCACCGCCCTCAACCCGCTCATCGGCTACGAGGCCGCGACGACCATCGCCCGTGACGCCCTCCTGACCGGCCGCGGTGTCACCGAGCTGGTGCTGGAGCGAGGCCTGCTCACGGCCGACCGGCTCGCCGAGGTCCTGCGCCCCGACGTCCTCGCCCGCCCCCAGGCCGTCACCGCCTGACGCGGCCCACCTACGACCTGACGGCTGCAGCGGTTCGACCTCCCCGATCGGCGAGGGTCAGGACGAGGTCGCGGAGCCGACCCACTGGCCGGCTCCGCGACCTGCTGTCGCTAGGAGAGGATCGGCAGCGGCGGGCTGTGCAGGATGATCTCCTCCGGGCGAGTTGGGGCGTCCTCCTCGACGACCACGGTGACCAGGATCCGCTCAGCCCATGCGCGCCGCGCGATCCGCTCGATCTCCGGCTCACGAGCAGCGAAGCGTCGTTCGCCGTCCTCGGTGTCGAGGACGAAGCCGCGGAAGTCGCCGAAGCGGTCGTAGCGGAGCATCGTGATCTTGCCGGTGAGGCCGCGCCGGCGCTCCCCGCGTTCGTCATCGCGGTCGTGGTCACCGTCGTGGTCGCCGGGGGTGCCGTGGCGGCCGGACAGCTCACCGGGCGTGTACCCGCCGAGTGACGGCGGGATGGCGCCGGGATCTCCGCCGATCCCAGTCAGGCGGCCCTCGAGGTAGTCGACATAGCGCAGCAGAACGGGGTACCAACGGTCGGTGTGCGACCAGCCGTCGAGCCGCGCCTTGAGGATCGCCAACGTCGTTTCCTCGGTAGGCCGCATGACCGGTCCGATCGACACCGGGATCTTCACCTGGAAGGAGCCCACGACGTAGCGCTCCCACACCCCGTGGTCCTCGTTGACCATCTCCGGGTTCTCGACCTCTGCCCGTGGCTCGGCCGCCTCGACCTCGATCGAACGGGTCCTGCCGGAGTACTCCTTGTCGAACTTGTAGAACTCCCGCGCGGATCGGAGGCGCTTGTTGATCCGTCGTACGACGACGTCGTACTCCTGACCCACGCGGACCGTTCGAGGCAGGTCGATGGTGAACAGGCCGGCGTAGACGGGGCCGGCGCCGACCGGGATCGGCACGAAGCTCACGCCCTTGACCGAGGTGACCTCGACGGTGTGCGGGTCCGCCGCCGTCAGCGTGTGCACGCCGTACATCCGGTCGGCCAGCGCAACCACCTCGTCGGCGGAGACGCCGGGCCAGTAGATCTGCGCGGTCGAACCGACCGGGGTGTTGCCCCAGAAGATCACCATCTCGTCGGGATGTCCCGCATACGGACCGGTCTTCGGAACAACCCGGGTCGGCTTGACCATGAAGGTCTGCGGCACCCTGTGCGCCGATGCGGGGCCGGGGTTGTCCGAGGTCGTCACCTGGAGGTTGCGCTGGGCGAGCAGCACGCTTCCCTCCGGAGTCGGGGTCACCCCGCCGGCCACCTCGATCGGTGTGCCCGCATAGGCGATCTCCGCGACCAAGCAGTGATGGGTGCCCGGAAACGCCTGCCAGATCGGCGTGCCGTTCACGACGTTGCTCGGATCGTTGACGTCGAGGTAGCACCCGAAGTACGCCCACTCGGTGTCGCCGGTAGCGATGGCGATCGTCTGGTTGTTCGCGCCGGTTCCGGTGCTGCCACCGGCCTTGTACTCCGGGTCGTTCGGGTCGTTGAAGTTGGGCTGCTGGCTGGTCGCGAAGAACGGGATCGTGTGGTCGTCGGCCGGTGCCTTCGGCCAGATCGGGTTGTTACCGGAGTCCTTCTGGCTCAGGTAGGTCCCGTTGGGATCCCAGCCCGTGTCGGCCGTCTGGGTTCCCCACAGCCGGAAGAACACCTTGACGTTGGCTGCACTGGTCGTCCCGGCAACGCCCCGCAGGCGCACGCGGGCGATCGCGAAGCTGTAGTTGTTGTGCTTGGTCGTGCCGATCGTCGTGAACGGAGTCACCGAGCTGTCCGCCTGCAGCTGACCCGCCTGGCCGGGGATCAGGTTGCTCGCCGGATCGAACGGATCCGTCGATCCCTGCCGGGAGAAGTTCTGGTTCAGGTACTTCAGCAACGCCTGGATGTAGGTGTACGCGCCTGCGGTGTCGAAGTTGCCGCCCGAGCTGTTCTCCACGAACTGTGGTCCGCCCGGCACCGGCGTCTGCGCGGCGTTCGACAGGCTCGGGGTGGCGGTGAACACCCGGAGGTCCTCACTGAGCCACGGCGCGTTGAGCTGGTCCGGGTGTGCGGGGTCGGAAGGCACCACGTTGGTGAAGTACGGCGCCGCCCCGGCGACGAAGAAGAACTCGGTGGCCGCGGACATGGTGTCGCCCAGGACCTTGATCTGCGAGGTGACCGCCGCGGGGGTCTCCCCCGTGAGCGGGAAGGCTCCCAGCGGATTGGCGAACTTCACGTCGTACCCGAACAGGATCTGTTGCGGGACCTTGGTGTTCTCGCTCTGGTGGTAGACGTCGGGGGTCTTGGCCGACAGGGCCGCCGAGGCACCGGTGAACGCGATCGTCGGCACCTTGGGCTTCGTCGACCCGAGAACGTCGAGGCTGAATCCGTCGAGCGCGAGGTAGAACCCGTCGGTGAACGTGCCACCGGTGTTGATGATGTCGGTGATCTCGTCCTTGCCCCACACGTTCTTGACGCCCACGAAGCTCAAGGTTCCGATCGGGAACGGGTCGTCGAAGTTCGGGCCGGCGAAGGTGGCGACCTGGTTCGTCGGGTACGCCGCGGCGAGGAGGTTCGCGAAGTACGGGAACGGATCGGAGCTGTCACCGGTCAGGTTCGCGTAGACGCCCTTGAGGCACGAGCCTCCGATGACGTTGCCGCTCGAGTCGACCCCCGGGGCCGCCGCGACGATGGCCGGGATCGAGGTGAACTGGAGCTGGTGGAACAGGTAGTACAGGAACGCCATGCACGCTCCGGTGGCCGGTCCGTTGCCCGCGAACGGCTTGACAGCACCGATGTAGTCCACCCGCGATCCCCAGTTCGTGCCGCTGCCGTCGACCTGCGTCGAGCCGGGGGTTCCGGGCGGGAGCGCCGTGTTCAGCCACTCCTCCGACGTACGGTTCATGAACCAGGTCGTGCCGAGCCCCTTCTGCAGCTGGAACTGGACCGTCAGGAACAGCGAGAGCGCCTCACCGCAGCTCTCCTCGTTGCCGATCCCGTTCGAGTAGCCCCAGCCCTTGTGCTGCGCCGCCATGAAGGTCTCACTGATCTCGGCGATCATCATGCAGCGCAGGAGCGACGACGCGGCACGGTCCGCATTCATGACCAGCGGCCACCAGCTCGCGCCGTACGAACCACCCCCGGGCACCCCCGTGATCTGGACCGGGATCGGAAAGGGGCGTGCCTTCGTCATGTCGACGCCCGCGAACTGCGCCTGCAGCCAGTCGAAGTCGTTCTCGATGACCGGCTTGCTCCCCACCGTCGCCAGGATCTCGTTCGTGCGTGCCGGCTCCACGGCCCCGGCACCGGTGCCGAGAACGGGGTCGTAGTAGAAGGTGAAATGCGTGGTCACGCCGCCACCGGTCAGCCCGGTGTTCACCCCCCAGATGGCGAACAGGGTCAGGTCGGTCGCCTGGTTCGGGAAGGTGGCGGTGCCACCGGCGCCGATGAAGCTGCCCGTCCCGTCGGCCTTGGTGTTCCAGTAGAAGTAGGGCTGGCTCCCCTTCGTCAACGAGCCGGGCTGGGCCGCCGTGTAGGTGTCCCCCGGGTTGTAGGTCGTGCTGTCGGTCGGCACTAAGCCGGCCGTGCTGCCGTTTCCGTTGTAGATGATCTTGGGCATGGTGCACCTCGGATGCAGTTGATGCGGACGATGGGCTAGGAGGTGGTGGTGCGATGCATCGCTCACCCCCGCCGGTTGGCTGATCGCCCATCCCCGCCGTCACGCGTGACGAAGGGACAGACCCGAATCGAGGACGCCTGGGAGCGGCGTCTCCTCTGTACGGAGTGGCGAGCCGGCCGATTGATACACGGACGACGGGGAAACACGGTCAGACAAGTTCGTGGGCGGGTGCCATACCGCCGCGAAGCGTGGGACGGTGGATGCGATGAGACGACGTCCGATCACCGTCACCGACGTGCGCGAGGCCCAGAGCGAACGGCTGCGCAGGCGTCGGCGGTGGTACTTCGCCCTGATGGGCGTGTGCGTGACGCTGATCGTGCTGGCGTGGAACGTCGTCCGGCTGTGGTCGACGACGGCGGCCGTGGTCATGTCGGTCGTCGCCGCTGTGATCCCGCCGATCGCCGCGATCGTCGCCAACTGGGGCGAGGACCACTGAAGGCGGCCCTTCTCCGCCGCGCGGTCGACACCGCTGATCGCTCGATAGTCTCCCGGCATGGGTGTCAGTGCGGGCGGGTCGGCCGATCCACTCGAGTCGGCGGTGGTCGAGCTGCGCCGCATCGCCGCCGAGCTGCTGGGAGACCTGTCGTCGTACGCCGACGACATGCTCGCCTTCATCCTCGAGCGCATCCCCGAGGCCGGCGCCGACGACGACCTCCGCGGCCTGACGCTCGGGTCGTGCTCCTCGAACCTCGAGGCAGTGCTGTCGATGGTCCGGCACGGCATCGCCGTGGACGCCTCGTCGGCACCGGTCACCGCCCTCGAACATGCCCGGGCCATGGCGGATCGCGGCTACAGCGTCGACGTCATGCTGCGCTTCTACCGCGTCGGACACGAGTACTTCACCGAGTCCATCCTGGGCAGGATCACCGACTTCGTCGCGGACCCGACCCTCGCGCTCGCGGTGGTGCTGGAGCTGCAGCGCTACGGGTTCGCCTACATCGACCGCATCTCCACCGAGGTCGCCGCCGAGTACGTCGCCGAGCTCGAGCGCATGCAGAACCGGGTCCGCGCGGCGCGTACCGATGCGGTCCGGGCCTTGATCGCCGGCGACCAGATCGACCTGCGGCGCGCCGAGCGCACCTTGTCCCATCGGCTCACCGGGTGGCAGACCGCCTTCGTGTGCTGGACCGATCGCGAGGACGCCGACCTCGCCCGCATCGGCGCGGCCGTCGGCGCCCACCTCGGCACCGCCCATCCCCTGCTCGTCCCGGACGGCGCACAGGCGCTGTGGGGGTGGGTCTCCACCACACGCCCTCCGGCCGTGGCACCCGAGGACCTCGCGCCCCTGGCCGAGCAGGTCCCCGAGCTGGTCCGGATCTCCGTCGGCATCCCGGCGCAGGGACCGGCCGGCTTCCGCAGCTCCCACGTCCAGGCACAGCGCGGCCGTCGGATCATCGAGCTGTCCGGCCGGGGGAGGCGGGCCACGGCGTACGCCGACCTCGCGCTGGTGGACACGATGAGCGGCGATCTGGACCTCGCCCGTTCCTTCGTCGCGACCGAGCTCGGCGCCCTGGCGGTCCAGGGGCGCAAGGAGGACGAGGAGCGGCAGGCGCTGCTGGCATGGCTCGACGCCCAGGGAGGGCTCGCCGCGGCAGCCGAGGAGCTGGGGCTTCACCGCAACACCGTCCTCCAGCGGATACGCCGGGCCGAGGAACGACGAGGACGTCCCGCCGCGGAGCGAGTGGCCGAGCTGCACGCGGCGCTGCGGCTGGTCGACGTACTCGGTCCAGCGGTTCTGGCGACCGCACCCAGCCGGACCTGACCCGCATGTGCTGAGCGCACACGAACGTGGGCTCAGGACCCCTCGTGGCGAGCTCCCGCGCTTCGTACGTTCTGCGTCATGTCAGCGATCACGGAGCAACCCAGGACCGACGCCTCTCGCCGCGCGCTTCCCGACCCTGGCGAGAAGGTGCCGACGATCTCGTGGCCCATCGTCGCGATCTTCTCCGGCTCCCTGCTGGTCTTCGCGGCCTCCACGTGGGCCGCGTTGACCCATCGGGTCGCCGTGCCCGTGACCGTGTCGCTCAACGCGGCCGCGATCTTCGTGCTCTTCACCGTCCTGCACGACGCCGCGCACTACTCGATCAGCACCCACCGGTGGGTCAACGTGGCCTTCGGCCGGGTCGCGATGCTGTTCGTCTCACCGCTGATCTCGTTCAAGTCCTTCGCGTTCATCCACATCGAGCACCACCGCAACACCAACGACGACGCGAACGACCCCGACCACTTCGTCACCGGCGCCCCGATGTGGCAGCTTCCGTTCCGCTTCCCGCTGATGGATCTTCCGTACGTCGCCTTCCTGGTCCGCAACGCGCGGCGCCGTCCCCGGGCGGAGGTCCTGGAGACCGCCGTCCTGCTGACGACCTCGGTGACGCTCATCCTCACCTGCGCCGTCACCGGGCACCTGTGGATGCTGGCGGTGGCGTACCTGATCCCCGAGCGGATCGCCGTCTTCGTCCTGGCCTGGTGGTTCGACTGGCTACCCCACCACGACCTCGAGGAGACCCAGCGGGAGAACCGCTACCGCGCCACCCGCAACCGCGTCGGCTCCGAGTGGATCCTCACTCCCCTGCTGCTCTCGCAGAACTACCACCTCGTCCACCACCTGCACCCCTCGATCCCCTTCTACCGCTACGTCGCGGCCTGGCGGAGGAACGAGGACGCCTACCTCGAGCGGGAGGCGGCGATCGGCACCGTCTTCGGCCAGCAGCTCGACCCGGACGAGTACCGGGAGTGGAAGCAGCTGAACGGACGCCTGGCCCGGCTCCTTCCCGTGCGTACGCCGAAGCGAGCCGCCGCTCCCCACGCGACCTTCCACCCGGTGCCCGTCGCCGGCGTCGACCCGTTGACCGAGGACAGCGTGCTGATCCGCTTCGACGTCCCCGAGGACCTGCGCGACCAGTTCCGCTACGAGCCCGGTCAGCACGTCACCGTCCGCACCGACCTCGGCGGCGAAGGCGTGCGGCGCAGCTACTCCCTCTGCTCCTCGCCCGCGTCCGGCACGCTGGCGATCGCGGTCAAGCACATCCCCGGTGGCGCCTTCTCCACCTTCGCCATGGAGCGGCTCGCGGCCGGTGACACCCTGGACCTGATGACGCCGACGGGGTCGTTCGGCACACCCCTGGACCCGCTGGCCGCGAAGAGCTACGTGGCGATCGTGGCCGGCAGCGGCATCACCCCCGTGCTCTCCATCCTGCGGACCACGCTCGCCGTCGAGACCGGGAGCCGCTTCACGCTGATCTACGGCAACCGGGACGCGCACCACACCATGTTCGGTGCCGAGCTCGACGACCTCGAGGCCCGGTACGCCGACCGGCTCCGGATCATCCACGTGCGCTCCCGCGACCCCCAGCACCCGGCACCTCTGCGCGGTCGCATCGACCGCGCGCGCCTCGAGCAGTGGCTCGGCTCCGACCTCGCCCCGGCCACGGTCGACGAGTGGTTCCTGTGCGGACCGGTCGAGATGGTGACCGACCTGCGGGAGGTCCTCCTCGACCGCGGCACCGAACCCGACCGCGTCCACGTCGAGCTCTTCCACGGCTTCCAGCGGCCCCGGCTCTCCGACGACTTCGCTCCAGCAACGGTCACGGTCAACCTGTCCGGCAGCCGGCACGAGGTCGCACTCGCCGCCGGCGACACCGTCCTCGAGTCCGCGTTGAAGGCCGGCCTGGACACGCCGTACGCCTGCCTCGGCGGAGCCTGCGGCACCTGCAAGGCGAAGGTGCTCCTGGGATCGGTGGCGATGGAGCAGAACTTCGCGCTGTCGGCCGCCGACGTGGAGGCCGGCTACGTGCTCACCTGCCAATCGCACCCGACCACGCCTGCGGTGGCTCTCGACTACGACGCCTGAGTCGTGGTTGGTGGGCGGGTCTCACCTCGTACCTCCGCGCCGCGCCGCGTCGAGAGTGCCGAGGCCGGAGGCGCCGCTTGGTAGCGTGCTTCGGTGCCATCGATCGATCCTGCGGCTTATCGATGGGTCGTCCATGAGAGCGGTCACGAGGCCGCAGGATGTCTGACTCTTGTGACCGGGACACCGGTCGATCGCGCGCTGAAGGCAGTTGGCGCGGACACCGCGAGAGAAGCGGCGTCGCCTGATGCATACGGTGCCGAGGGCATGGGCGCGATCGCGGCCGTGGAGCTGTCGACAGACACAACGGCAGTCGCCCTGGTCGAGGACAACGGTTATGAGGGGTCGCGTCCCGAGGTCCTCAAGGCGTTGTCGAAGAACGGTGCTGCGGCCAGTGCCTGTTGGAATGTGAATGACGTCGTGCGGTTCGCCTGCGCCCGTCGAGGCAAGGTCCTGTACTCCGCCGAGCTGCCCGATCTTGATCTGGACGGTGTCCCGCGGTCCCTGCGCAAGTTGGTGGCGACGACCGCGGACGACGCCGATCTGCGGGCCCTAGCGGTTGCGATGGCCGTGGCTTACACAGGCATCGAGCTGTCGCGCCGCGACGAGTTGTCCCACCCGTCACGCTTCCACCCCATTACCGAGCCAGTGCTCGGCCTTCCCGTCACCGCCGAGGAGCTCGTCGGCCTGCAGTACCCCACGCCCGAGCTCGTCACCGCGGCCCAGGGTGCCAGCGCCGAGGCTTGCCGACGCCTGGCCAGGTGGGCTGCGCTCGACGCTCTAGAAGAAACCGACCTGAGGAACCACCCCGCAGTTGTCGAGGTCATCGATCAACTCGACCAGCTCGACAGGCCAACCACGCTGGGACACGGCTTCATCGATCTCAGAAACGAAGTGCGGCGTGACCTGGAGCGGAGCGAGGGCAAACGGTGGGCCAGGACTTCAGGAGTGCGTCACTGGGCGATCCAAGCTCTTGTCTACACGGCAGTGCGTGAACCCATCACTGCAGCACTCGGAGCCACCTACTGCGCAACCGTCCGTCACGGGTTGCACAGCGACGACGCGTCAGAATTCCATCAACGCGCACTCCAGGTTCTCGCCTAACCGATGAGGACGCTGAAGGCTGCGGGTGCCCGAGTGCCCGAGTGCCACTTCGGTCGCGAAGGTGGCGCCATTTCGGTACGAAAAGCATGACGTCCTTCAACTCAGGACTGATCGCATCTCCTGGGTGAAATGCAGAAACCGCAGGTCAGAAGCTCTTTCGCTTCTGCCTGCGGTTCTCGCCTGTGGAGGTGAGGGGACTCGAACCCCTGACCCCCTGCATGCCATGCAGGTGCGCTACCAGCTGCGCCACACCCCCGGGGTCATCGCTCCGTGGAGCAACGAGACGAAATATTAGCGAACCGCCAGCAGGAGGTGAAATCGGGGTCCGTGATCGGGGTCCGCCCCGCCCGGAGGCGGGGCGGACCGACGTACGACGGACTCCGTCAGCAGCCCGTGGCGGGCTGCCGGAACCCGTCGAACGGGTTGAGGTCGCCCATCAGGGTGTAGCGGCCGCCGGAGCCGCTCTGGTTCGGCTCGGAGCCGGTGGCGTTCGCCGGGGACCGCATGAACCACGGCAGCAGCGCCTCGTCCTCGGGGTGGTAGAAGCCGTCGGAGCTCACGGTGCCGTTGGGGTTCGGTCCCTGGAAGTAGGGGTTGGTCCCCATGGCGAACCCGATCCCCACGACCGGGTCACCGGTCTCCAGGACGCCCGTGCAGCCGTACTGCGGGGCGGTCGGCGTCAGCCACGGCTCGACGCCGTTGTTGACGAACGGGTCGTCGGCCCACTCGGCGATCTCGTGGGTGATCGCGTGGATGTCCTGGAGCGCCCAGAACGACCCGCCGTTCGCCCGGGCGTACACCCCCGGCTGGAGGTACGACGCCCACGCGAACGTCTGCACCGCACCGTTGCCCTGGTTCTTCCCGAACCCCTTCTTCAGGCCCGCGGCCCCGGTCCCGTGGAAGCCGATGATGCCCGTCGTGCTGATGTCGTTGCCCGTGTAGAGCAGCACGTCGTCGGTCAGGTAGAGCGGCAGGTGCGTCGGGTCGGCCGTGGTCTCCAGGTTGTTGATCTGCCCGGCCCACCACGTGGCGTCGACCGCCGCGATCAGGGTCCCGCGCCCGCTCTGGAGCAGCGTGCCCTGCTGCTGGGGCACCGTGATGGTCACGGGCGGCAGCAGGTTCGGGTGCAGGCGCAGGTGGTACGGGCTCGCCCCGGTCTTGTCGAACTGCGCGCGCATCGTCGCGTCCTGCAGCTGGAGCGGTACGCCGGCGTCCTCCTGCGAGAGCGCTCCCCCGGCACCCCGGACCTCCTGGGGTGAGCCCGGGAAGTTCCCCGCCGCGGTCGCCGCCGGCGTGGAGCCGTAGTCGTTCGCCTGGAAGATCGGCGAGGCCAGGGTCGGGGTGACCACCCTGTTGCCGTCGAAGGTCTGGCCCGCGACGTTGACGACGACGGGCGTGACGTCGACCTGGACGGTGACGTCGCAGGCGCTGCCCGAGCACGCACCGGGGTCGGCGCCGACCATGTTGTAGGAGTAGTCGACACCGTTGTGCGGGTCGACGGTGTGGCCGTTCCAGTGCACCACGGTGCGGCTCGTCGGCAGCACCTTCGCGCCACCGTTCAGCACGGTGGTGCGGGCCGAGGACGAGTCCCCGTTGAAGAGCGGCGGAGCGGACGGCGAGGGCGCCGCGGTGGCCGATACGGCCGGGACGAAGGCCGCCACCACGACACCCGTGGCGCCGGCGATCCGGAGCTTGTTGATCGATATCTTCATCTGTGATCCCCACTCGGGCAGCGCCCCGACCCCGTTGCCAGGGCGACATCCCAGATTCGCACGCGCGAGGCGCGAATGCTAGGGAATCAGAATGTTGTACGCCGCAAGCGTCCAGCCGCCGTCCTCGCGCTCGGTCAGCTCGACCCGCGCGCAGTTGGTGAGGGCGCCGAGGTCGGCCGCCGCCGCAGGCGTCCAGCCGAGCCAGGCGACCAGTCCGGTGCGGATCGAGGCGCCGTGCGCCACGGCCACCCCCAGCTCGTCCGGGCCTAGCGCGTCGACCAGGTCGCCCAGGCAGGCAGTGAACCTCTTGGCGACTGCCTCCGGTGCCTCGCTGTCGGGAAGCTCGTCCCAGCGGCCGGTGCGGAACAGCTCAAAGTCAGCCGGGTCGGCGGCCGCGAACTCGGCGTGCGTCGTGCCCTCCCAGCGCCCCAGGGAGTACTCCCGCAGCCGCTCGTCGGCAACGGGCGCGAGGCCGCAGGCCTCCCCCACCACCTCAGCGGTACGACGGGCGCGGGCCAGGTCGGACGTCCACAGCAGGGCCGGCCGCAGGGCAGCCACGACCGGCGCCACCGCAGCCGCCTGCGCCAGCCCGACCTCGTCCAGCGTGGAGTCGATCTGCCCCTGGATCCGGTGCTCGGCGTTCCAGGCGGTCTGCCCGTGCCGCAGCAGGACCAGCCGACGCATCAGAGGTCGGACGGCAGCGGGATGGTCGGGCAGTCGCGCCAGAGCCGCTCGAGCGCGTAGTACTGCCGCTCCTCCTCGTGCTGCACGTGCACCACGATGTCGCCGAAGTCGAGCAGCACCCAGCGGCCGTCCCGCTCGCCCTCGCGGCGGATCGGCTTCGCGCCGGCCTCGCGGACCCGGTCCTCGATCTCCTCGACGATCGCCTTGACCTGGCGGTCGTTCGAGCCCGAGGCCAGCAGGAAGGCGTCGGTGATGGCGAGCTGCTCGCTGACGTCGAAGGCGATGAGGTCGGTCGCGAGCTTGTCGGACGCGGCACGGGCCGCGACCTCGATCAGGCCGACGGCGAAGTCGGTGGCGGTCATTGGTCTCCCGGGTAGAGGCGGTGCTTGTCGATGTACTGGACGACGCCGTCCGGCACGAGGTACCAGATCGGCTGCCCGGCCGCCTGTCGCTCACGGCAGTCGGTCGACGAGATCGCCAGCGCCGGCACCTCGAGGATGGTCACCTTGTCGCCCGGAAGCGAATCGACGACCTCGGGCGCCAGGTCGGCACCCGGCCGGGTGCAGCCGACGAAGTGGGCGAGGTCGAAGACCTCGTCCGCGTCGCGCCAGGTGGCGATATTCGCCAGCGCGTCAGCGCCGGTGATGAAGAACAGGTCGGCGTTGGGCCGGAGGGCCTGCAGGTCGCGCAGCGTGTCGATCGTGTACGTCGGACCGGGCCGGTCGATGTCGACGCGCGACACCGTGAACCGGGGGTTCGCCGCGGTGGCGATCACCGTCATCAGGTAGCGGTGCTCGGCGGGCGAGACCCGCCGCTCGGCCTTCTGCCAGGGCTGACCGGTCGGGACGAAGATCACCTCGTCGAGGTCGTACCAGCCCTGGACCTCCGAGGCTGCGACGAGGTGGCCGTGGTGGATCGGGTCGAACGTGCCGCCCATCACCCCCACGCGGCCACGGACGGGCCGATCAGGTGTGGTCGCGTCCGCCACCGAAGGCCACCAGGGCTACCAGCATGAGCAGCAGGATCAGCAGGAAGCCACCACCGACGAGCCACGGGTCAATCTCGAGCGCGAGCATGGCGCTGATGCTATCCAATCAGCACGTGGATCACGTCGACGCCCATGAACAGGAGCGCGAACCGGATGCTGCGGCCCACCACGACGGTGGGGACGAACACCCACATCGGCATCTTCAGGAAGCCCGCGACGGCCGCCATCGCGAGCAGCGGCGGGATCCCCACGGAGGCCGCCACGAACATGATCGCGGCGGCGTACCAGGGGCGTCCCTGCATCCGCGTGGTCCAGCGCGCGTAGGCCTCGGCGATCTTCGGCTTCGACAGCTTCCGCTGCACCCAGGGCAGCTTGCTGCCGTGCAGGGCGAGCTCGTACCAGATGATCTTGCCGAAGGTCGCGCCGATGCCGGCGGCGATGCCGAGCGAGATCGCGGCGCCGGTGCTGTCGCCGTACTTCGCCCCGGCCCCCAGGATGTAGACCTCCATCGGGAGGAACGGGAGCAGCGCGGACGCCAGGCTGAAGACGCAGGTCGTCAGCCAGACCAGGATCATGCGGTGGCGATCCGGTCGCGGATCTCGGCCGGGAGGTGGTCGGGGATGGGGCGGTCCGGGACGGGAAGGCCGAGCTGGAGCAGCCAGCGCAGCGAGACGCACTTCACGACCAGCAGGCCGACCGCGATGATCGTGCCGAGCCACCACCAGCCGCTGAAGAGCAGGATCACCGCGAACGCGCCCGAGTTGGCACCCTTGCCGATCCGCGACCAGTTCCACAGGTAGATCCGCTTGTCGATCACCCAGAAGTAGTTGGGGCTGCGGATCGGCCAGGCGAGGAACGCCGTCGACAGGAACATGTCGACGACCATGAACTCCAGCAGGTAGATCCCGATCGGGAT
>DATFHM010000372.1:0-5816 GCA_035248385.1 Nocardioides sp. | reverse complement strand
CGCTCGACGCTCGCGCGGTCGACGGTCACGAAGGCGAACTCGGCGGCCACGAACGCCCCGCAGGTGAGGACCAGGAGGATGGCGAGTCCCAGCAACAGCCAGGCGGTCATCGATGTCCTTCGCACATGTGGGGCAGGGAGTGCCTCACTCTAGCCATTGGTGCGATGCGCAGCACCGACGGCGGCGTACCAGTCCAGCAGCTCGGGTGCGTCGACGCTCCCGGGATCCAGCGCACCGGAGAGGTCCTGACCGAGCAGCACCTTCTTCACCGGCACCTCGAGCTTCTTGCCGGTCCGGGTGTGCGGGATGCCGGGAGCGGCCACGACCTCGTCCGGGACGTGCCGGGGCGAGGCGTGGGTGCGGACAGCGTCCTTGATCCGCGCCTCGAGCTCCTCGTTCAGCTCGGCACCCTCGGCCAGCACGACGAACAGCGGCATCCAGTAGCCGCCACCGGGCTCCTCGATGCCGATCACCAGGGCCTCGCGCACCTCGGGCAGAGCCTCGACGGGCTCGTAGATGTCGGCGCTGCCCATCCGGATGCCATTGCGGTTCAGGGTCGCGTCGGAGCGACCGTGGATCGCCACCGAACCGTGGTCGGTGATGGTGATCCAGTCACCGTGCCGCCAGGTGCCGGGGAAGGTGTCGAAGTAGGCGTCGTGGTAGCGGCTGCCGTCGGGGTCGGCCCAGAAGAACACCGGCATCGAGGGCATCGGCCGGGTGACGACGAGCTCGCCGACCTCGCCGCGGACGGGGTGCCCGCCGGCGTCGTACGCGTCGAGGGCCACGCCGAGGCAGGGACGGGACAGCTCGCCCGGCCACACCGGGACGTTCGGCACCGCGCCGACGAAGGCGCTCACCACGTCCGTGCCGCCGCTGATCGAGGCGATCTGCACGTCGTCGCCCAGCTCGGCCTGCAGCGCCTCGTGGCTGGTGGCGGGGAACGCCGACCCGGAGATGCCGACGCGGCGCAGCCGGTGCAGGTCGTGGCCCGCCGGACCGACGCCCGCCTTCTGGCAGGCCGCCACGTAGCCCGGGCTCATGCCGAGCGCCGTCACCCCGTGCTCGGCGGCCAGCGCCCAGAGCGCGTCGATGGTCGGGTACGCCGGGCTGCCGTCGTACGCGACGACCGAGGCGCCCGTCAGCAGGGCGCCGACGAGGAAGTTCCACATCATCCAGCTCGGGGTGGTGTACCAGAACAGCCGCTCCCCCGGGCCCAGGTCGAAGTGCAGCGCCGCGACCTTCGCCTGCTCGAGCAGCGCGCCGCCCTGGCTGTGCACGATCCCCTTCGGCTTGCCGGTCGTGCCCGAGGAGAACAGCACCCACAACGGGTGCGCGAACGGGACCCGCACCGGCTCGAACGGGACGTCGCGGCCCACGGCGTCGGCCCACGCGTCGGTGCCGACCTCCAGGCGTGCCGTCAGCGTCGGCAGCGCCGCGACGATGTCGGCGACCACGTCGGAGCGGTCGTGGGTCCGGCCGCCGTTGACGTACGACGACGCGTGGACCAGCAGCACCGGCTCGAGCTGCTCGAAGCGGGCGCACGCGGCCGACGCGGCGTAGTCCATGCCGCACACCGACCAGACCGCGCCGAGGCTCGCCGTGGCGAGCAGGGCCACGACCGCCTCGGCGCCGTTGGGCAGGTAGCCGACGACCCGGTCGCCCTGCTGCACCCCGAGCTCGCGGAAGGTGGCCGCGGCGGACGCGACCTGGGCCCGCAGTTGGGCCCACGTCAATTGACGCGTCGCGGCGGGGTCCTCGGTGACGGCCACGAGCGCCACCTCGTCGTCGGGTCGGCCCCGGAAGACGCTGGCCGGGTAGCTGACGGTCGCCTCGGGGAACCACACGGCCCCGGGCATCCGCTCCTCGGCGAGCGCGGGACCGGGCAGGTCCTCCCCCAGGTACGACGCGACGGTGCGCCAGAACCCGTCCAGGTCCTCGACCGACCAGCGCCACAGCTCGTCGTACTGCTCCGCGTCGGCGGCGCCGAGCGGTCGGCCGGCACGGTCCGCCGCGAGTTCCGCGAAGTCCTCGATCCTGCTGCGGTCCACGCTGCTCATGCTCGCACCCTAGCGCCTTGGTTAACGATTGTTAACCAAGGCTGGCCGCGGCCACCCACCCGCCGGCGCCCTCGTAGCTGCGGATCGTCCGGGCGGGCACCCCGCCGACCACGGTGTGGTCGGGCACGTCGCCGCGCACCACGGACCCCGCCGCGACGACGACGTTGCGGCCGATCGTCGTGCCGGGCAGGATCATCGCGCCGTGCCCGATCCAGGTGCCCGCGCCGATCCGCACCGGCCGGCACTCGCCGAACTGGAGCCCGATCGGCACGTCGGGGTCGGTGTAGCCGTGGCTCGCGTCGGAGATGAAGACGTCCTGGCCGAGCCACACGTCGTCACCGATCTCGATCGACTCGTGGGCCGTGATGCACGCGCGCGCACCGATCACGCAACGGTCGCCGATGACCAGTCCCCGGGGCGGCAGGGGCCCGCTGTGGATCGGGTACCCGACGGAGAGGGTCGAGTACTTGCCGATGAGGGACGCCTCGCCGATGTGGATCTCGGCGGCACCCAGCACGGTCGCCTGCGGGAACGCCAGGCAGCTGCCGCGACCGAAGCTGCCGAAGGTGTCGGCCATCCGGCTGCCCGGGCCGACGTCGCCGTGGCGCTCGATCCATCGCCAGGCGGAGTTGATGAAATGGTTCAGCTGCCGTCGCACGGACGGACGCTACCAACCACGCCGCGTGGACGGGTGCGGTTCAGTGCTCCGGGAGCTGGCGGGTGGTCACGAGCAGCGCCGCGACCTCGATCAGCTTGGTGTTCGTGCTCTGCGAGTAGCGGCGCAGCACGTCGAAAGCCTGCCGGTCGTCGAGCTCGAAACGCTCCATGAGGATGCCCTGCGCCTGCCCGACGAGCTTGCGACCGTCGATGGCCTGGTGGAGGGACTCCTCGTTGCGCGCCGAGGCGAGCGCGATCGAGGCGTGCCGCCCGATGATCTCGGCGACCGCGAGCGAGTCCTCGTCGAAGGCGCGGGGCCGCCGGGCGTAGAAGGAGATGGCGCCGAGGGTGGCATCGGCGGTCCAGAGCCGCACGGAGATCGCGCTGCGGACACCGATCATGGCCAGGCCCTCGCCCCAGACGGTCTCCGCCTCCGCCGTGTCGGGCACGTGGACGGTGTGCCGCTCCGACGCCGCCTCCCAGGCCGGGCCGGCCTCGTACTCCAGCTGCAGCTGGTCGGCCTTCTCCGCGACCGTGTCCGAACCCGGACCCCGCTCCGCGATGCGCCCCTTGCGGAACAGCAGCACGGCGGCCGAGTCGCTGCCCACCAGCGCGGGCGACGCCTCCACCAGCAGCTCGAGGGTCTCCTCGAAGCCGTCCTGGTTGTGGAGCTGGTGCGCGAGCCGGGCAAAGGTGTCGGCAGCGGAACGATCGTCCACCGGTGAGCCTCCGAAAGGGTAGGAGCGGGACACCTCCATGGTCCCGCGCCCGTCAAGCCTTTCAGATGCCCAATTCGGACGTCACGTCCTGGTTGCAGGTCTCAGCGATCGGACCGGTGCAACACCTCCCGGGCCTTGGTCCGGATGCCCTCCTTCACGACGCCCCAGCGCTGCTCGTCGCCGTGGATCAGCGCCTTGGCGGTGTCCTTCATCTGCTCGAAGGTGGCGTGCGGAGGGATGGGCGGCACGTTCGGGTCGACGTGGACGTCGAGCACGACCGGACGGTCGGCGCTCAGCGCGAACTCCCAGGCGTGGCCGAGCTCCTCAGGGTCGTCGACCACCCGGCCGGCGAGGCCGAGCCGCTCCGCGAAGCCGGCGTACTCCACGAACGGCAGGGACTGCGACGGCGGGAAGGTGGGCGATCCACCCATCGCCCGCAGCTCCCACGTCACCTGGTTGAGGTCGTCGTTGTGCAGCACCCCGATGACGAGCCGCGGATCATCCCACTCCTGCCAGTACTTGGCGATGGTGATGAGCTCGGCCAGGCCGTTCATCTGCATCGCTCCGTCACCGACCAGGGCGATGACCGGGCGGCCGGGGTGCGCGGTCTTCGCGCCGAAGGCGTACGGCACGCCGCACCCCATCGTCGCCAGCGTGCCCGAGAGGCTGCCGCGCATCTGCCCGCGGAACCGGAGGTTGCGGGCGTACCAGTTGGCCGCGGACCCGGCGTCGGCGGTGATGATGGCGTCGTCGGGCAGCCGCGTCGACAGCTCGCTGAACATGCGCATCGGGTTGATCGGCTCCGCGGGCGCCATGGCCTCGGACTCCATGGTCTCCCACCAGTCGGCGACGTTGTCCTTCACCTTGTCCTGCCAGCTGCGGTCCGTCTTGCGCTCCAGCCGCGGGATCAGGGCCTGCAGGGTCGCCCGGGCGTCGCCGACCAGGTTCAGCTCGAAGGGGTAGCGCATCCCGATCATCGTGGGGTCGGCGTCGATCTGGATGCCGCGGGCCTGACCGAACTTCGGCAGGAACTGGCTGTAGGGGAAGCTGGAGCCGACCACGAGCAAGGTGTCGCAGTCGCGCATCATCTCGTAGCTGGGACGGGTGCCGAGCAGCCCGATCGAGCCGGTCACGTAGGGCAGCTCGTCGCTGAGCACGTCCTTGCCGAGCAGCGCCTTCGCGACACCCGCACCCAGCAGGTCCGCGAGCTGCATCAGCTCGACGTCCGCGTTGCGGGCACCCGAGCCGGCGAGCACCGCCACCTTCTTGCCCGCGTTGAGGACCTCCGCCGCCGCATCGAGGGCCCTGCTGTCCGGGCGGGCGCCGGCCGCCGAGGCGGGCGCCTCGCTGGAGGGCACCATCTTGAACGCGTGGGTGGGGGCGGCGTACTCGAGCTCCTGGACGTCGGCGTGGACGATCACCACCGCAGGCGTACGTCGTCCCTTGGCGATCCGCATGGCGCGGTCGATCACCGCGGGGAGCTGCTCGGGCACGGTGACCGTCTCCACGAAGGCTGCGACGTCCTCGAAGATCGAGGGCAGGTTGACCTCCTGCTGGTAGGAGCCGCCCATCGCGGTGCGTGCCGTCTGGCCGACGATGGCCACGACCGGGACGTGGTCGAGCTTGGCGTCGTACAGGCCGTTGAGGAGGTGGATCGCGCCCGGTCCCGAGGTCGCCATGCAGACACCGACCCGGTCGGTGAACTTCGCGTAGCCCACGGCGGCGAACGCGGCCATCTCCTCGTGCCGCGCCTGCCGGAAGCGGGGGTTGTCCTCAGCGCGGCCGAACGCGGCGATCAAGCCGTTGATGCCGTCACCCGGGTAGCCGAAGACGTCGGTCACGCCCCAGCCGCGCAGCCGCTCGAGGAGGAAGTCCGACACCTGCTTGCCACTCATCGGCCGACCGCCCGCTCGAGCTCGGCCTTGTTCATCTTCGAGCGCCCCTTGATGTTCTTGCGCTTGGCCTCCTCGTACAGCTGGTCGCGGGTCCGGCCACCCGGACCGCGGTGGGACCGCAGGCCGCCGCGCCTGCCGGAGGAGATGTCGTCGGTCGACGTGCGGCTCTTCTGCCGGGACTCGCCGTGGCGGGCCCGTTCCTTGTTGACGGTGCGGGCGGCGATCTCCTCGGCCTCGTCCTCGTCGCGGCCGCGGTCCTCCAGACCTTCCTTGATGTGCTCGTACTGACGCTCACGCTTCTTGCTCCAGGCACGTTGCGGCACGATGCCCTCCTCGAGATCGGGGTCGTACGGATGCGGGGTCGGTACCCGGGCCGTTGTGCTGCATGCATCGCCGACGCGGCGGGAACCGGCGTCCCATGTCCTCCGCTCCCGACCCCGACGACCCGCGCGTCCAGGACCGCAACTGGAACGAGCTGCTCCAGGAGC
>DATFHM010000371.1:0-9883 GCA_035248385.1 Nocardioides sp. | reverse complement strand
CTTGTTGAGCTTGTACGGCGGGTAGTCGCACGCGACCTTCGCCGGGTCGGAGTCACAGCCGGGGGTGTACTTCGGCAGGTTGACCTTGACCAGCTTCATCTCGGAGAAGAACCACTGCGGCTCGTAGAAGTACGCGAGCAGTGGGGTCTTGTTGGCCTCGGCGGTCCGGAAGCTCTGGATGAGCGCCGCCTCGGAGCCACCGACGACGACCTTGTAGTTGAGGTGCAGGTTGGTCACCAGCGCCTGGTCGTTCGTGACGTAGCTCGGGTCACCGTCGAGCAGCTGGCCCTGGGAGCCGGACTCGCTGGTCTTGAACAGCGAGGCGTACTTGTTGAGGTTGTGCCAGTCGGTGATGTCCGGGTACTTCTGCGCCATCCACGGCGGGACGAACCAGCCGATGACACCGGTGTTGTCGGTGAGACCGGCGTCCTGGACGACGTGCTCCTGGTCGATGTACTTGCTGACCAGGTCGGGGTGGCCCCAGTTCTCGACGATGGTGTCGACGGTGCCGTTCGCCATGCCGGCCCAGCTGGGCTGCTCGGCGAGCTTGACGTAGTTGACGGTGCAGCCGAGCTTCTGCTCGAGCACGTTGCCGATCACGTAGGCGTCGGCGGTGTAGCCGACCCACGCGTTCAGCGCCATGTTGACCGTCCCGCACGACTTGCCGCCGGCGGCCGTCGTGCTCTGGATGCCGCCTCCGCCGCAGCCGGCGAGGGTCAGGGCCAGGGCAGCCACGGAAGCCAGTACGCCGAGGCGGCGTGCGGCGGGTTTGATGCCACGGGTCATGCGGGTTTTCCTCTCTAGAGCAACACGGGAGTCCGAGATCTGCTCGTCGCGGCGACGAGCAGTCATGCCTTCTGCCTCGCGGCAGCGCCCTTGGCGATCCGGTCGAGCATGATGCCCAGGGCCGTGATCGCGATGCCGGCCGCCAGTCCCTTGCCGAACTGGGGGGCCTGGGAGAAGCCGGCGACCACGAGGTAGCCCAGGCTTCCCGCTCCGACCATGGCGCCGATGACGACCATGGACAGGACGTAGAGCAGTCCCTGGTTGGCGGCCAGGACGAGCGAGGGCAGCGCCATGGGGAGCTGCACCTTGCGGATCATCTGCCAGGAGGTGACGCCGTTGGAGCGTGCCGCCTCGACGGTGGTCGCCGGTACGCCGACGATGCCGTCCGCGACGAGCTTGACCGCGATGGGGGCGGCGTACGCGACACCGGCGACGATGGCGGTGAACCGCGTCGAGCCGAAGAGCGCCAGGGCCGGCACCAGGTAGACGAACGCGGGGATCGTCTGGAAGGCGTCGAGCACCGGACGGATCACCATGTCCGCGCGCCGGCTGCGCCCCATCCACACCCCGAGGACCACCGCCTGGATCATCACCAGGGCGGTCGCCACGATCGTCGACGTCAGCGTGACCATCGAGTCGTTCCACAGCCCGAGCAGCAGGATCACCGTCTCGCAGGCGAGGGTGACCAGCATCGGCCGCAGGCCGCCGAGGACGTAGGCGATCGCGAGGATCACCACGGCGATCAGCCACCACGGAGCGTCGGTCAGGAGGCTCTGGAAGGGGTTGAGGATGCCGTAGCTGATGACGTTCTTGAACGCGAGGGTGATCTTGTCGATGTGGCTGATCACGCTGTTGGTCACGTCGTTGATCCACACGGCGATGCGCGCGCCCTGGGTCGAGGCGACGGGGAACTGCGCGAAGTCCAGGTAGTTGCGCGACAGGTAGACCGCCACGACGACCGGGACCAGCCCGGCGCCCAGCACGATCCGGCGGCGGGTGGTGCCGCCGACGCTCCGGCCGCGCTTCTCGCTGGCCTCGCTCGCCGCCGAGGTCGTCCGGTCGAGCACGATCGCCATGAGCACGATGAGCAGACCGGGGACGGCCGCCTGGCCGACGTTCTGGCTGGCCAGCGCCGACACCACGTCGGTGCCCAGGCCCGGGCCGTTGACGAGGGCGGCGATGACGGCCATCGAGATCGCGGCGAGCGTGCACTGGTTGATGCCGAGCACGATCGTGCGCCGCGCCATCGGCAGCTGGACCTGGCGCAGCAGCTGGCTGCGGGTGACGCCGAGCGAGCGCGCCGCCTCCAGGGTGGTGGCCGGGACCGAGCGGATGCCGTGCTCGGTGATGCGGACCAGGGGCGGCAGCGAGTAGACCGCGGTGAGGACGATCGCACAGGTCGCGCCGGGGCCGAAGAGCATGAAGAACGGCAGCAGGTAGCAGAACGACGGCATCGTCTGCATCGCGTCGAGGACCGGCGTCAGGATGTTGGAGATCCGCCTGCTGCGGGCCATCAGGATGCCGGTGGGGATGCCGACGAGGAGGCTGGCGGCGACGGCGAGCGCGGTGACGATGAGCAGGTCGAGGCTGTCGGTCCAGTAGCCCATCCAGGCGAAGAGGAACATCGACACCGCGACGAGCACGGCCGAGCGGAGCCCCGCGGCGGCGTACGCCAGCCAGGTGAGGATCGCGAGCACGCCGACCCACCCGATGACGGGGACCGGCCGGCCGCCGGCCGGGTGCGAGACCAGCTGGCCGACCTCGGTCACCAGCCAGTTGACGAAGGTCGAGAAGTGACCGAGGACGCCGTGGAAGAACCAGTTGTTCAGGGAGGCGGTGCCGACCCAGTCACGGATCTTGTTGAGCCAGGTGTCGAAGCCGTTGAGGTCCGCGAAGGGACGGACCAGGGTGTCCTGGCCGCGGAAGACCAGCCAGCCGGCCACCCACACGACGAGGATCCCCGCCAGCAGCACCGGGGTGCTCGGCCGCTTCAGGCCGGATCCGGTACGTCGCTCCTCGGGCGCGGTCGCCGCTCCCGCCGGCTCGGTCGTCGCGGTGGTCATCCCGCCTCCTCCGCGACGACGACCCGGAGGATGTCCTCCTCCGTGACGACGCCGACGACCTGGTCGCCGTCCACGACCCGGCACGGACCCTTGTGGGCGAGCACGATGCGGGCGGCGTCGCGGACGATCTGGTCGCAGCGCAGGACGGGCCCGTCGAGGACCTCGCCCGGCGTCGGCGGACGCATCACCCAGCGCAGCGTCAGCACGTGGGACTTGGGGACGTCGCGGGTGAAGTCGGCGACGTAGTCGTCGGCCGGAGCGGCGACGACCTCGTCCGGCGTACCGATCTGGACGACCTCGCCGTCGCGCATGATGAGGATCCGGTCGCCCAGCTTCAGCGCCTCGCTGAGGTCGTGGGTGATGAAGACCATCGTCTTGCCGACCTCGTGGTGCAGCCGGATGACCTCGTTCTGCATGTCGCGGCGGATCAGCGGGTCCAGCGCCGAGAACGGCTCGTCGAACATCAGGATGTCCGGGTTGGCCGCGAGCGCCCGGGCCAGGCCCACGCGCTGCTGCATGCCGCCGGAGAGCTGGTCGGGGAAGTTGTTCTCGTAGCCCGAGAGCCCCACCAGGTCGACCATCTCCTGGGCCCGGCTTCGGCGCTGGGCCTTGTTCTCCCCGCGCACCTCCAGCCCGAACGCGACGTTGTCGACGACCTTGCGGTGGGGGAGGAGGCCGAAGTGCTGGAAGACCATCGAGACCTTGCGGCGGCGGGTGTCCAGCAGGGCCTTGTCGGACATGCCGGTCACCTCCTCGCCGTACAGCTTCACCGTGCCGGCGGTCGGCTCGATGAGGCGGGTCAGGAGGCGCACCAGCGTGGACTTGCCCGAGCCGGACAGGCCCATCACGACGAAGACCTCACCCGGAGCGACGTCGAAGCTGACGTCGCGGATGCCGACCACGTGGCCAGTCTTCTCCTGGAGCTCCTTGCGGCTCAGGTCCTTGTCGGAGCAGGCCATGATCTTGTCGGGGCGCGGGCCGAAGACCTTCCACAGGCCCTCGACGTGGACGGCGGGCTCGACGGTGCTGCCGCTGGCAGGCTTCGTCGCCGCCGGGTTGGGGATCGTCGTGGACATGCTCACTCCTCGTTGTTGCGGGGGTCGCCCGGCGGGTAGAGCTGGCTGCCGTCGCGGTAGCGGTACCAAGGCGCGTCCGACGGGGGCAGCGGGGTGTTCCCGGCGATCAGGTCGGCGGCCTTCTCGGCGACCATCATCACGGGGGCGTAGATGTTGCCGTTCGTGACGAACGGGAAGACCGACGCGTCGACCACGCGCAGGCCCTCGACACCGTGGACCTTCATGCTGGACGGGTCGACGACCGACATCTCCTCGATGCCCATCGCCGCCGTGCACGAGGGGTGCAGCGCCGTCTCGGCGTCCTTGCGGACCCACTCGAGGATCTCCTCGTCGGTCGACACCGAGGGGCCGGGGGAGATCTCGCCGTCGTTGTACGGCGCGAAGGCCGGCTGGTTCAGGATGTCGCGGGCGACCCGGACCGCCTCGACCCACTCGCGCCGGTCGTTCGGGGTCGACAGGTAGTTGAACACCATCGACGGGTGCTGCTTCGGGTCGCGGGACTTGATCCGCACCCGGCCGCGGGTGTCGGCGTACATCGGGCCGATGTGCACCTGGTAGCCGTGGCCCTCGGTGGGCTGCGTGCCGTCGTACCGGATGGCCACGGGGAGGAAGTGGAACATCAGGTTCGGGTAGTCGACGTCCTCGTTGCTGCGACAGAAGCCGCCACCCTCGAAGTGGTTGGTGGCGCCGAGGCCGCGGCGGTGGAAGAGCCACTGGTAGCCGATGCCCGGACGGGCGCGCATCCGCAGGCCGGGGGCGATCGAGACCGGCTGCTTCGAGGCGTACTGGATGTAGACCTCGAGGTGGTCCTGGAGGTTCTCGCCGACACCCGGCAGGTGGTGCACGAGAGGTACGCCGACCTGCGCCAGGTGCTCCTGGTCGCCGATGCCGGACAGCTGCAGCAGCTGGGGCGTGTTGATCGCGCCGCCGCACAGGATGACCTCGCCGGCCGCGACGTAGCGGGACCGGCCCGCGCGCAGGTACTCGACGCCGACGGCGCGCTTGCCCTCGAAGCGGACCTTCGTCGCCATGGCGAGGGTCTCGACGCGCAGGTTCTTCCGCGACATCGCCGGGTGCAGGTAGGCGCGCGCGGCCGACCAGCGACGGCCGTTCTTGATGTTGCGGTCGAAGCGGGCGAAGCCCTCCTGGCGGTAGCCGTTGACGTCGTCGGTCAGCGGGTAGCCGGCCTGCTGCGCGGCCTCGAAGAAGGCGCCGAACAGCGGGTTCGTGGCCGGGCCGCGCTCGAGGTTGAGCGGGCCGTCGCCGCCGCGCCACTCGTCGGCGCCGTTGCTGCCGTCGACCAGGTGGAGCGACTCCATGCGCTTGAAGTACGGCAGGCAGTGGGCGTAGTCCCACTCCTTCATGCCCGGCTGGGCACCCCACCGCTCGTAGTCCATCGGGTTGCCCCGCTGGAAGATCATGCCGTTGATGCTGGACGAGCCGCCGAGCACCTTGCCCCGGGCGTGGGAGACGCGCCGGCCGCCCATGTGCGGCTCGGGGTCGGTCTCGTACTTCCAGTCGTAGAAGCGGTTGCCGATCGGGATCGGGAGAGCCGCCGGCATGTGCACGAACGGATCGATCCGCCAGTCGGAGTGTCCTGCCTCGAGGACGAGCACGCTGGTCCCGGGGTCCGCGGAGAGGCGGTTGGCCAGCGCCGAGCCGGCCGAGCCACCTCCCACGATGACGATGTCGTAGCGTTCCTGGCGCATTCTGAGCCTTCCTAGTCCTGGAACCAGTTCTGCACGGTGGGGCTGAGGTTCTGCCACACGTGCTTGATCTCGCGGTACTCGTCCAAGCCGGCCTCGCCGAGCTCGCGTCCGGTACCGGACTGCTTGAAGCCGCCCCACTCGGCCTGCGGCACGTAGGGGTGGTAGTCGTTGATCCACACCGTGCCCATGCGCAGCCGGGCCGCGATGCGCTGGCCCTTGCCGGCGTCCTGGCTCCAGACCGCGCCGGCCAGGCCGAAGATGCTGTCGTTGGCGATCGCCACGGCCTCGTCCTCGGTGCGGAAGGTCTCCACGGTCAGCACCGGACCGAAGGACTCCTGCTGGGTGACCGACATGGTGCTGGTGCAGCCGTCGAGGACGGTGGGCAGGTAGTAGAAGCCGTCGGCGAGGGCGGGGTCCTCCGGCGCGGAGCCGCCGCAGCGGAGCACCGCACCCTCGGCGATGCCGCGCTCGACGTACGCCGCCACCTTGTCGCGGTGGGCCGCGCTGATCAGCGGACCGGTCTCGGCCTTCGGGTCCTCGGGGCCGCCGAGCCGGATGTTGCCGGCGCGGGCGACGAGGGCATCGACGAACTGGTCGTGGATGCTCTCCTCGACCAGGAGCCGCGCACCCGCGGAGCAGACCTGGCCGGAGTGCAGGAAGACCGCGGTCAGGGCGTAGTCGAGGGCGACGTCGAGGTCGGCGTCGGCGAAGACGATATTGGGGTTCTTGCCACCCAGCTCCAGCGCGACCTTCTTCACGGTGGCGGCCGCGGTGGCCATCAGCCGCCGGCCCGTCTCGAGGCCGCCGGTGAAGGACACCAGGTCCACCCGCGGGTCCTCCGAGAGCGGCGCGCCGGCGGCGGGGCCGGCCCCGAGCACCAGGTTGCCCACACCGGCCGGCAGGCCGGCCTCGGCGAGCGCCCGCATCAGCAGGATCGTGGTGTGCGGGGTGAGCTCGCTGGGCTTGAGCACGAAGGTGTTGCCGGCCGCCAGGCACGGCGCGACCTTCCACGCGGCCTGCAGCAGCGGGTAGTTCCAGGGGGTGATGAGGGCGCAGACGCCGATCGGCTCGTGGACGACCCGGCTGGCCACGTCCGCGCGGCCGGTGTCGATGACCCGGCCGGCCGACTCGGCGGCGATGGCGCCGTAGTGGCGGAAGACCGAGACGACGTCGGCGACGTCGTACTCGCCCTCGACCAGGCGCTTGCCGGTGTCCATGGACTCGGCGCGGGCGATCTCCGCGGCGTCGCGCTCGAGGATGTCGGCGACCCGCAGCAGCAGCGCTCCGCGCTCGCGGGCGGGGGTCCGCGCCCACTCGCCCTCGCCGTCGGCGAAGGCCGCGTGGGCAGCGGCGATGGCGGCGAGCGTGTCGACCGCGGAGGCCTCGTCGACCTCGCCCACGACGGTGCCGTCGGCGGGGCAGGCGATGGTGCGCGTGCCCCCCTCCGCTGCGGCCACCCACTCGCCGGCGATGTACAACTCAGGCATGGGCCGTTCCTTTCGTCCGCTTCGGACTTGGAGCCGTTTGTTGCGATCTGCACAACTCGGTGCTTAGTTCGCAACGTCTTGTAGAGGAGAATAGGTGACCTGGGCCACATGTCAAGAGGTCTGTCCAACTGTCACACGCCTTTAACAAAGCGGCGCCTCGGGCGCGGACGAGCGGGCCCGCGGGCCCGCGCCCGGAGGCTCAGCGGGCGCGCTCGAACTTGACGAAGATGCCCTTCGACGTGGGCGTGTTGGAGGTCTCCGCGACGCTGGCCAGCGGGACCAGCACGTTCGTCTCCGGGTAGTACGCCGCCGCCGACCCGCGCGCGGCGGGGTAGGCGACGAGCGTGAACCCGGGCGCGCGCCGCTCGACCCCGTCCCTCCAGGTCGACACCAGGTCGACGACGTCGCCGTCGGCGTACCCCAGCTCGGCGATGTCGGCGGGGTTGACCATGACGACGCGACGGGCGTGGTGGATGCCGCGGTAGCGGTCGTCGAGGGCGTAGGGGATGGTGTTCCACTGGTCGTGGGAGCGCAGCGACTGCAGGACCAGGTGGCCCGCGGGGGCGTCCAGCCAGTCCAGGTGGTTGCCGGTGAAGACCGCTCTGCCCGACGGGGTGCGGTAGGTGCCGGAGTTGACCGGGTTGGGCAGCACGAAGCCCTCGGGCTCGGCGATGCGGCGGTTGAAGTCCTCGAAGCCGGGGACGACGCGGCTGATCGCGTCCCGGATCCGGCCGTAGTCCTCCTCGAACCCGGCCCAGTCGATGCCGCTGTGCTCGCCCAGCGTCGCGCGGGCGAGCCGGCTGATGATCGCGACCTCGGAGAGCAGGTGGGGTGAGGCCGGCGGCAGCTTGCCGCGGGTCGGGTGGACGCAGCTCATCGAGTCCTCGACGGTCACGACCTGCTCGCCGGTCGCCTGGACGTCGCGGTCGGAGCGACCCAGCGTCGGGAGGATCAGCGCCGTCTCCCCGCACACGGTGTGCGACCGGTTCAGCTTCGTCGAGACCTGCACGGTGAGCCGGCAGCTGCGCAGCGCCGCCTCGGTCACGTCGCTGTCGGACATCGCGCGCACGAAGTTGCCCGCCATCCCGACGAACACCTTCGCCCGGCCGTCGCGCATCGCCCGCACCGCGTCGACCGAGTCGACGCCGTGGTGGCGTGGCGGCTCGAACCCGAACTCCTTGCCGAGGGCGTCGAGGAAGGAGTCGGGCATCTTCTCCCAGATGCCCATGGTCCGGTCGCCCTGGACGTTGGAGTGGCCGCGCACCGGGCAGACGCCCGCCCCGGGGCGCCCGATGTTGCCGCGCAGCATCAGGAAGTTCACGACCTCGCGAATCGTGGGGACGCCGTGCCGGTGCTGGGTCAGGCCCATCGCCCAGCACACGATGACGGACCGGGCTCCGAGCACCTGGTGGTGCACCGCCTCGATCTCCTCCCGGCTCAGGCCAGTCGCCTCGAGCGTCTGCTCCCAGGTGATGTCGCGGGCCTGCGCGGCGAAGTCGTCGAAGCCGGTCGTGTGGGTGGCGATGTAGTCGTGGTCGAGCACGGTGCCGGGCGCCGCGTCCTCGGCCTCGAGCAGCTGCTTGTTGAGCATCTTGAACAGCGCGAGGTCGCCGCCGGGCCGGATGAGCAGGAGCTGGTCGGCGATCGTGGTGCCCCGGCCGACCACGCCGCGGACCTTCTGCGGGTTCTTGAACCGCATCAGCCCGGCCTCGGGCAGCGTGTTGACCGCGACCACCCGGCCGCCGCGGCTCTTGGTCACCTCCAGGGCCGACAGCATCCGCGGGTGGTTGGTGCCGGGGTTCTGCCCGACGACGAGCACCAGGTCGGCGGCGTACAGGTCCTCCAGGGAGACGCTGCCCTTGCCGATGCCCAGCGTCTGGTTGAGCGCGGCGCCGCTCGACTCGTGGCACATGTTGGAGCAGTCCGGGAGGTTGTTGGTGCCGTACGCACGCGCGAAGAGCTGCAGCAGGAACGCGGCCTCGTTGCTGACCCGGCCCGAGGTGTAGAAGAGCGCCTCGTCGGGGGAGTCCAGGCCGGCGAGCTCGGAGGCGATCGTGGTGAAGGCGTCGTCCCAGGAGATCGGCTCGTAGTGGGTGGCGCCCGGCCGCTTGACCATCGGCTCGGTGAGCCGGCCCTGCTGGTTCAGCCAGTAGTCGGACCGCTGGTCGAGCTCGTCGACCGCGTGCTCGGCGAAGAAGTCGCGGGTGACCCGGCGCGAGGTGGCCTCGTCGTTGACGTGCTTCGCGCCGTTCTCGCAGTACTCGTTGAGGTGCCGGTGACCCGGATCGGGCCAGGCGCAGCCGGGGCAGTCGATGCCGCCAGGCTGGTTGAGGTTGAGCAGCGTGAGGGCCGTACGACGTGCCGAGGTCTGCTCCAGCGAGTAGGCGATCGCCTTGCGCACCGCGGGTACGCCGGCGGCCCACTCCTTCGGCGGAGTGACCTCGAGATCGTCGGCCGGATCGGTGCTCGGGCCCATGCTTCCCATGATGACGTCCTGTCCTCCGGCGAGCGCCGCCGGAAATTCACGAATTCAATCCGGCCAAGGCTCTTGACGGTGTGACCCTGCCCACTGCATTGTTGCTTGTGCCGCAATCGAGTGCAACATACGCAACAGGAGGCCAGGGCATGGTCGGACGTAGGACCGTCATCATCGGTGCCGGAGTCGTGGGCGCGGCGCTCGCGGACGAGCTGTCGGCGCTGGGCTGGACCGACATCACCGTCGTGGACCAGGGCGACCTGCCCGCCACCGGCGGTTCGACCTC
>DATFHM010000370.1:0-7168 GCA_035248385.1 Nocardioides sp. | reverse complement strand
GTCTCGATGACCCGGAGGTAGGGCCCGGGGCGCAGGGCCTGCGTGAAGCGCTTGACCCAGTGGGTGTCGTCGTACCCGCTCGCGGCCTGCCAGCCCTTGAAGGTGTTGCAGGGCGTGCGGATCGAGCAGATCTCCAGCAGGGTGGTGCCGATCCGGAGCCGGGTGCCGATGACCGCGGCGTTGAGGTCGATGCCCTCGGTGGTCAGGTTCTCGCCGAACTGGCCGGGCCGGATCGGCTCACCGAGCTGCTCGACCCAGAAGTCGAGGTCCTCGCGGGCGTAGGCGTAGACGGCCTGGTCCCGGCCGCCGTGGTGGTCGATGTCGGAGACCGAGTCGCCGACCAGCCCGAGCGGGAGGACCTCGACCGGGCCGACCACGGGCCGCTTGTCGATCGAGCTGCGCCCGACCGACCCGGCCCAGTCGACCTCGACCGGGTGTCCGACGTTGACAGAGACGATCCGCGCCATGCACCGATTCTGCATCAGTGCATGGCGCGGCTTCTCGTTGGTTTCGGGTGGCGCGTCAGCTCGCCGTGCCGACGTACGTCGCCTTGGCGACCCGGCGGGTGACCAGCGTGCCGTCGCTGCCGACCAGGTGGACGCGCCAGACCGGCCGCGACCGGTTGACGCCGTCGCCGGTGGGCGAGCCGTAGACCGAGCCGTTGGTGCAGGAGTACCAGCCCACCCAGTCGGGGTGGCCGGGCACGACGCCCCACGCGCCGCCGATCCGGATGTCGCAGGTTCCGCCGCCGACCAGCGTCAGCCGCTGCGGCGAGGGGCGCTGGACTGCCGGCTTCGCGGCGAAGGTCCCGCTGTAGCGGATCCGCACCAGGCGGGTGTCCGACACGTGGCGCAGGCACAGCGCCGTGTGGTTGGTCGACTTCCAGCACGACGGGAAGTAGTACGCCGTCGGGAAGCAGGTGTCGACCGCGGCGCTGACCGACGTGGTCGCCTGGTCCGAGCAGCTCGTCGATCCGGCCTCGCGGTGCACCGTGTAGCCGGCGGCCGGGCTGCCGGTGCTCGTGACGGGCCGCACGACGGCCCGGGCGGTGTGGTCGAGGGTCGAGGCCCTGCTCGGATCGGTGGCGTTCGCCGTACCGCTCGAGGTGGCGGCGACGACGGCGCCGAGCGCGAGGGTGGAGAGCAGGACGCGGGTCGCGTTCCTCAACATGGGGGTTCCTCCCGGGAAGGTCTGTGCGGACACCAGGGTTGACGCACCGGCGTCGATCCCGGTTGCAGACCTCGCAGGCTTTCTCAGCCGTCGCTGTCCTCGCGCCAGTTGGCCGTGATGGCCGCGATCGGCGGCAGCACGGCCGCGACCACGCTCATCGCGATGGCGGCAGCCGGCGAGATCAGCCGGACGACGAACCACGCGAGCACGATCAGCACCACGCACGCGCCCATCAGCACGAAGTAGGCGCGCTTGCGTCCGGGAGTCGCCACCCCTTCGAGGTTAGCGCGGACTCAGTCCTGGACGGCCTTGCCGATCGCCAGCATCGCGGTGATCCGCGACCTGTCCGGGGACAGGCGGTCGCGGACCTCGTCCAGGACGGCCACGACGGTGCGCAGGACGACCCAGTCGCGGGCACGGGCCTCGTCGAGGCCGGCGGCGTCGACGACGGCCAGGAACCGGTCGCGTACGCCGGCGCGGACCCGGCCCTCCAGCTCGTCCCAGCGGGTCCAGAGCAGCGGGGCGGGCTCGTAGTGGGGGTCGCCCGAGATCGGCCGCGGCGCGATGGCGCGCCAGCCGTCGCCGCCAGGCCCGGCGAGGACGTGGCCGAAGTGCAGGTCGGTGTGGACCAGGACGCCGTCGGTCGCCTCGTCCCGGGCGAGGTCGCGCGCGAGGGCCCGGGCGTGGTCGACCGTCCGGCGCGGCATCGGGAGCTGCGTCGTGGCCAGGGCGTCGGCCCACTCGCGGCACAGGAACGACAGCGGCGTCAGCTGGGGACCGGCCGGTACGTGGAGCCGGTCGTAGAGCTCGCCGACGACCTCGCAGGCCTGGACGTCCCAGTGCTCGGTCAGGTCCTCGGAGCCGAGGCGCTCGAGCAGGAGCGCGCCCCGGGCGGGGTCCGCACGGAGCATCCGGACCGCTCCCCGGCCGGCCCAGCGCTGCAGCGCGAGGTGCTCATCGGTGCGCTCACGCCCGAGCTTGAGGACCGCCCGCTCGCCAGTGTCGGTGACGACGGGGAGCACCTCCGCCGTCGTACCGGTGACAGCGGAGCCGTCCGGCGACAGCCGCCACTCCTCGAGGATCGCGGCGGACCGGGCGCTCACTTCTTGGGCTTGTCCCCGCTCGGCTGGGTGGTGGAGAGCGCGGCCACGAAGGCCTCCTGGGGGACCTCGACGCGGCCGACCATCTTCATCCGCTTCTTGCCCTCCTTCTGCTTCTCCAGCAGCTTCCGCTTGCGGGTGATGTCACCGCCGTAGCACTTGGCGAGGACGTCCTTGCGGATGGCGCGGATCGTCTCGCGGGCGATCACCCGGGCGCCGATCGCGGCCTGGATCGGAACCTCGAACTGCTGGCGCGGGATGAGCTCCTTGAGCTTCCCGGCCATCATCAGGCCGTAGGAGTACGCCGCCTCCTTGTGCACGATCGCGGAGAACGCGTCCACGGGCTCGCCCTGCAGCAGGATGTCGACCTTCACCAGGTCGGCCGCCTGGTCGCCGGAGAACTCGTAGTTCAGCGAGGCGTAGCCCTTGGTCTTGGACTTGAGCTGGTCGAAGAAGTCGAACGCGATCTCGCCCATCGGCAGGATGTAGCGCATCTCGACGCGGTCCTCGGACAGGTAGTCCATGCCCTGCAGCGTGCCGCGCTTCTGCTGGCACAGCTCCATGATCGTGCCGATGTAGTCGCTCGGCGAGAGCACCGTCGCGTTGACGATGGGCTCGCGGACCTCGGCGATCTTGCCCTCGGGGTACTCGCTCGGGTTGGTCACGACGTGCTCGGTGCCATCGTCCATGGTGACCGCGTAGACCACGTTCGGGGCGGTCGAGATCAGGTCGAGGTTGAACTCACGCTCGAGCCGCTCCCGGGTGATCTCCATGTGCAGCAGCCCGAGGAAGCCGCAGCGGAAGCCGAAGCCCAGCGCGCCCGAGGTCTCGGGCTCGAAGGTGAGGGCCGCGTCGTTGAGCTGGAGCTTCTCCAGGGCGTCGCGCAGGACCGGGTAGTCGTCGCCGTCGATCGGGTAGAGGCCGGCGTACACCATCGGGTTGGGGTGCTCGTACCCGCCGAGGGGCTCGGTCGCGGGGTTGCCGTTGACCGTGACGGTGTCGCCGACGCGGGACTGCCGGACGTCCTTCACACCCGTGATCAGGTAGCCGGTCTCCCCCACGCCGAGCTCGGTGGCCTTGAGCGGCTCCGGGCTGATGACGCCGACCTCGAGCATCTCGTGCAGCGCGTTGGTCGACATCATCTTGATCTTGTCGCGGTGCTTGAGGCTGCCGTCGACCACCCGGACGTAGGTGACCACGCCGCGGTAGGTGTCGTAGACGGAGTCGAAGATCAGCGCGCGGGCCGGGGCGTCGGCGTCGCCGACCGGCGGCGGGACCTGCTTGACGATCTCGTCGAGCAGCGCCTCGACGCCCAGGCCGGTCTTGGCGCTGGTGAGGAGGACGTCCTCGACCTCGCAGCCGACCAGGTGGGCCAGCTCCTCGGCGTACTTCTCGACGTTGGCGCTGGGCAGGTCGATCTTGTTGAGCACCGGGATGATGTGCAGGTCCGCGCCCATCGCCAGGTAGAGGTTGGCGAGGGTCTGCGCCTCGATGCCCTGGGCGGCGTCGACGAGCAGGATCGCGGCCTCGCACGCCTGCAGGCTGCGGCTCACCTCGTAGGTGAAGTCGACGTGGCCCGGGGTGTCGATCATGTTGAGCACGTAGGTGCCCGGCTCGGCGCCGCGCTCGTTGCCCTCGGCCACGCCCCACGGCATCCGGACGGCCTGGGACTTGATGGTGATGCCGCGCTCGCGCTCGATGTCCATCCGGTCCAGGTACTGCGCCTTCGCCTCGCGCTCGCCGACGACGCCGGTGAGCTGCAGCATCCGGTCGGCGAGCGTCGACTTGCCGTGGTCGATGTGCGCGATGATGCAGAAGTTGCGGATGACCGAGGGGTCGGTGCGGCCCGGCTGGGGGGCGGCGGAAGAGGGCACAGCGGGCATGGTCCGCCCATTGTCGCAACAACGCGGAGCGGGAGGAATTCGCCGGCGTACGCCGAGACCTCCCGGACGGTTCAACTGGCGCTCGCCCGCCGTTCTCCGCGGTTCGGTTGGGTCGGTCGCATGACGACACTCGGACGCCGGACGGTCATCGGCGCAGCAGCCCTCGGAGCCGGCGCCACCCTCCTCGGAGGTACGGCGGAGGCGGCCGGCCGCCGGACCGCCGCCGGCCTCGTGCGGGCGGACCGGCCGGTCCTCACCCACGGCGTCCAGGCCGGCGACCCGGTCGGTGGCCAGGTCACCCTCTGGTCGCGAGCGGACCGCCCCGCGCGGCTGGTCGCCGAGATCTCGCGCGACCCCGACTTTCGCCGGTCCCGGATCGTCGCCGGGCCGGTCGTCACCCCGGACACCGACTTCACCGGCCGGATCCCCGTGCGCGGCCTGCCCTCGGGCGAGCGGCTCCACTACCGGGTCACCGCCGTCGACCTGTCCGACCACCGCGCGACCTCGGCGGCCGTCAGCGGCAGCTTCCGCAGCGGCGTGGCCGACCTCCGCGACATCTCCTTCATCTGGTCCGGCGACATCGCCGGCCAGGGATGGGGCGTGAACCCCGACCTCGGCGGCTACCGGATCGCCGACGCGATGCGGGCCGCGAACGCCGACTTCTTCCTCAGCTCCGGTGACAACTGCTACGCCGACGGCATCGTCTCCCCGACCGTCGTGCTGCCGGACGGCCGCACCTGGCGCAACCTGGTCATCGAGGAGAAGACGGCCGTCTCGACCACGCTCGCCGACTTCCGGGGGCAGTACCGCTACAACATGATGGCCGACAACTACCGGGCCCTGCTGGCCGAGACCGGGATCATCGCGCAGTGGGACGACCACGAGGTGCTCAACAACTGGTACCCCGGCGAGATCCTCGAGGGCCGTGCCGGCTACCCGGCCGGCACCAGGGTCGACGACCTCGTGCCGCTGGCCCGGCAGGCCTTCCACGAGTGGATCCCGGTCGGCACCGCGTCGCCGGATCGGCTCGGTCGCGTCTACCGCAAGCTCTCCTTCGGTCCGCTGCTCGACCTGTTCATCCTCGACATGCGCAGCCACAAGGACCCCAACACGACCGATGTCGAGACCGTCGACGACGGCGGCATCCTCGGTGCCGAGCAGGAGAAGTGGCTGATCGACGGGGTGACGACCTCGCGGGCCACCTGGAAGGTCATCGCCAACGACCTGCCTCTGGGCCTCGTGGTCCCGGACGGGACGGAGGGGAAGCCGAACGAGGAGAGCATCTCCAACGGCGCGGCCGGCGCACCCTCCGGTCGCGAGATGCAGCTCGCCCGCGTGCTCACGGCGTTCCAGCGGGCCGGCGTCCGCAACCACGTGTGGCTGACCGCCGACGTGCACTACACGGCCGCCCACCACTATTCGCCCGACCGCGCGGCGTACCAGGACTTCGACCCGTTCTGGGAGTTCGTGTCGGGTCCGCTCAACGCGGGCGGCTTCGGGCCGAACACGCTCGACCCGACCTTCGGCCCCGAGGCCGTCTTCGTCGCCGCGCCGCCGCGGCCGAGCGTGTCGCCGCTCGAGGGCTACCAGTACTTCGGCCAGGTCGCGATCGACGCGGAGTCCGGCGAGCTCGCGGTCACGCTGCGTGGCGTCGACGGTGCCGCGCTGCACACCACGACGCTCACCCCGTCGCGCCGATGAGGTGAGCGGGGCGTGCGGCCGGCCTGACAGGATGGCCGGGTGACCACGGACCGCGCCGCCCGGATCCCGGACCCGCTGCCGCACGGCCGCACGGCTCGGCGTCTGGACTGGGTGCACCTCCCCCCGGCGGTCCGCCGGCGCGTCGAGGACCGCATCGGCACGACGGTCGAGCACGCGGTCTCCCAGGGCGGTGGCTACACGCCCGGGTTCGCGTCGGTCCTGCTCGGCACCGACGGCACGCGGCACTTCGTCAAGGCCGCGTCGGTGAAGGCCCAGCGGGCCTTCGCCGAGTCCTACCGGATCGAGGCCCGGCGGCTGCGCTCGCTCCCGCCGTCGCCGCTCGCTCCCCGGCTGCTGTGGGCCGAGGAGTTCGAGGACTGGATGCTGCTCGAGACCGAGTACGTCGACGGCCGGGCGCCACAGCGTCCGTGGGACCCGGCCGAGCTCGCGGTGGCCTCCGAGATGCTGGTCGAGGCGGCGACCCTCCTCACCCCGGCGCCGGGCCTCGGCCTGGACCGCGCGGTGGACGACTGGGCCGACTGGCCGGGCCTGTGGGACCGGATCGACCTGCCGTTCGCCGCCGAGTGCCAGGCCCTCGCCGCGCGGTTCGCCGAGGTGGTCGCCGGGGACACGCTCGTCCACGCCGACGTACGCGACGACAACCTGATCGTCCGGCACGACGGGTCGATCGCTCTGTGCGACTGGAACTGGCCGGTGATGGGCGCGGCCTGGCTGGACTCGCTGATCCTGCTGGTCGGCCCGCGCGGGGACGGCCTGGACGTCGAGGCCCACATCGCCGCGCACCCGCTGCTGTCCGCCGTCGACGCCGACGACGTCGACACCGTGCTGGCGCTCGTCCTGGGCTACTTCGCGCACAGCGCCGCGCAGCCGAGTCCGTCGACCTCGCCGTACGTGCGACGGGTGCAGGCCTGGCAGCGTGACGTGATCCTCGACTGGCTGGCAGAGCGGCGCGGCTGGGACCTCACGCGCTGATTCGGAGACTGGGCCTCCCGCTGGTAACGTTTCTGGCTGCGTGTTCGAGGCCCCTCCCCTCTCATCCCCAGAGTGGCCGGGAGAGCGCGTCTCACCGCAATTCAGGCATCAAGGAAGGGTCACCCGGAACCTCATGGCGAACATCAAGTCGCAGATCAAGCGCAACAAGCAGAACGAGAAGGCGCGCGAGCGCAACAAGGCCGTCAAGACCGGTCTGAAGTCCGCCGTCCGCAAGTTCCGCGAGGCCGCCGAGGCCGGCGACAAGGACAAGGCGATCGAGGCCGGCAAGGCCGCGAACCGCGCGCTGGACAAGGCCGTCTC
>DATFHM010000369.1:0-3277 GCA_035248385.1 Nocardioides sp. | reverse complement strand
ATCGGCCTCGACGGCGTGCAGCTGCTCGGTGGCCACGGATTCGTCAAGGAGCACCCGGTCGAGCGGTGGTACCGCGACCTGCGTGCCATCGGCATCATGGAAGGAACGGTGCTGGTCTGATGGCCATCAACCTGGAAGTTCCCAAGAAGCACCGCCAGCTCATCGACCAGGCCCACCAGGTCGCGATGAACATGCTGCGGCCGATCTCGCGCAAGTACGACGTCGCCGAGCACGAGTACCCCACCGAGCTCGACATGCTCGCCGCGATGATCGACGGCCTGGCCGAGTCGGGTGCGAGCGAGGGTGCGGGCGCCACCGGCGTACGCCGGGACGAGGCCGACGCCGACAAGGGTGTGAAGAACGGCTCCAACATGGCGTCGGTGACCTCGGTCGCCGAGATGTGTTGGGGCGACGTGGGCCTGCTGCTCTCGATGCCGCGGCAGGGCCTGGGCAACTCGGCGATCGCCTCGGTGGCGACCGATGAGCAGCTCGAGCGGTTCAAGGGCACGTGGGCGTCGATGGCGATCACCGAGCCGGCCTTCGGGTCCGACTCCGCGCAGGTCTCCACGACCGCGGTGCTCGACGGCGACCACTACGTCATCAACGGCGAGAAGATCTTCGTGACCTCGGGCGAGCGCTCGGACTCGATCGTGGTCTGGGCGACGCTCGACAAGTCGCTGGGTCGCGCCGCCATCAAGTCCTTCGTCGTCACCAAGGACATGCCGGGCGTGAAGGTGGAGCGCCTCGAGGAGAAGCTCGGCATCCGGGCCTCCGACACCGCTGTCATCACCTTCACCGACGTGCGGGTGCCCAAGGAGAACCTCCTGGGCTCGCCCGAGATCGACGTGAAGCAGGGCTTCGCGGGCGCGATGGCGACCTTCGACAACACCCGGCCGCTCGTGGCGGCGATGGCCGTCGGTTGCGCCCGGGCGTCGCTCGACCTGACCCGCGACCTGCTCAAGCAGGCCGGCGTCGAGGTCGACTACGACAAGCCGGCCCAGCTGCAGTCCGCCGCGGCGGCGAAGTTCCTGGAGCTGGAGACCAACTGGGAGATGGGCCGGCTGCTGACGCTGGAGGCCGCCTGGATGGCCGACAACCGCAAGCCGAACTCGCTCGAGGCCTCGATGGCCAAGGCGAAGGCCGGCCGGGTCGGCTCGGACGTCACGCTCGGCTGCGTCGAGCTGTGCGCCTCGGTCGGCTACAGCGAGGGCGAGCTGCTCGAGAAGTGGGCGCGCGACTCCAAGATCCTCGACATCTTCGAGGGCACCCAGCAGATCCAGCAGCTGATCGTGGCGCGCCGGGTCCTGGGGCTGTCGAGCGCCGAGCTCAAGTGAGCTGACGCCTCCGACGTACGACGGCCGGCAACCCGATCGGGGTTGCCGGCCGTCGTGCTTGTCCAGTCAGGCGGTCAGGCGCAGGACGCGGTGCCCTTGCGGACGGCCTTGACCTTGCCCTTGGCCACGATGACGGTGCGCGAGGTCGTGCCCTTCGGCCCGACGCACACGGAGACCCGGCGCGCCTTCACGCCGGTGACGGTGACCAGGAACGGGCCGGGCTTGCCCTGGCGACGCTTGGTGTAGAACGCGCCCACGACCTTGGCCTTGCGGTTGGTGGCGAACGTGCCGAGGTCGACCGTCGCGCCCGTGGTGGCGGCGCTCGCGGACCCGGAGGCGCCGGTGGCGCTGGCCGACCCGGTGATGTCGGACAGCTTGGACTTCGCGGCGGTGGCCGCCTTGGACTTCAGCGCCTGGGCCTGCGAGTTCGTCGCGAGGGCGCTGGCGTGCTGCTGGGCCTTGTTCGCCACGTCCTTGCCGGAGCACCCGGTCAGGGCGAAGGTTGCGGAGAGGCCGAGAGCGGCGACGGACACGAGTCGTCGGTTGAGCATGGAGATTCCTTTCATCGAACTTGCCGATGCCCCGAGATGGACACCCCTTGCGACGGTCAACGCCCGGGAGCCCGAGCGGTGACGCCGTGTCACACTAACGAGGGCGACGTCACACGGGCCACGCCCGTCTCACGTTTGCCCTAGCCTCCTGTCGTGCCCGTCCTGCTCGTCGCCGCCACCGAGGCCGAAGCCCGCTACCTCCCGCCCGGCGTCGAGGTGCTCGTCACGGGCATCGGCAAGGTCGCCGCCGCGACGGCGCTGACCCGCCGGCTGGCCGCCGCCTCGGCCGAGGAGCTAGCCGGCCTGTCGATCGTGAACGTCGGGACGGCGGGCGCGTTGCACCCGCACCTGTCCGGGCTGTTCGAGATCGGCGCCGTGCTCAACCACGAGATCAGCGCCGACGCCCTCCGGACGCTGGGGTACGACGTCCGCGAGCGGCTCTTCGTCGGCGGCGGGGAGACGGTGCTGGCCACCGGCGACGTGTTCGTGACCGACCCCGTGGTCCGTGACGCGCTCGCCGCCCGGGCCCAGCTCGTCGACATGGAGGGCTATGCGGTCGCCTACGTGGCCGCGGAGTTCGGCGTACCGGTGCGGATGGTGAAGTACGTGTCCGACACCGCCGACGAGTCGGCCCTGGACTGGAACACGGCCGTGGACCGCTGTGCCCGGATCCTCGGTGACTGGGCCGCCACACTTTCGGTGGTCGAGTAGCCGCGAGCGCCAGCGAGCGGCGTATCGAGACCCCTAGCGGCTGCTGCGGGCGCCGCGCCCCCGGGTCACGCCCACGAAGTCCTGGTGGACCGGGCTGTCCTCGCTGCGCAGCCAGAGCAGGGCGATGGTGGTCGGCTCCAGGTCGGTGACGACCCGGTGGATCGCGTCCTTGCGGTGGTGCAGGCGCGCGAGCGACATCGGCACGATGGCGACGCCGGTGCCGGACGCGGCGACCTCGATGGCGTCCTTGACGGTCATCGGAGGGAAGGTCAGCTGGTCGACGTCGGGGGTCCAGCCGGAGGGGTGGGGGAGGACCAGCTGCTCCTGGCTCAGGTCGGCCAGCTCGACCTCCTCGCCGGCGGCCACGAAGTGGTCCGCCGACGCGACGACGACCGGCAGCTCGTCGTACAGGCGGACGCAGTGCAGCGGCGCGGGGGAGTCGAGGTCGACCGGGAGCCGTGCCAGGAGGAGGTCCGCCTCGCCGTCGTCGAGCACGCGGCGCGCGTCGGCGTCGTCCTCGAGCGGCACCAGCTGCAGCCTGATGTTCGGGTTGCGTTCGCGCCAGGCTCGTGCCCACTTGTCGGGCGTGACACCGGGTACGAATGCAATTCGCAGTTGCTGCACGTCAGATGAGTATTCACACTTGAGGTCGGAGAGCCCGAATCCGGCACGGCGGAAGGA
>DATFHM010000368.1:0-5862 GCA_035248385.1 Nocardioides sp. | reverse complement strand
GTCGACCGGGCGACTTCGCCAGACACAAGGAGTAGCGAGCGCAATGGCTCAGGGCACCGTCAAGTGGTTCAGCGCCGAGAAGGGCTTCGGCTTCATCGAGCAGGAGGGTGGCGGCGACGACGTCTTCGTCCACTACTCCGCCATCCAGACCAACGGCTACAAGTCGCTGGAGGACGCCCAGCGGGTGGAGTTCGACGTCACCCAGGGCCCCAAGGGCCCGCAGGCGGAGAACGTCCGGCCTCTCTGATCCACCGTCGTACCGGTTTCGGGCCCTGTTGCTCTCGCGGCGGGGCCCGAAATCATTTTTTGCGCGATGATGGGTCGTGGAGCGCGGCGAAACTCGGGGAGGAGCAGGCACGTGGACGACCAATTCGAAGTCGAGCTGGATGACGACGACTTGCTGTCCGAGGTCGAGCTGACCACCAACCTGATCATCGCCGCCACGGCATCCGACTCCCGGCTGTCCCAGGACGAGATCGACCGGATCCTCGGGGTCGTCCCGCGGCGGTAGCGGTCAGCAGCTCGCGAAGAGCAGCGGCCCCGCGTCCAGGTCCGACAGCACGTAGCTGCCGGGCACCGGCTGGAGGGTCATCGAGACCAGGTCCTTGTCGGCGGTGGTGCGCACCAGCCGGTAGCGGTCGGTGAAGGAGCCGCCCTGGCCGGGCGCGGGCCCGACGGCGAGGGTGGCGCGGGTCGTGGCGTTGGTGCGGGCCTGCTCGGGGTTCTCGAAGAGCATCCGGACCTGGACCGAGCCGTCGGGCGAGTAGCCCATGGCGAACGCGTCGAGGGGGTTGATCTTCCCCGCCTCGGCGATCAGCCGGGCGCCCTCGGCGGCGTCGGCCGGGTCGGCCTGGTTCATCGCGAGCGCCTGGCAGGCGTAGCCCCCGTCGTACGCCGCCGCCGACACCGCGTCCCCGAGCGAGGTGGCCACCGACGCGACGGCGCTGTCGTCCCCGGTCCCGCGCTCGTTGCCGCGCCAGTCGCGCAGGAAGGCCGCCGAGTCGCTCGCGGCGAGCACGTGGTGCCCGGCGTCGATGGTGAGGTTGGTCAGCTCGGGGGTCAGGTTGCCGATCGACGACAGCCCGCCTGACCCGACCTGCCACACGCCGTCGTCGGTGCCCGGGTCGGTGTAGCCGACCCGGCCCAGCGTCACCCGCAGCTCGGCCGGCGTGACGTCGTCGGGGAGCCCCATCACGACGACCGCGCCGTCGGTGCCCTGGGCGTAGAGCTCCCACGACAGGTTCGCGGGGGAGACGCCGAGCTTCGCCGCCAGGGTCGGCGCGGAGTCGTCCAGCGCCGAGGTCGAGCTGAGGTCGGCGTCGAACGCCTGGGACAGGAACGCGCCGACGTGGTCGGTCGCCTCCGCCTCGGACACCCCCAGCTTCGCGCGTACGGCGGACCAGTCGGTCCAGCTGAACCGCACGGCCGTCCTCGGGGCCAGCGCCATCGCCGCCGAGAGCCGGCTCTCCGGCCCTGAGCGCGCCCGCACCCAGCCGACGACACCGAGCGCCACGACGACCAGCGCCACGACGACGGCCACGACGGTCCAGCGTCGGGTCGGGCGGGGGCGTTTCACAGGCAGGGCCTCTCGTTCGCGCGCGTGCGGATAGGTGAGACTAGCCCCGTGGCCAGCCCCCGCCCCGCAGCCGGTACGACGCAGCGCGCCCCGGTCGTGGCCGCCGGCGTCGTCGCATTCCGGCCCGGTCGCCAGGTCCTGCTCGTGCACCGTCCCAAGTACGACGACTGGTCGTTCCCCAAGGGCAAGCTCGAACGCGGCGAGCACCGCATCGCGGCGGCGGTCCGCGAGGTCGCCGAGGAGACCGGGCTGCACGTGCGGCTGGGGCCGCCGCTGCCCGACCAGTGCTACCCGGTCGCCGGTCGGCTCAAGATCGTGCACTACTGGACCGGCCGCGTGGTCGGCGACGACGACGTCACCGGCTACCGCCCCAACGCCGAGATCGACCAGGTCCGCTGGGTCCCCGTCGACCTCGCCCTCGACCTCCTCACCTACGACTACGACCGGGAGACGCTCACCGCGGCGCTCGCGGTCCGCCGCAAGACCCGCGCCCTCGTCGTCCTGCGCCACGCCACCGCGCGCTCCCGGTCGCGGTGGTCGGCCGACGACCGGCTGCGTCCGCTGCTGAGCACCGGCAGCACCCAGGCCGCCCGCCTCGTCCCGCTCATCGCGGCGTACGACGCGACGCACGTCGTCAGCTCGCCCAGCACCCGCTGCGTCCAGACCGTCGAGCCGTACGTCGCCACGACCGGCTTCGACCTCGACCTGCGTCGCCGGCTGAGCGAGGAGGACGCCTCCCCGAACGGCGTGGCGCGCATCGTCGAGGAGCTCCTGGCCGACGATCAGGGGGCGGTGCTGTGCACGCACCGGCCCGTCCTGCCGCTCGTGTACGACGCCCTCGGGCTGAGCAGCCGGGTCCGCGCCTCGACGCTGCAGACCCCCCTCGCCCCGGCCGAGGCGCTGATCCTGCACACCCGCAAGGGAAAGGTCGTGGCGTTCGAGCGGCACGGGGTCTGAGCCACCGAGACACCCGCTGCTAGCAGGGCACGTGACCTGGCCCACGGCGGATCGTCCCCTGCTTGCGCACTGTTCACCCTCCGTTCAGACAGACCGGACAGTTGCGTTACCGGCCTTCCCTAACTTCGCAACGTCCAGACCGAAAGCAGGGGGGCGGTCTGCCCCTCCACCTGAGAGGCCTTGTCTTGAACCTCACCCAGATCCGCCGCGCGCTGGTCCCCAGCATCGCGGCTGTCGCGCTCGCCGGCTCCCTGGCGGCCTGCGGCTCCAACAGCTCCGACGCCGGCTCCGGCGCGTCGTCCTCGTCCGACGCGACGACCCCGGCGGCCGTGAACAACGCGTCCTCCCTGACCGGTGGCGGCTCGACCGCCCAGGGCAGCGCCCAGGTCCAGTGGGCCTCGGACTACGGCCAGGCGAAGTCCGGCGTCACGATCAACTACAACCAGGTCGGCTCCGGCACCGGTCGCTCCAGCTTCGAGCAGGGCACCTACACCTTCGCCGGCTCGGACTCCTACCTGTCCGACCCGACCGAGTACGCCGCCGCCAAGAAGCAGTGCGGCGCCGACCCGATCGAGGTCCCGGACTACGTCAGCCCGATCGCCGTGGTCTTCAACCTCTCCGGCGTCTCCTCGCTCAACCTCGACGGCAAGACCATCGCCGGCATCTTCAACGGCTCGATCACCACCTGGAACGACAAGGCGATCGCGGACCAGAACCCGGGCGTGAACCTGCCCAGCACGGCCATCCAGCCGGTCCACCGCTCGGACGACTCGGGCACCACCAACAACTTCACCGACTACCTCGCCCAGGCCTCGCAGGGCGCCTGGAAGAGCCCGGCGTCGCAGACCTGGCCGACCACCTCGGGCCTGTCCGGTGACGGCACCTCGGGCGTCGTCACCACCCTGCAGGGCACCGACGGCTCCATCGGCTACGTCGACGCGTCGAAGGCCGGCACGTTCGGCATCGTCTCGGTCAAGGTCGGCAGCAAGTACGTCATGCCCACCGCTGACGGCGCGGCGCACGACCTGTCGGTCTCCAAGCTCGACCCGGCCGCCAAGTCGGGTCAGCTCACCTACAAGATCGACCGGACCACCACGGACCCGGCCGACTACCCGCTGCTGCTGGTCTCGTACCTGATCGCCTGCCCGACGTACAAGGACGCCAAGGTCGGCGCCCTCGTGAAGGACTACCTGGGCTACATCGTGTCCGACGCCGGCCAGGCCTCGGGCTCGAAGGCCGCCGGTTCGGCCCCGCTGCCCGCGAACGTCGCGAAGAAGGCTCAGGCCATCGTCGCGACGATCAAGTGACCTGCTGATCCAGCTCGTCTGATCCCAGGGGCGGCCCGCTGCGGCGGGCCGCCCCGACCAACACCTCCGGGGAGTCCTGGTGTCCACGCAATCTCCGCCCGTGCCGGCCGGGGGCGACCTGTTCCAGCAGGGCTCCCAGGGCAGGGGCGACGCGATCTTCAAGGGTCTGGCCAGCGCCGCCGGCATCACGATCCTCGTCGCACTCGCCGCCGTCTTCGTCTTCCTGCTCGTCAAGGGCATCCCCGGGGTGCTGGCTGACCCCGCCCTCAGCCAGCCGGTCAAGACCTTCGGCGGCAAGTCGAGCTTCTGGGCGCTCGCCGGCCCGCTCGTCTTCGGCACCGTGCTCTTCGCCGTGATCGCGCTGATCATCGCGGTGCCCTTCGCCATCGCGATCGCGCTGTTCATCACCTACTACGCGCCGCCGAGGATCGCGACGCCCGTCGCGTACGTCATCGACCTGCTCGCCGCGGTCCCCTCGATCATCTACGGGCTCTGGGGCGGCACGGTGCTCGCCGCGTCCCTCAAGCCGACGATCGAGTGGCTCAGCGTGCACGCCAGCTGGATCCCGATCTTCAAGGGCCCGTACGCCGGCACCGGCCAGGTCGGCATCACGGCCGTCCTGGTGCTGAGCGTCATGATCCTGCCGATCATCGTCGCGATCTCGCGCGAGGTCTTCAAGCAGACCCCGCCCCTGGTCCAGGAGGCCGCCATCGGCCTCGGCGCCACCCGCTGGGAGATGATCCGGATGGCGGTGCTCCCGCACGCCAAGTCGGGCATCGTCGCCGGCGTGATGCTCGGCCTCGGCCGAGCGCTCGGCGAGACCATGGCCGTGCTGATGGTGTCGCACGCGCTGAACCCCAACCTGACCTTCAACCTGACCGGCTCGCACGAGGGACAGACCATCGCGTCCTTCATCGCGGGTCACTGGGCGGAGGCCAGCAACGACGGCAAGTCGGCGCTGATCGCCCTCGGTCTCATCCTGTTCGCCCTGACCTTCGTCGTGAACTTCGTCGCGCGCTGGGTCATCGCCCGCGGAGATCGGAAGTTCGCCCGATGACCACCGTCGACTTCGCGCGCCCGGCCCTGACCCGGCCCCGGCTGCCGCGCCTCGCCCCGCTCGGCGTCTTCGTCGTCGTCGCCGCCGTCGCGGTCCTCTTCAAGCTGGTCTTCGCCAAGGAGTCCTCGTGGACCCCGGTCGTGGTCCTCGCCGACGTGCTGGGGATCGCCGTGGTCGTGATCTGGTCCCAGGTGCTCGAGGGCGGCCGCGCCGCCAAGGACCGCCTCGTCACCGGCGTCATCTGGTCGATGTTCGCCGTGGTCTGCGTGCCGCTGGTGTGGATCATCGAGCTGGTCGTGCGCAAGGGCGGCTCGCACCTGTCGTGGACCTTCCTGACCTCCTCGATGAAGAACCACTCGGTGCTCACGGCGGCCGACGCCGCCAAGGGCGGCATCGCGCAGGCCCTCATCGGCACCGGTCTGATCACGCTGGTGGCCGCGCTCATCGCCGTACCGCTCGGGCTGATGGCCGCCATCTACCTCGTCGAGTACGGCAAGGGCACGCGGCTGGCCCGGGCCACGACGCTGTTCGTCGACGTCATGACCGGTATCCCCTCGATCGTCGCCGGTCTCTTCGCGATCACGCTGTTCCGGATCGTGTTCGGTCCGACCGTGCAGATGGGCTTCACGGCTGCCATCGCCCTGGCGCTGCTGATGACCCCGACCGTCGTGCGGTCGACCGAGGAGATGCTCCGGCTGGTGCCCGCCGACCTGCGCGAGGCGTCCTGGGCCCTCGGGGTGCCCAAGTGGCGCACCATCCTCAAGGTCGTGGTGCCGACCTCGATCGGTGGCATCGTGACCGGCGTGATGCTGGCCGTCGCGCGGGTCATCGGCGAGACCGCGCCGCTGCTGGTCGCGGTGGGCTACACCGCGAGCGTGCAGTGGAAGCTGTTCACCCCGTCGGAGCCGATGTCGACGCTGCCGACGTTCATCATCAACCAGTACAACAGCCCCGACATCGTGAGC
>DATFHM010000367.1:0-15903 GCA_035248385.1 Nocardioides sp. | reverse complement strand
GGCATGGCCTACCAGGCCCAGCTCGCCAAGGTCGGCCTCCAGTTCGAGAGCGTCCTGATCCGCGGCGTCATGGAGTACGTCTTCACCCTGGACAACCAGGACCCGGAGTACCGGTACCTCATGCACGAGGTCACCGAGGAGTCCCACCACACCCAGATGTTCCAGGAGCTGGTCAACCGCATCGGCGCGGACGTGAAGGGCGCGCGCCGTTTCCTGCGCGCCATCCAGCCCGTCATCCCGGTCTTCGGCCGGCTGCTGCCCGAGCTGTTCTTCACCGGCGTCCTCGCCGGCGAGGAGCCGATCGACCACGTCCAGAAGGCCGTGCTGCGCGGGGCTGACTCGACCGACATGCACCCGCTGATGGTGCGCGTCATGCAGATCCACGTCGCCGAGGAGGCGCGGCACATCTCCTTCGCGCACGAGTACCTGCGGCGTACCGTCCCGACGCTGAGCAAGGTGCGTCGCGGCGCGCTGTCGGTCCTGTTCCCGCTCGTCATGCGCATCCTCGGTGACGCGATCATGAAGCCGACGCCGGAGTTCTGCGCGGCGTACGACATCCCGAAGCACGTCGTCGACGACCTGTACTGGGACGGCGAGGACGGCACCAAGATGCTGCGCGACATCTTCGCCGACGTCCGCACCCTGGCCGAGGAGTCGGGCCTGATGAACCCGGTCTCGCGCAAGGTGTGGAAGGCCCTCCGGATCGACGGCCGGCCGGCCCGCTACCGCAGCGAGCCCGCCCCGGCTGCGGCCTGATCGGCGGAGGGAAAGCACATGCTGAAGTACGAGGTCGCCGGCTCCGGCGCGCCCCTGGTCCTGGTCCACGGCATCAGTCACCGCCGTCAGGCGTGGTACCCGGTGCTCGACCAGCTCGCCGAGCACCGCACGGTCATCCTGTTCGACCTGCCCGGGCACGGCCAGTCGCACGACCTGGTCACCAACGGCCGGCCGGTCACCGAGGTCCTCCATGACGAGCTGGTCGGGTTCTTCGACCAGCTCGGCCTGGACCGCCCGCACATCGGCGGCAACTCGCTCGGTGGACGGATCGCCCTCGAGGCGGCCGCTGACGACCTGGTCGCCAGCGCCACGGCGCTCTCGCCCGCCGGCTTCTGGAAAGGGCCGGTCGACTTCGCCTACACCCGAGCCCTCTTCGGGACCGTGATCACGGTCGCGCGTGCCGCGCAGCCGCTCGCCCCGACGCTGGCGCACAACAAGTACGGCCGCACCGCGATGCTGGGCTGGTTGCACGCCCACCCCACGCGGGTCGACCCTGAGCTCATGATCGGAGACGCTCGCGCCATGGTGCGGGCCCGTCCGGCGCTGCGGACGATGATCCGGCAGGCCACCGTCTTCGACCGCCCGATCCCGTCGCACGTCCCGGTGACGATCGCGTGGGCCGAGCACGACCGCGTGCTGCCGCCGTACCAGGCGAAGCGGGCCGAGGCCGCCTACCCGGAGCTGGAGCACCTGATGATGAAGGACGTCGGCCACGTGCCGATGCCCGAGGATCCCGCGATGGTCGTGGACGTCCTGCTGGAGGGCAGCGGCGGCATCCACGCCGTCGCCGACGGTCAGGCAGGTGTCGCATGAGCGCGTCGTCCGTCAAGCCGACCGCCGAGGTCGACGTCGTCGTCGTGGGTGCCGGCCTGTCCGGCATCGGTGTCGCCTCCCACCTCGCCCGTGACAACGCCGGTACGTCGGTGCTGGTGCTCGAGCGGCGCCAGGCCATCGGCGGCACCTGGGACCTGTTCCGCTACCCCGGCGTCCGGTCCGACTCCGACATGTACACCTTCGGCTACGACTTCAAGCCGTGGCACGGCACCAAGGTGCTTGCCGACGGCGCCTCGATCCGTGGGTACGTCGAGGAGACCGCCCGCGAGAACGGCCTCATGGACAAGATCCGGTTCGGCCGCAGGGTCGTCCGCGCCGACTGGTCCTCGGAGACCGGCCGCTGGACCATCACCGCCGAGACCGACGAGGGGATCACGGAGACCTACTCCGCGCGCTTCCTCGCGGGCTGCACCGGCTACTACGACTACGACAACGGCCACCGGCCCACGTTCCCGGGCGAGGAGAGCTTCGGCGGGCAGTTCGTCCACCCGCAGTTCTGGCCCGAGGACCTCGACTACGCCGGCAAGCGCGTCGTCGTGATCGGCAGTGGCGCGACCGCGATCACGCTGGTCCCGGCGATGGCGTCCGGGCCGAACGCGGCCGAGCACGTCACGATGCTGCAGCGGTCGCCGACGTACATTCTGTCGCTGCCGTCGCACGACCCGGTGGCCCTCGGCCTGGAGAAGGCCAAGGTGCCCGCGGACGTGCGCTACAAGATCGGGCGGGCGCGCAACGTCGCGCTGCAGCGCGGCATGTACAAGCTGTCCAAGAGCAAGCCGGCCGTCGCCCGGCGCCTCGTGCTCCAGCAGATCAAGGCGCAGCTCGGCCGCAAGGTCGACATGAAGCACTTCACGCCGAAGTACAACCCCTGGGACCAGCGGCTCTGCGTGGTCCCGAACGGGGACCTGTTCCGGGTGCTGAAGTCGCACAAGGCCGACATCGTCACCGACCGGATCACGTCGTTCACGCCCACGGGCATCAAGCTCGAGGGCGGCGACGAGATCCCGGCCGACATCGTCGTGACCGCGACCGGCCTGGTCATCCAGCTCTTCGGTGGCGCCGAGATGTACGTCGACGGCGAGAAGGTCGAGACGCACGACCACCTGCTCTACAAGGGCACCATGTTCACCGGCGTGCCGAACGCGATGTTCGTCATCGGCTACACGAACGCCTCGTGGACGCTCAAGGCCGACCTGCTCGCCCGCTTCTTCTCCAAGCTCGTGGCGCGGATGCAGAAGAACCCCGGTGAGTACGCCGTGGTCCAGGCTGGTGCCGACGACGCGGACGACCACTCGATCATGGGGGAGTCGCTGACCTCGGGCTACATCGAGCGCGGCGACGTGATCATGCCGCGGCAGGGCAAGCGGATCCCGTTCCGCCAGCTCGACAGCTACTACGCCGACGTGAAACTGCACAAGGGCGGCGTGGACGCCGACGGCGCGCTGGAGTTCCGGAGGATCGGCGAGCCGGTGTCTCACGTGCCCGGCGCGGCGGTTGCCGCTAAATAGAACACGTTCTACTCTCGGGGTATGACTGACATGCTCCGAGTCGGATCGCACAACGGCCACCTGATGGTGGCGGCGCTGAGGAGGCACCGGGACCGCCCGGTGATCCACCTCGGCGACGTCACCCTCACCGGCGGCGAGGTCGCCGCCCGGATCAGCCAGTACATCCAGGCCTTCGAGTCGCTGGACGCCGGTCGCGGGACGGCGGGTGCACTGCTGGCCCTGAACCGGCCCGAGGTCCTCTTCATCCTTGGCGCCGGCCAGACCCAGGGCTTCCAGCGCACCTCGCTGCACCCGCTGGGATCGGCCGACGACCACGCCTACGTCATCAACGACGCGGGGATCTCGTTCCTGGTGGTGGACCCCTACTTCGCCGAGCGCGCCGTCGAGCTGCTCGACAAGTGCCCTGGCCTCAAGCAGGTCCTGACCATCGGACCGGTCCCGGACGTTCTGTCCGCCACCGGTGCGGTGTGCCGGGACCTCACCGAGGTGGCCGCGACCTTCTCGCCGGTGCGGCTCGAGGCGGCGACCCTGGAGCCCGACCACATCACCTCGATCACGTACACCGGCGGCACGACCGGCAAGCCGAAGGGCGTGGTCGGGACGGTGCGCGCGTTCTCGACGATGGCGCAGATCCAGATGGCGGAGTGGGAGTGGCCGGCCGAGCCGCGCTTCCTCATGTGCACGCCGCTGTCGCACGCGGGCGCCGCCTTCTTCGTGCCGGTGGTGATCAAGGGCGGCACGCTCTTCGTGTCGGCTCGCTTCGACCCGGCCGAGGTGCTGCGCACCATCGAGGAGAAGCGGATCAACTCGCTGATGGTCGTCCCGACGATGCTCTACGCGCTGATGGACCACCCCGACTCGCGCACCCGTGACCTGTCGTCACTGGAGACCGTCTACTACGGCGCGTCCGCGATCAACCCGGTGCGGCTCAAGGAGGCGATCGAGCGGTTCGGCCCGATCTTCGCCCAGTACTACGGGCAGTCCGAGGCGCCGATGGTCATCTCGTACTTCCCGAAGAGCGAGCACGTCGACGCGTCCGGTACGCCGATCGAGAGCCGGCTGACGTCGTGCGGTCGCCCGTCGGCGTACCTCCGCACGGCGCTGCTGGGGCCGGACGGCGAGCCGGTTGCACCGGGCGAGCCGGGGGAGATCTGCGTGGCAGGGCCGCTGCTGTCCGCGGGCTACTGGAACCTGCCTGAGGCGACCGCGGAGACCTTCCGTGACGACGGCTGGATGCACACCGGAGACGTCGCGCGCGAGGACGAGGACGGCTTCTGGTACATCGTCGACCGCACCAAGGACATGATCGTGACGGGCGGCTTCAACGTCTTCCCCCGCGAGGTCGAGGACGTGGTGGCCGAGCACCCGGCGATCGCCCAGGTCGGCGTCATCGGCACCCCGCACGAGAAGTTCGGCGAGGCCGTGACGGCCGTGGTCGTGCTCCGGGAGGGGGCCGAGCTCACCGACGAGGTGGTCGAGGAGATCAAGGCGATGGTGAAGGAGCGCAAGGGTTCCGTGCAGGTGCCCAAGGACGTCATCGCGGTCGACGCCCTGCCGCTGACGGGACTGGGCAAGCCCGACAAGAAGGCGCTCCGGGCTCGGTTCTGGACCGGGGAGCGCTCGGTCGGGTGAGTGCGGCTAATTCACGGGTTAACCCGTGAATTAGCCACTTCTGCGGGGAAATTTCCCGGTGGAAGGGGCTATTTCTCCGCGTCGGTCACGCGGCCCGCCGCCTCAGGATCGAGAGCAGCTGCCTCGAGGGAGCCGAGTCGGCTGTGAGGTCGTCCCACGTCCAGCGGACCACGGTGCCACCCGTGGCCCGCCGAATCGCATCCTCCCGTTGCTTCTCGGCGAAGACCGCGTCCCCGGCAGTCTGGCCGGACTTGAGCAGTCGTCCGTACTTCAGCCGTCCGTCGAACTCTCCGTACGTGTTGTGATCGGGCCACGCGAAATCGGTCGTACCGATGAGCAGACCGTTCTCGTCGACGACGTCGTGCTGGAGGTCGGGGCACGGCACGCCCATGCGCCAGAACAGGAAACGAGCGCGGGACTCGCCCGGTGAGGCGCTTCGACCGTCGAGCATGCGTAGCGCGACCTCGAGGTGCCGCGTCTTGGGATGACGCTCCAACCGTGTCTTGAGGTCCCACAGCGTCTGCGCGTCGGTCAGCTTCTCGTGCAGCATCCAGTCGCCGGCGATCAGGCACGACTCGAGGCCCATCAGGCTGAGGCCACCGATCGTCGCCAACGCCGGGCTGGCGAGACCGATGCCGTTGCGCTCGACGTACTCACCCACCTCGATCGTGCCTGGGGTGTGGTGCGTGACGCCGGCCTCCACCCGGGTCGTGCCGCTGCCACGGTAGGTCAGGTGAACCCGGTCGAACCGGACGCGCCACAGCGGACAGCCGTACGCCGCCAGGGCCGACGTGTGCGAGAGGTGCACCTCGTCGCGGCTCAATTCGTACGCCGCCAACGACCGCGCGAGGAACCGCGCCTGCTCGTCCATCGCGCGCCACGTCGGTGTCGGGGAGTAGGCGCCCTGCCTGATCCTGACCAGGGCGCCGGAGCGCACCCCGCGGTGGAGAGTCTTGTCGTCGCAGCCGAGACCAAGCGCCTCGCGGCGAAGGAAGTAGCCGCGCTGCTGCGCGAGGTTCCCGAGAAGATCCATGGGGCCAGCGAAGACGAAGCCACCGACAAATCGGGGCTCGTCGGGATGAGCCCTGTGGATAACCCGCCCGCGGCGCGAGCGGGCGAGGGGAGCTGGAGGCGCGAGGGCCTCACCGACGCGGAGAAATAGCCACTCCTGCGGGGAAGTTTCCCGGTAGAAGTGGCTAATTCACGGGTTAACCCGTGAATTAGCCACCACCACTCAGCGCCCCCGGAACTCCGGCTTCCGCTTCTCCAGGAACGCCCGGGGGCCCTCCTTGGCATCCTCGGACGAGAACACCGCCGCCCCCACCCGCGCGTCGTCCTTCCAGCAGTCCTCCTCGTGCTTGCCCTCGGAGTCGCGCATCGTCTTCAGGATCGCCTGCACCGCGAGCGGGCCGTTGGCGGCGACCATGTCGGCGAGCTCGTGGGCCTTGGCCAGGGCCTGGCCGTCGGGGACGACGTGGCCGATGAGGCCGAGCTCCTTCGCCTCCGGCGCGCCCAGCGTCCTCCCCGTCAACAGCAGCTCCGCCGCCACCGTGTACGGGATCTGGCGGGGGAGGCGCACGGCCGACCCGCCCATCGGGTAGAGCGACCAGCGGGCCTCGGCCACGCCGAACTTCGCCGACTCGCCGGCCACCCGGATGTCGGTGCCCTGCAGGATCTCGGTGCCGCCGGCGATCGCGGGACCCTCGACGGCGGCGATCAGCGGCTTCGTGAGGCGGAAGCCCTTCAGCAGCCCCTTGATGACCGTCGGGTCGTACTCGCCGGACTCGAAGCTGTCCGACGGCGGCTTCTCGTCGGCCGCCTTGAGGTCCATGCCGGCGCAGAAGTAGCCGCCGGCGCCGGTGAGGATGCAGACCCGGATCTCGGGGTCGGAGTTCACCCGGTCCCAGGCGGACTCCATGATCCGCAGCATCTCCGAGGACAGCGCGTTGCGGCGCTCGGGACGGTTCATCGTGACGACCAGCTTGTGGCCGTCCTGCTCGACGAGGCAATCGCTCATGCGGGTCACGCTAGCGAAAAACTGGAACGTGTTCTAGTCTCGGGGCTGTGGCCCTGAACATCGCCGATCTCTTCGAGCACGCCGTCGACGCCGTTCCCGAGAAGCCTGCCGTGCAGGTGGGCGACCGCGTCGTCACCTTCGCCGAGCTCGAGTCCGAGTCCAACAAGCTCGCCCACTTCTTCGCCTCCCGCGGCATCGGGAAGGGCGACCACGTCGGGCTGTACGCCAAGAACAGCATCGAGCACGTCGTCGCGCTGCTGGCGATCCTGAAGGTGCGTGCGGTCGCCATCAACGTCAACTACCGGTACGTCGCCGGGGAGCTCGAGTACCTCTTCGACAACGCCGACCTGGTCGGCCTCGTGCACGACCGGGTCTACGCGCCGCTGGTCGCCGAGGTCGCCCCGAAGATCGACGGCCTCGACACGATCGTCGCCGTGCCGAACCCGCTCGAGGAGGGCGACACCTCCGACGTCAGCCCCTACGGCGGCGTGCTGCTCGAGGACGCGATCGCCGGGCAGTCCGACGTACGCGACTTCGGCGAGCGCAGCGCCGACGACATCCACATCATCTACACCGGCGGCACGACCGGCTTCCCCAAGGGCGTCATGTGGCGCCACGAGGACTTCTGGCGCGTGCTCGGCGGCGGCATCGACTTCATGACCGGCGACCTGCTCGACGAGTACGACCAGTCCAAGAAGGCGCTGCAGGACAGCCTCGTCACGCTGCCGCTCAGTCCGCTGATGCACGGCGGCGCGCAGGCCAGCCTGCTCATGCACCTGTTCGCCGGCCAGGTGACCATCCTGGAGCCGAAGTTCGACCCGGTGCGCACCTGGGAGCTGGTCGACCAGCACGGTGTCCAGATGCTCTTCATGACCGGCGACGCGATGGCGGTGCCCCTGATCGACGCGTACGAGCAGGGCGACTTCGACGGCCAGACGCTCTTCGCCATCGCGAGCAGCGCCGCGATCTTCTCCAAGTCGGTCAAGGAGCGGTGGATGAAGGCGTTCCCCAACGCCGTCTTCACCGACTCGATCGGCTCCTCCGAGACCGGCTTCCAGGGCACCGGCCTGCAGGACGCGAGCGCGCTGTCGACCGACGGCCCGGTGATCTCGATCCCGAAGACGACCGTGATCATCGGCGACGACGGCAAGCTCCTCGACCCGGTCAAGGACGTCGGCAAGATCGGCCGCACCGCCCGGTCCGGCAACGTCCCGGTCGGCTACTACAAGGACCCCGAGAAGTCGGCCAAGACCTTCATCGAGATCGACGGCGTGCGCTACGCGATCCCCGGCGACAACGCCCGGATCGAGGAGGGCAACCGGCTGACGCTGCTCGGGCGCGGCTCCAACTGCGTCAACACCGGCGGCGAGAAGGTCTACCCCGAGGAGGTGGAGCAGGCGATCAAGGCCCACCCCGGTGTGTACGACGTCCTCGTGGTCGGCCTGCCCGACGACAAGTACGGCCAGACCGTGGCCGCCGTCGTCCAGCCGCGCGAGGGCGCGACCGTCGAGCTCGACGAGCTGCGCGAGTTCCTCCGCGCCCACCTCTCCGGCTACAAGCTCCCGCGGTCGCTGACGATCGTGGACGAGATTCCCCGCAACGCCACCGGCAAGGCGCAGTACGTCGCCGCCAAGGAAATGGCTCTCGCGAGCCGGAAGGCCTGACATGAAGACCGATCTCTGCGACCTGTTCGGCATCGAGTACCCCATCTTCGCGTTCACCCCCTCCGAGCACGTCGCCGCTGCGGTCACCCGCGCCGGCGGTCTCGGGGTGCTGGGCTGCGTCCGGTTCAACGACCCCGACGAGCTCGACAAGACCCTCACCTGGATGGACGAGAACACCGACGGCAAGCCGTACGGCGTCGACGTGGTCATGCCGATGAAGGTGCCCACCGAGGGCACCTCGACCGACCTGTCGGCGTACATCCCGGAGGACGCGAAGAAGTGGGTCGACGAGACCCTGCTCAAGCTCGGCGTGCCTCCGCTCCCGGAGGGCGAGGGTCGCGAGGGCGTCCTCGGCTGGCTGCACTCGATGGCGCGCTCGCACGTCGACGTCGCGCTGCAGCACCGGCCCGTGCTCATCGCCAACGCGCTCGGCACCCCGCCGAACGACGTGATCGAGGAGTGCCACGCCGCCGGGCTCAAGGTCGCCGCGCTCGCGGGTGCCCCGAAGCACGCCCAGAGCCACGTCTCCAACGGCGTCGACATCATCATCGCCCAGGGCTACGAGGCCGGCGGCCACACCGGTGAGATCGCCTCGATGGTGCTGACCCCCGACATCGTCGACGCGGTCGGCCCCGACGTGCCGGTGCTCGGCGCGGGCGGCATCGGCTCGGGCCGACAGATCGCGGCGTCGCTCGCCCTCGGCGCGGCCGGCGTGTGGACCGGGTCGATCTGGCTCGGCACCGAGGAGTACCGCAACCTGGCCTCCAACAAGGGCTGGGAGACCGCCTTCCTGCGCGCGACCTCCTCCGACACCGTCCGCACCCGGATCTACACCGGCAAGCCGGCCCGCCTGCTCAAGACGAAGTGGACCGAGGCCTGGAACGAGGAGGGCGCCCCCGCGCCGCTGCCGATGCCGCTGCAGAACCTGCTCGTGGCCGACGCCCACAACCGGATCAACGCCTCCGGCGACCCCGACGTCATCTCCATGCCCGTGGGCCAGATCGTCGGCCGGATGAACGAGGTGCGCCCGGTGGCCGAGGTCGTCGCGGACCTGGTCGCCGAGTTCCAGGCCACGGTGAAGAAGCTGGACGGCATCAGCCAGGGCTGATGCTCAGGACAGCCGGGTGATCTGGACGTTGACGAACATCCGGGACGTGCCGGCGCCGGTGTAGATGCCGCTGAGCGGGCGCACGTCGGCGTAGTCGCGCCCGGTCGCGACGATGACGTGGCGCTCGCCGGGCTGCTCGTCGTTGGTCGGGTCGTACGCCGTCCAGCTGCCGTCCCACCACTCCACCCAGGCGTGGGACTCGCCGTGCACGGCCTCTCCGACGACGGGATCCGTGCTCGGGAGCAGGTAGCCCGACACGTAGCGGGCTGGCAGGCCGATGCTGCGCAGGGCGCCGACCACCAGGTGCACGATGTCCTGGCAGACGCCGCTGCCCTGGGACCACGCGGTCGCCGCCTCGTCGTGGACGTCGGTGGAGCCGGGCACGTAGTCGACGGCCTTGCGGACCAGGCCGCAGACCTCGCGGGCCACCTCCGAGGGCCCGCCACCGCTCGCGACGAGCGCGCGCGTCTGCTCGACGAGGTCGGCGGGCGGTCGCACCCGGTCGGTGACGGTGAGGTACTCGCAGAGGTTCTCCGCCGTCGGGCCGTCGAGGAGCTCGGCCCACGTCAGCGGCGTACCGGACGCGGGCCGGGGACCCTCGGTCTGCACCATGCACGTGGCCGTGACGGTCAGGCTGCCGTGCGGAGCGAGCACCTCGAAGCCGGTGACGATCGTGCCCCAGTAGTCGCGGTAGGCCTGCGTCCAGGGGTGCGGGGTCACCTCCAGCCGGGTGTGGCTGACCGTCTGGTGGGCGGAGGTCTGCGGCGTCATCCGGGCCTCGTTGTACGACGCGCTCACCTCGCCGTCGTACTCGAAGCCGGTGACGTGGACGATCCTCAGCTGCATCGGCTGCTCCTCATCTCGTGCCGTGCCACTCGAGCGCTTCGGAGCCGGAGAAGAAGCGCCGGGTGATCGCGTCGGTCGCCTGCGCGCAGGCCAGCTGGAACTCGTCCATCGCCAACGGCAGGTCGTCGACGAGGTCGCTGATGCTGCGGTACTCCAGGTCGGACCGTGCCCGGCCCAGCACCCGCCGGGCGTCGTTGTCGGCACCGTCGCGGTGGACGCTGGCCTCCAGGATGTTGAGGCAGCGCTCGGCCCGGTTGATCGAGTAGGACACCGATCCGGGGAAGAGCTGGTCCAGCAGCAGGAAGCCGACGACCTCGCGGTCGGTCTCCAGGCCGCGCCGCGATCGCAGGAACGCCTCGTGCGCGCCGCAGGCACGCAGCGTGGTCGTCCACACGTGACCAGGCGAGAGCGCGGCGCTCGCGAGCAGCCGCGCGGTCATGTCGGCCCGCTCGATGGACTTGCCGAGCATGAAGAACTGCCAGCCCTCGTCGCGGGTCATGGTCGCGTCCGCGGTGCCGCTGATCAGCGCCGCCTGGTCGCGCACCCAGCGCAGGCCGCGCGAGGTCTGCATGGACCGGAACGCGCCCGAGCCGATCGCGCGGTGGGTGGTGTTGATGGTGACCCACAGCGGCTCGGACAGCGTCTCGCGGGCGCGCCGCGCGCTCTCCCGGGCGGCGTGGAGGCTGGCGGCGATCGACTCGGGGGAGGCCGGGTCGTAGGCCAGGAGGTCGACCAGCTGCGCGACGGTCAGGTCCCCGGGCGGCGCCTCCACCCCCATGATCGACAGCACGGCCCGGCACGCCGCCGGTACGCCGAGGCCCGGGTCCTCCAGCATCAGCTGGGTCTGAACGTCGAGGATGCGAGAGGTGTCGTCGGCGCGCTCGACGTACCGCCCGATCCAGAAGAGCGACTCGGCGATCCGGCTCAGCATGCTCAGGCCTCCTGCATCTGGGTCTGCTCGGCGACGGGCTCGGCGACGGGTCCGGCGAGGACCCAGGTGTCCTTCGACCCGCCGCCTCGGGAGGAGTTCACGATCAGCTCGCCCTCGGGCAGCGCGACCCGGGTGAGACCGCCCGGCAGCACCCAGACCCGCTCGCCGTCGTTGACCGCGAAGGGACGCAGGTCGACGTGCCGTGGCCGCATCGCGCCGTCGGCGTACGTCGGCACCGTGGACAGCCCGACGACGGGCTGGGCGATCCAGGCGCGGGGCGCGGCGAGGATCTTGGTGCGGAGCTCGTCGAGCTCGGCGCGCGAGGCGGCCGGCCCGATGACGATGCCCTTGCCGCCCGAGCCGTCGACCGGCTTGAGCACGAGCTCGTCCAGCCGGTCGAGCACCTCCTCGCGGGCCGCCGCGTCACCCATCCGCCAGGTGTCGACGTTGGGCAGCGCCGGCTCCTCGTTGAGGTAGTAGCGGATCAGGTCGGGCACGTAGGTGTAGATGAGCTTGTCGTCGGCGATGCCGTTGCCGATCGCGTTCGCGAGGGTGACGTTGCCGGCGCGGGCGGCGTTGACCAGGCCCGGGCAGCCGAGCATCGAGTCGGCCCGGAACTGCACCGGGTCGAGGAACTCGTCGTCGACGCGCCGGTAGATCACGTGCACGGGCTCCAGGCCCCGCGTGCTGCGCATGACCACCCGCCCTCGTCGGCACTCCAGGTCGCGGCCCTCGACCAGCTCGACCCCCATGGTGCGCGCCAGCAGGGCGTGCTCGAAGTAGGCGCTGTTGTAGACGCCGGGGGTCAGGACGACGACGGTCGGGTCGCTGACACCGGCCGGCGCGGCGGCGCGGAGCGCGGCGAGCAGCCGCTGGGGATAGCCCGCGACCGGACGGATGCGGTGGTCGGCCATGGCCTCGGGGAGCACGGACCCGATGGCGCGCCGGTTGGTCATCACGTAGGAGACGCCCGACGGCACGCGCACGTTGTCCTCGAGCACCCGGAAGCCGCCCTGCTCGTCCCGGATCAGGTCGATGCCCGCGACGTGGCAGCGCACGCCGTTCGCGGGGTCGATCCCGGCGGCCTCGCGGTGGAACGCGCCGGAGGAGATCACCGTGCTGCGCGGGACGACGCCGTCGGCGAACACCTGGCCGGCGCCGTACGCGTCGGCCAGGAAGGCCTCCAGCGCCTTGACCCGCTGCTGCACGCCCAGGTCGATGGTCGTCCAGGCGGACGGGCTGATGATGCGGGGCACGATGTCGATCGGGAACGCCCGCTCCTCGCCGCCGATGTCGAAGGTGACGCCCTGGTCGAGGTACGACGCGGACAACGTGTCGATCCGGGAGCGCAGATCCGCTCCGTCGAGGGCGTCGAGCCGGGAGCGGAGGGTGCGGTACTCGGGCCGCACCGTCGTCCCGTCGTACATCTCGTCGTACGCCGTGGCCCCGTTCCCGGGCATCCAGTCCACTGCCGCCTCCATGCCCGCACCATAGGTACGCCATGTGACGGCACCGTTTCGCCGGCGTGTCACTAGGTTGGGTGCATGACGAGGATAGTGCTGATCGCAGGAGCCGGACCCGGCGTGAGCGGATCGCTCGCGCGCCTGTACGCCGCCGAGGGGGCCCGCCTGGGTCTGCTCGGTGCCGACGAGGGCGTCCTGGCCACGCTCGCCGAGCAGGTCGAGCAGGCCGGCGGGTCGGCGACCACGGTGCTGGCCGACCTCACCGACGAGGCCGGCACCCGCGACGTGGTCACCGAGCTCGGCCGGACCTTCGGCTCGGTCGACGTGGCGCACTTCAACCCGTCGGCGTACACGGAGAAGAACCCGCTGGAGCTGACGGTCGACGAGCTGCTCGCCGACGTACGGCTCGGGGTGGGGGCGCTGCTGCCGTTCGTCCAGGCCGCCCGGCCGTTCATGTCCGCCGGCGCGCGGATCACCGTCACCGGCAGCATGGCCGCCGACAAGCCGTGGTTCGGCGCGTGCTCGCTGGGGGTGCAGAAGGCCGGCATCCAGAACCTGGTCCGCAGCCTCGACGCCCTGCTCAAGGACGACGGCATCCGTGCGGTCTCCGTGACGGTCCGCGGCCTGCTGAAGAAGGAGGGCCCGTTCGCGCCCGACAACGTCGCCGCCGCGCTGCGCGCCGCGATCGACCAGCCCGAGGACGCCTGGCAGGCCGAGCTGCCCTACACCGGCTGATCAGCGGGTCCAGGTCGTCCCGAGGCCCGGGTCGAGGTCGCGCAGCTCGCGCTTGAGCACCTTGTTGGTGGCCGTGCGCGGCAGGTCCTCGAGGATCCGTACGACGCTCGGCCAGGCCTTGGGGGACAGGTCGCTCTGCTCGCCGAGGAACGTCCACAGCTCGTCGGCGGTGAGCGGCTCTCGCAGGATCAGCGCGCACGCGACCTTGTCGCCGACGTGGTCGGGCAGCGCGTACACCGCCGCCTCGCCGATCGACGGGTGCCGCAGCAGGATCCGCTCGATCGGCGCGGTGGCCATGTTCTCGCCGTCGACGCGGAGCCAGTCGCCGGAGCGGCCGGCGAAGTAGACCCAGCCGTCGGCGTCGCGGTAGGCGAGGTCGCCGGACCAGTACATCCCGCCACGCATCCGCTCGGCCTCGGCGTCGGGGTCGTTGTAGTAGCCCGCGAAGGCACCGGCCCCGGTGGTGTTGACGAGCTCGCCGATCACGCCGACCGCCGTCTCCTCGCCGGTCTCGGGGTCGAGCACCTTGACGCCGTCGAGGGGCCACCCGAGGGCGCCCTCGGGCATGTCGGGCCGGCGTTGCACGATGACCGCGTTCTCGGTGGACGAGTAGGAGTCGACCACCGTGCACCCGAAGCGCCGGCCGAACTCCGCGATGTCCTTCTCGTTCGCCTCGTTGCCGAACACCACCCGCAGCGGGTTGTCCGCGTCGTCGGGCCGCTCGGGAGTGGCGAGGATGTAGGCGAGCGGCTTGCCCACGTAGTTCGCGTACGTCGCCCCGAAGTCCCGTACGTCGGGCAGGAACCCGCTCGCCGAGAACGGAGCCACCGCGAAGGCGGCCCCCGTGGTCAGCGCGGGCGCCCACCCCGCCATCACCGCGTTGGAGTGGAACATCGGCATCGACAGGTAGTGCACGTCGTCGGCCGTGAGGCCGAGGCGCGCCACCAGGTGGGTGCCCGGCCCGGTGATCTTCTCGTGCGTGATCCGGACGGCCTTCGGCGTACCGCTGGTGCCGCTGGTGAAGATCAGCATGAAGAGCGAGTCCGCCGCGACCCCCACACGCGAATCGTTGGTTGTTGTCGCGCGAGTCGTCAGTTTCGGTGGACCAGAACTAACGATTCGGCGGAGGGCGGGGTCGGGGGAGTCGATCACGAGCTGGCAGTCGGCCTTGGCGATGTCGGCGTCGAGCGCCTCGCCCCGCCGGGTCGAGTTGAGGCCGACCAGGACGTGCCCGCCGAGGCCGGCCGCGGCCAGGTGCAGGGCGAAGGCGGGGCCGTTCGGCAGCAGCACGCCGACGTGCGGCGGCTTCTCCGGGTCGAGCCGGGCCTCGAGGTCGTCGGCGAGCCGACCGGCCGCGGCGACGTACTCCCGCCACGACAGCGAGCGGATCGTGCCCTCCTCCCGCCAGCGCAGCGCCGGACGGTCGTCCTCGGCGCGGGCGAGGAGGAGGTCGCGAACCGTCATGCCGCGAAGGTGCGGCCGATCTTGAGCGCCTGCTCGGTGGCGCCGCCGAAGAGGAACTCGAACCGCTTCGGCGAGGTGAAGTAGCGGTGTGCCTCGCCGTCGAGGTCGATGCCGACGCCGCCGTGCACGTGCGTGGTGGTGTGCGCGAGGCGGTGGCCGGCGTCGGCGGCCCACAGCTTGGCCACGGCCACCTCGGTCGAGGCGGGGAGGCCCTCGGAGAGGCGCCAGATCGCCTGCCACAGCGTGAGCCGCTGACCGAGCACGTCGATGAAGCCGTCGGCGAGCCGCTGCGAGACGGCCTGGAAGGTGCCGATCGGGCGGCCGAACTGCTCGCGTGTCTTGGCGTACTCCGAGGTCAGCCGCAGCGCGCCCTCGGTGACGCCGAGCTGCTCGGCGGCGGACAGCGCGACGAGCAGGTCGGCGAAGTCGGCGGCGTCCGCGACCCGCCGGCCCGCGGCGCACTCGAACGTGATCAGCGCGGCCAGGTCGCCGTCGCTGGTGTGCTGCGCCTCGCGTCGTACGCCGGGAGCGGCCGGGTCGACCAGGTACACGCCGGCGCCCGAGGCGTCGGTGGCCGTGACCAGCAGCGCGTCGGCGGCGAGGCCCGCCCGCACGATCGTCTTGGTGCCGGTGAGCTCGCCCGAGGCGGACGCGGTGAGGGTCGGCGTCTCGGGCAGGTGCGCCCGCTCCTCGGCCACGGCGGCGGCGTAGAGGCTCGCGTCGGCGGGCAGACCGGCGCGGGTCAGCAGCGTGACGCACGCGGCGTGCGTGGCCAGCGGCACCGGGGCGACGTACCGGCCGACCTCGACGAGGACGCGCGCGAGGGTGACCAGGTCGAGGTCCGCCCAGTCGAAGGCGTCGCCGAGCGTGGCCCAGAGGTCCCGGTCGAACCGGTCGCCGGCGGCCTCGACGGCCTTGAGCCGC
>DATFHM010000366.1:0-10090 GCA_035248385.1 Nocardioides sp. | reverse complement strand
CCGGGCGCACCGACCTCGATGCCGTAGGCGTCCAGGCCGAGAACCCGGGCGGCGTTGGTGGTGGCGCAGGCGAGCGCCAGGGCGATGTCGTCGTCGCGACGCAGCCCGTTGCGGTAGGCCACGTGCATGGCGCGCTGCAGCATGTCGCCGTTGCCGTAGGGCCCCCACAGGTCGCGGATGCCGTCGCTGCCCGCGGCGAGCACCACGCCGGCGTCGCGCATGGCGACCGGCGAGGGGACGGGCACGTCGTACACGGCGGCGGTGACGAGTGCGACGCCCGCCTCGGCGAGGGCCTCGGTCAGGCGCTGCCGGTGCTCGGGCGGCACGGTGCCCATCGCGTCGGCGTGGCTGAGGGCGACGCGGCCCTGCAACCCGTGCTCGACGGTACGACGGGCGACGAGCTCGATCTCCCAGGCACCCAGCGTGCCGGTGTCGTGCAGGTGCATGTCGATCCCGGCGCCGCGGCGCGCGGCCAGCTCGAAGAGGGCGTCCACCTGGGCGACCGGGTCGCCGTCGACTCCGGCCGGGTCCAGCCCGCCCAGGGTCGTGGCGCCCGCGTCCAGCGCAGCCTCCAGCAGCTCGAGCGTGCCCGGGCGGCGGATGACGCCGTCCTGCGGGAACGCGACCTGCTCCACGTCGATGAGGCCGTCGACGGCCTTGGCGGCGCGGGCCACGGCCTCGATGCCGCTCAGGCCCGCGCCCGGGTCGACGTCGGTGTGGGTCCGGATGCGCGTCGTACCGACGCTCACCATGTGGCGCAGCAGCGCCTCGATGTTCTCGACGGCGGGCAGGCCGAGCTCGGCGCGGCGTACCCGCTCGTTGGCGATCCGGTCGACCAGCCGCGGCCCGGCGCTGTGCGGCTCCCAGGGGCCGTCCCACAGCGTCTTGTCGACGTGGCAGTGGGCGTCGATCAGCCCCGGGAGCAGCAGCAGGCCGGCGGCCTGGACCTCGTCGACGTCGGCCGGCGCGGCCTCGCTCCCGGCCGCGGCGACACGGGCGATCCGGCCCTCCTGGACCAGGACGTCCTGGGGCTCCTCGATCCCGGGAACCGTGGCTCCCCGGACGATCAGGCTGTCCGACATGCTCACCTCTTCTTCGTTGGTATTTGGTATACCGTAGACATTCAGCCGCGATGTGACAAGATTCATCGTGAGCCGGGACACACCCCGCCGGGAAGGCCGGTCAAGCGGCTCCCTTCTCGGATACGAGACAATGGGACGAGCGAGCCAGGAGGGCCGATGACGAACGGGACCAACGCCGACAGCCTCGGTGCGCGCTACCGGTCGCTGCGCGACGTGGCGCGCGACGAGCTCCGCGAGCAGATCATCGAGTCGGTGCTGCCGCCGGGCGAGCGCCTGGTCGAGCGCGACCTGGCCGACCAGCTCGGCGTCTCCCGGATCGTCGTGCGCGAGGCGATCCAGCAGCTCGCTGGCGAGGGGCTGGTGACCGTGCTCCCCCGCCGCGGCACGTCGGTCTCCGTGCTCGACGTGGAGTCGGCGGAGCACCTGTTCGAGGTCCGCCTCGCCCTCGAGCCGCTCGCCGCGAGCGCGGCCGCCAAGCGGCGTACCGACGCCGACCTGCAGCGGATGGAGGGCCTGGTCGCCGAGGCCAAGGACGCCGTACGCCGCAAGGACGCGCGGTCAGCCGCCCGGCTCAACAACGACATCCACGAGGCGGTCGTCGAGGCGGCCCACAACCCGATCCTCACCAGCATGATGCGCTCGGTGTCGGGCCAGCTGCTGCGGATGTTCCGCGTCGCGCAGGCCGTCGACGCGCACGCGCTCCAGCACGAGCACCGCGAGCTCCTCGACCTGATCCGCAGCGGCAGCGCCGCCAAGGCCGAGAAGCTGATGCGCGCCCACGTGGCCGCGACCCGCGAGACCACGATCGAGCAGCTGCGCCGGTCGCTCGGCGCCTAGTCAGAGGCCGAGGCGCTCGCGCAGCTCCGACTCGGTGATGCCGAAGGCCTCCCGGATCCGCACGCCGTCCGGCCCGACGTCGAAGACGCCGTGGTCGGAGTAGACGCGGCTGACGCAGCCGACGCCGGTGAGCGGGTAGGTGCACGACGGCACCAGCTTCGGCGACCCGTCCTTGGCGAACAGCGTCATCATCACGAAGACGTCCTTGGCGCCGATGGCGAGGTCCATCGCACCCCCGACCGCGGGGATGTCGTCGGGACGGCCGGTGTGCCAGTTGGCCAGGTCGCCGTCGTATGCGACCTGGTAGGCGCCGAGGACGCAGACGTCGAGGTGGCCGCCGCGCATCATCGCGAACGAGTCGGCGTGGTGGAAGTAGGAGCAGCCGGGGGTCTCGACGACGGGCACCTTGCCGGCGTTGGTGAGGTCGGGGTCGACCTCGTCACCGACCGCCTTGCGGCCCATGCCGAGCATGCCGTTCTCGGTGTGCAGCACGACCCCGAGGCCGGCGGGCAGGTGGTCGGCGATCTTGGTGGGCTGGCCGATGCCCAGGTTGACGTAGGAACCAGCGGGGATGTCGCGCGCGATGACGGCGGCGAGCTCGTCCATCGTCAGCGGGCGGGTCGTGGCTTCGGCGGACATCAGCGGGCTCCCTGCACGGTGTACTGGCGGGCCTCGACGCGCACGACGCGGTCGACGTAGATGGACGGGGTGACGACCGCCTCGGGGTCGAGCGCACCGGTGGGTACGACGTTGCTCACCTGGGCGATGGTCGTCCGCGCGGCGCCGGCCATCACCGGGCCGAAGTTGCGGGCGGTCCTGCGGTACACGAGGTTGCCCATCCGGTCGGCGGTGTGGGCGCTGATCAGGGCGTAGTCGCCCTTGATCGGGTACTCCAGCAGGTAGCGGCGGCCGTCGATCTCGCGCTCCTCCTTGCCCTCGGCCAGCGGGGTGCCGACGCCGGTCGGGCAGTAGAAGGCGCCGATGCCGGCACCGGCAGCACGCATTCGCTCGGCGAGGTTGCCCTGCGGCACCACCTCGAGCTCGACCTTCCCGGCGAGGTAGAGCTCGTCGAAGACGTAGGAGTCGACCTGGCGCGGGAAGGAGCACAACACCTTGCGCACGCGGCCGGCCTTGAGCAGCGCGGCGAGCCCGACCTCGCCGTTCCCGGCGTTGTTGGACACGATCGTGAGGTCCTTCGCGCCCTGCCGGATGAGGGCGTCGATGAGGTCGAAGGGCATGCCGGCGAGTCCGAAACCACCCACCAGCACGGTCGATCCGTCCTCGATGCCGGCGACGGCCTCGTCGCAGCTCTCCAGGATCGCCGTGGCGCTCATGCCGCGTCCTCGTTCTCGAGCACGACCGCGAGGCCCTGGCCGACGCCGATGCAGATCGCGGCGACGCCGTACCTCTCCCCCGTCTCGCGCAGCACCTTGGCGAGCGTGCCGACGATCCGGCCGCCGGACGCACCGAGCGGGTGGCCCAGCGCGATCGCGCCGCCACGCTGGTTGACCAGCTCGGCGTCGCGCAGGCCGAGCCCGAGCCAGGCGTCCGTGCAGGCCAGCGACTGGACGGCGAAGGCCTCGTTGAGCTCGACCGCACCCACCTGCTCCCAGGAGACGCCGGCCCGCGCGAGCGCCCGGCTGGCCGCCTCGACGGGTGCGTAGCCGAACGCCTGCGGCTCGTTCGCGTACGCCGCCCGGCCGGCGACCCGCGCGATCGGCTCCAGCCCGATCCGGTCGGCGGCCGCGGCCGATCCGAGGAGGACAGCGGACGCGCCGTCGGAGAGCGGGGAGGCGTTGCCGGCGGTGATGGTGCCGTCGGCGCGGAAGACCGGGCGGAGGCCGGCGAGCGTCTCGGGGGTCGTGCCGGGGCGGATGCCCTCGTCGCGGGTGAGGTCGGTGCCCTCGACCGGGACCACGAGGTCGTCGTAGAAGCCGTCCTCCCACGCCTGCTGGGCGCGCTCGTGCGACCGGGCGGCGAAGGCGTCCTGGCGCTCGCGGGAGATGCCGAACCGCTCCTGCAGCTGCTCGTTGGCCTCCCCGAGGCTGACCGTCCACTCCTTCGGCATCCGCGGGTTCACGAGCCGCCAGCCCAGGGTCGTGGAGACGGCGGTGACGTCATCGGCCGGGAAGGCCCGGTCCGACTTCGGCAGCACCCACGGCGCGCGGGTCATCGACTCCACGCCGCCGGTGAGCACGACGTCGGCGTCACCGGTCTCGATCGTGCGGGAGCCGAACATCAGCGCGTCCAGGCTCGAGCCGCACAGCCGGTTGACCGTGGTCGCGGGGGTGCTCACCGGGAGGCCCGCGAGCAGGACCGCCATCCGGCCGATGTTGCGGTTGTCCTCGCCGGCGCCGTTGGCGTTGCCCCAGACCACGTCGCCGATCTCCGCCGGGTCGAGGGTCGCCCTGTCCAGCACCGCGCTGACCGCGGAGGCGGCCAGGTCGTCGGTCCGGACCGTGGCCAGTCCTCCGTTGAACCTGCCGAAGGGGGTGCGGGCCGTCGCGTAGACGTAGGCGCTCATGACCTCGACCCTAGGCACCGGCGTTGATACTGTGAAGTATCAGTATCTGATCCTATTGAGACGGATTCACCTATGGATCTCCTGCGCCAGATGCACTACTTCCTCACCGTGGCCGACGAGCTGCACTTCGGCCGCGCGGCCGAGCGGCTGCACATGGCGCAGCCTCCCCTGTCCCAGTCGATCCGCGCGCTCGAGGCCGAGCTCGGGGTCGAGCTGTTCGCCCGCACCACGCGGTCGGTCACGCTCACCGAGGCCGGCCGCGCCTACCGGGCGCGCGCGGAGGCCATCCTCGGCGAGGTCGACGACGCGGCCGACCACGCCCGCCGGGTCGCAGCCGGCTCGGTCGGCCACCTCGCGATCGGGTGCGTCGGCTCGGCGACGTACAGCCTGCTGCCGGGGCTGTCGCGCGCCCTCTCCGCGGAGCTGCCCGGCGTCGACTTCTCCTTCCGCGGGGAGATGCTCGTGCCCGACCAGGTCGAGGCGCTGCGGACGGGCGCGATCGACGTCGCGCTGCTGCGGCCGCCGGTCCTGGACGGATCGCTCGCGGTCGAGCCGCTACGACGGGACCGTCTCGTCCTCGCGCTGCCCGCCGACCACCCGCTCGCCGCGCGGAAGCAGGTCGCGGCGCGGGACCTCGCCGCCGTCGACCTGATCGTCCACTCGGCCGACCGCCGCTCGGTCATGTACGCCGTCGTCCAGCGCCTCCTCCACGACGCCGGTGTCTCGGCCCACGTCCGGCACGAGGTCGGCGAGACCTCGACGCTGGTCACCCTGGTGGCCGGCGGGCTCGGGGTCGCGATCGTGCCCGAGCCGGTCACGGCGCTGGCGCTCGACGGGGTCACCTACCGCCCGCTGGTCCGGCCGGCGACGTACGTCGAGCTGGTGGTCGCCACCCGCGCCGACCGCACCGAGCCCCACCTCGCCCGGACGGTGGAGGTGGTGCGGCGGCTGGTGTGAGGCTCCGTCGTACCTGGCGTTCTGGCTGGGAAATCGCGGAATCCTGAGCCAGAACGCCAGGTACGACGGAGGGGTCAGTCGCCGAGGACCCGGTTCGCCACCGCGAAGGCGGAGTTGGCGGCGGGGACGCCGACGTAGATGGCGGACTGGAGCAGGACCTCGACGATCTCCTCGCGGGTCAGGCCGTTGGTGAGCGCCGCCCGGAGGTGGAACTCGAGCTCGTCGTAGTGACGGCCGGCGATCAGCGCGGTGAGGACCGCGATCGAGCGGTCGCGGCGGGCCAGGCCGGGGCGGGTCCAGATCTCGCCCCAGGCGTAGCGGGTGATCAGGTCCTGGTAGTCGCGGGTGACGTCGGTGGTGCCGGCGATGGCGCGGTCGACGTGGGCGTCTCCGAGCACCGCGCGGCGGACGCTCATCCCGTCGGGACGCGCGAAGTGGTCGGCCAGCAGCGAGGCGACGGTGTGGGGCGCCTCGGCCGGTGCCAGGTGGGCCACGCCGTCGAGCTCGACGAAGCGTCCCCCTGGCACGGCCGCGACGTGCTCACGGAGGATCGCGGAGGGTGTGGGTACGTCGTGGGCGCCCCCCACCCCGAGGAGCGGAACCCGGATCTCTCCCAGCCGGTCGCGGACGTCGAAGGCACCCAGCGCCTCGGTGACCAGGGCGTAGGACCCGGCGTCAGCGTCCTGCAGCGATGCCAGCAGCGCGGTGCCGGCCGACGGGTCTCGCTCGAGGAAGCCCGGCGCGAACCAGCGCTCCGCCGACATCTCGACGACGGCGGGTGTGCCGGCCGAGCGCACCAGCGCGGCGCGGTCGGCCCAGGACTCGGGAGTGCCGATCCGTGCGCCGGTGCAGAGCCCGACGACGCCGGTCAGGCGGCCGCCGTGGTCGAGCGCCAGCTGGAAGCCGACGGCGCCCGCGGCCGAGTCACCGGCGTACCCGAAGCGCACCGGGCCGAACGACCGGTCCACCGCGGCGACCACGCCGGCCGCGAGGTCGGCGACGTCGAACGGCTCCGACGTGGGCGCGCCCACGCCGTGGCCGGGCAGGTCCCAGCCGACCACGTGGAAGTCGTCGGCGAGCAGCGCCGCGGCCGCGGCCCACAGGGCGGTCACCGAGGTGCCGAGGGAGGGGCCGACCAGCAGCAGGGGCAGCCCCTCCGCCCCGGCCAGCTGGACGAGGGAGATCTCGGGGACGGTCACGTGAGGTCCTTCCAGAGCCGGCCCGCGCGGTCGAGGGCGGCATCGATGAACGGGTCGGTCGCGCCGAGGTACGCCGACGGGTCGCCCCCGTCGCCGCCCATGCTCACCTGCTCGGCGGTCAGGGTGCCGGCCGCCTCGGCGGCACGCGCCGCCATCCGGCCGGCGTCCACCACGAGCCCCTCGAGCAGGTCCGCGGCCTGGGCCGCGGCGACCACGGAGCGCCGGGCCAGCAGCCGCAGGGTGTCCCACTCGGCGTGCCAGGCGCCATCCGGCCGCTCGTCGACGTACGACGCCGCGGCGACGTGCAGGGTCGCGGCGAGCCCGGGCGCGGCGAGCGCGTGCCGCCGCAGCAGCGTGGACAGCACCGGGTTGGCCTTGCCGGGCATCGTGGACGAGCCGCCGCCACTCCCCTCGCGCAGCTCGCCGATCTCCGGACGCGACAGCAGCGCGACGTCACCAGCCACCCGGCCCCAGACGTCGGCGAGGCCGACCAGCGCGTCGGCGTACGACGTGAGCGCGGAGCGCTCGGTGTGCCAGGGCGTGGCCGGTGCCAGACCCAGGCGGGTCGCGACGTCGGCGACCAGGTCGGTGCTGCCGCCGAGCTCGACGACCGCGGCGAGCGTGCCCGCGGCTCCGCCGACCTGGACGGGCAGCGGGGGCAGCGCGTCGAGGCGCTCGACGGCCGCGGCCAACCCCGCCAGCCAGCCGGCGGCCTTCAGCCCGAACGTGACGGGGACGGCGTGCTGGGTCAGCGTCCGCCCCGCCATCACCGAGCCCCGATGGGTCACCGCGAGGCCGGCCAGCGCGCGCGCCTGGCGGGCGACGTCCGCCCGCACCGCGTCCACGGCGGATCGCAGGCACAGCACGAGCGCGGTGTCGACGACGTCCTGCGAGGTGAGGCCGCGGTGCACCGAGGGGCATCCCGATCGCGACCGCAGCCAGCCCACGAGCCCGATGACCGGGTTGCCCCCGGCCTCCGCCCCTTCGGCGAGCGACGGGAGGTCGGCGGAGCCGACCAGACCGGTCAGGTCAGCACCCTCGCCGACGACCCCGCCCGCGACCAGCCCGTCCAGCCAGGCCTGCTCGACCTCGACCATGGCGGCGAGCACCGCCTCGTCGGAGAAGATCACGCCGGCGCGGTGGTCGCCGGGCCAGAGCAGGTCAGCCATGACGCAAAAATACGGTCTCGCGGTCGCCCTGCAGGTGGATGTCGAAGCGCAGCCCGGTCGCGTCGGGCACCGCCACCAGCGTGGCGGCCTCCTCGGGCGACAGCGACGACAGCAGAGGGTCGCTCTCGTTGGCGGCCTCCCCCGGCAGGTAGATCCGGGTGAACAGCCGGTCCAGCAGCCCCCGCGCGAACACGACGACCGCGAAGAACGGTGCCCTGCCCTCCTCGGTGGCGCCCGGGAGCACCGTGGTGAAGGAGTAGTGGCCGGTGTCGTCGCACGAGGCCCGGCCCCAGCCGGTGAACGTCCAGCCGTCGCGGTGGAGCGAGCCGGTGGCCCGCGGGACCGCACCGGACGCGTCGGCCTGCCAGATCTCGACGAGCGCGTCCGGGATCGGCACGCCGGCCCCGTCCAGCACGTCGCCATGGAGCCGGATCGCCCCGGGCGTGCCGACGGGCACGAGGGATGCGCCGCCGTCGTACGGGAGCGCCTGGCCGAAGAACGGCCCGACGGTCTGTCCTGGGGTGATCACTCCGCCTCCTCCATCGGGGTGCGCCCGCTGCCGCTGAGCACGATGTCCCAGCGGTAGCCCATCGAGAGGCCGGGCACGGTCAGGTCGTGGTCGTAGGTCGCGACGAGCGCGTCGCGGGCCGCCGGATCGGTGATCGCCTGGTAGATCGGGTCGAGCGCGAACAGCGGGTCTCCGGGGAAGTACATCTGCGTCACGAGCCGCTGCGTGAAGGCCTGCCCGAACAGCGAGAAGTGGATGTGCGCGGGACGCCAAGCGTTGCGGTGGTTGCCCCAGGGGTACGGGCCCGGCTTGATCGTGGTGAACGCGTAGCCGCCGTCGGCGTCGGTGAGGCAGCGCCCGACGCCGGTGAAGTTCGGGTCGAGGGGCGCGGGGTGTTGCTCGTTCTTGTGGATGTACCGGCCGGCGGCGTTGGCCTGCCAGACCTCGACGAGCTGGTGCGCGACCGGGCGCCCGTCGCCGTCGACGATCCGGCCGCTGACGGTGATCCGCTCGCCGATCGGCTCGCCCCGCACCTGCGAGTCGACCCCGGCGTGCGCGCCGATCGTGAGGTCGGCCTCGAGCGGGTGCACGTCGCGCTGCCCGAAGCAGGGCGACCAGAGCTCGATGGTCTCCGGGTCGGCGTGCCGCGGGTCCTTGGTCGGGTGCCGCACGATGCTGGAGCGGTACGGCGGGTAGTCGATGCGCGGCTGCGGTTCCCCACCGTCGGCCGGCTGGGCGGCGAACGCCGCGATCTCCGCGGAGATCTCGTGCTGGGTCGGAGTGCTCACGTGCCGAACGGTGGCAGGAGCAGCACCGCCCCGACCAGCGTAGGCTTCCGCTGAACGGAAGGACCCCGATGAGCGCACCCTCGGTCACCAGCCGCGTCTTCTCGCTGCTGGACGCCTTCGACGAGCGCCATCGGACGCTCCGCCTCACCGACATCGCGACCCGCGCCGGCGTACCGCTCAGCACGGCGCACCGGCTCGTCGCCGAGCTCGTCGCGTGCGGCGCCCTGCAGCGCCTCCCCTCCGGCGAGTACGCCGTGGGCCGGCGGATCTGGGACCTCGGCCTGCTCGCCCCGGTCCAGACCGACCTCCGCGCCGCCGCCTCGCCCTTCCTGCACGACCTGTACGGCGCCACCCTCGAGACCGTCCACCTCGCCGTCCGCGACGGCCTCCGGGTCCTGTACGTCGACCGGCTCGCCGGCCACCGGAGCGTGCCCATCCTCAGCACGGTGGGCTCGCGGATGCCGATGCACGCGACCGGCGTCGGCAAGGTGCTGCTCGCCCACGCCCCCGAGGACGTCCGGCGCCGCATCCTCGGGCGCCCGCTGCGCCGGTTCACGCCCTACACCGTCACCTCCCCCGGCCTCATCGAGGAGCAGCTGCGCAAGGTGCGCGCCAACGGCTACGCCACGACCGCCGAGGAGATGAGCGCGGGCGCCTGCTCGGTCGCGGTGCCGGTCAGCGTGGGCGAGGAGGTCGTCGCCGCGATCGGCTTCGTCGTCCCCGACCTGCGGCGCAACCGCGGCCAGCTCGTCTCCGCCCTCCAGGTCGCCGCCCAGGGCATCGCCCGCAGCCTTCCTGACGGGTCCGGCTGACGCGACGGTGTGGCGTGGGCCACAATGAGCCGCTCTCACCTGGAGGTTGTCGTGTCGGAGACCGGATCCCGCCTGCCCAAGCTGCTCGACCCCAAGCGTTCCCTGGAGGTACGCCGGCAGGCGATCACCAACCTGTGGGACTTCCTGGTCCGGGGCGGCATCGCCGACACCACCCGCACGCCGTCGGAGGTGATCGACACCGGGCGCACCCGCG
>DATFHM010000365.1:0-3839 GCA_035248385.1 Nocardioides sp. | reverse complement strand
GCCCCAGGACTTCAAGCACGCCTCCGTCATCGAGGGCGTGCGCTTCACCGCGCAGGTCGGCGTCCCCAACGTCGCCCAGGGTCTGTTCCGCAAGCGCGAGAAGGTCGTCAGCGTCATCAACAAGGTGCCGGCCGAGCGGCTGGCCTACGAGCTGGTCGCGGGCCTGGCAGCGAAGTACGGCCCCGACCCGTTCTGGGTGCGGGTCGGCTCCGAGGAGACGCTGCTGCTCACCCACCCCGACGACATCAAGGTGGTGCTCGGCGGCAGCCCGAGCCCGTTCGCGCCCGACCCGGAGGCCAAGCGGAAGGGCATGAGCGCCTTCCAGCCGACGGCCCTGTCGATCTCGCGCGGCGACCTGTGGGCCAACCGGCGCGCGTTCGCCGACGCGGTGCTCCGGCGGGGCTCGGCCCTGCACCCGCTGGCCGCCGGCTTCGTGGCGCTGGCCGCCGAGGAGGCCGACGCCCTCGTCGCGTCCGGCGAACCGCTCACCTTCAACGAGCTGAACCTCGCGTTCCAGCGGCTCACCCGCCGCGTCGTGCTCGGTGAGTACGCCGCCGACGACGCCTGGATCTCCGAGCGGCTCGGCGACCTGATGGCCGCCGGCAACTCGATGCCGGGCTCCCCCGCCGAGGGCTACGAGGAGTTCCACGAGCACCTGGCGGCGTACGTCGACGCGCCGGACGAGGCCGCGCTCACCGGCCTGATCGCTGGTGCGCCGCAGGACGCGGAGACGGACGTCCCGGGCCAGCTGATCCACTGGCTGTTCGCGATGGGCGACACGCTGCCGACGAACCTGTTCCGCACGCTGGCGCTGCTCGCGACCCACCCGGAGCAGCGCGCGAAGGCGCTCGCCGAGGTCGAGGGGCACGCCACCGACGACGTCGCGGCGATCGCCGGGGCGTCGTACCTCGCCGGCTGCATCCTCGACACCATGCGGCTGTGGCCCACCACCGGGCTGTTCGGCCGGGTGCAGGCCGAGGACGTGCGCTGGGCGAACGGCGAGAAGACCCCGGCCGGCACGCCGCTGCTGATCCACAACCTGTTCAACCACCGCAACCGCGAGCGGATCCCGTACGCCGACCGGTTCGCTCCCGAGGAGTGGAGCGAGGGCGACGCCGGTCAGGACTGGTCGTTCAACTTCTTCAGCCACGGCCCGCAGGGCTGCCCGGGCGCCGGACTGTCGGTGCTGCTGGGCCAGGCGTTCCTGGCCCGGATCCTGACGACGTCGACGCCGGTGCTGACCTCCGGCGCGAAGCTGGACCCGGCCCACCGGCTGCCCTACGGTTTCGACGTGTACGCCGCCGCGATCAGCCTCTGACCGGATGCGTCACGCGAGCTGACGCTGAGGGGCCGGCGGCGCCAGCCACCGCTCCTCGAAGGTCGCCGCGGGCATCGGCTTCGCGATCAGGTAGCCCTGGATCAGCGGGCACCCGAGCTCGGTGAGGGCGCGGCGCTGGTCGGGCGTCTCCACACCCTCGGCGACCACGGTGATGCCGCAGGCCGCGGCCAGCCGGACGACCGCGGTGACGATCTCGGAGTCGACCTGGCTCCTGCCCAGGCCCGCGGTGAACGCGCGGTCGACCTTGACGACGTCGACCGGGAACCGCTTCAGGTAGGACAGCGAGGAGTAGCCGGTGCCGAAGTCGTCGATGGCGACGCCGACGCCCAGGGCCTTCAGGTCGCGCAGCGTGGCGATCGTGTGCTCGGTGTCGTTCATCATCCCGGTCTCGGTGATCTCGAGGCAGAGCTGCTCGGGCGGCAGGCCGGTCCGGCGCAGCGCGGCCTCGACCTCGCCCGCCAGCCCGGGCCGGTTGAACTGGACCACGGACAGGTTCACGTTGACCTTGAGCGGCTCCCGCTCGGGGTGCGCGAGCGTCCAGGCCCGGGTCTGCCGGCAGGCCTCCTCGAGCACCCACGCGCCGAGCGGCACGATGAGCCCGGTCTCCTCGGCGACCGGGACGAAGCGCAGCGGCGTCACGACGCCGTCGGCGGAGTTCCAGCGCACGAGCGCCTCCGCCCCGACCGTCGTGCCGGAGACGGTGTCGACGACCGGCTGGAAGTAGAGCTCGAAGTCGCCCTCGTCCAGCGCCCGCCGCAGCGCGGTCTCGAGCTCGAGCCGCGCGCGCGGGTCCTCGGCGGTCGCGGGCGCGAACAGCCGGACGGTGCCCTTGCCGGCCGCCTTGGCGGCGTACGTCGCGCTGTCGGCCGCGGCGACGAGCGCCTCGCGGGACGTCACCTGGTCGGTGGTCGCGATGCCGATCGAGGCGCTGACGAAGACCTCGTGGCCACCGACCGTGGTGCCCTCCGCGATGCCGGCGAGGATCCGCTCGGCCGCCGTCACGGCCTCCTGGGTGTCGCCGATGTCCTCGATGAGGATCGCGAACTCGTCGCCACCCAGCCGGGCGCAGGTGTCCTCGGGCCGCATCGTGCCGCTGAGGACCGCCGCCACGTGCACCAGCAGGTCGTCGCCGATCGGGTGCCCGTAGGAGTCGTTGACGAGCTTGAACCGGTCGAGGTCGAGCATGAGCAGCGCGTGGCGGGTCCGGTGCCGGCCGGCCCGCACCAGCGCGTGCTCGACCCGGTCCTGGAACAGCCGCCGGTTCGGCAGGCCGGTCAGCGGGTCGTGGAAGGCCAGGAAGGACAGCTTCCCCTCGAACGCCTTGCGCTCGGTGATGTCGTGCAGCACCAGGACCGCGCCGGCGTGGGGTGAGGAGAGACCGGTGGCGGTCAGGGCGACCGGGGTCATCCGTCCCGCGACGTGCAGCACCGCGTCGTCGTCGCGGACCGTGTCCGAGGACCCGCACAGGTCGGCGAGGCTGAGCGACCCGGTGCCGCGCTCGACGGTGAAGACCTCGTCGGCGCGGCGGCCGATCAGGTCCGCGGCGGGCGCCACCATCGCGCAGGCGGCGGGGTTCGCGAAGATCACGGCACCGGCCGCGTTGATCGCGAGCACGCCCTCGGACTGGGCGTCGGTGATGGCGCGCAGGTGCGCCACGAGCCGGGCGTTCCGCAGGGTCTCGGCGCCCACGGTCGCGAGCGTGTTCAACGCGTCCCGCTCGGTGTCGATCCAGGTCCCCCCGCCGATCCGGTCGGTGACGCGCAGGTCGGTCTCGTCGTCGATCGGGGCGCGCAGCTCGCCGTGGCCGCGCGGCTCGTGCCGGGCGACGTACTCGGCGACGCGGCAGTGCAGCACATCCGCGGCCGCCGCGAGCAGGTGCGCACGCACCTCGTCCGGTTCGCTCGAGGCCCGCACGGCGACGACGCCGTGCTGCAGGGCCTCGGCCGCCAGGCGGCCCTGGCGCTGCACCACCACGGCGACGTACGCCGCCTCGATCGTCCAGCCGAGCACGATCGCGGGCAGGGCGGCCCACGGGTGGTCGCGGACCGCCACCCCGGCGACGAGTCCGAGCAGCAGCGCGCTGAGCGAGGCGATCCCGCGGGTGCGCCAGTGCTCCCACAGCCCCCAGAGCGCGGGCTCGCCGACGGCCAGCCGGACGATGCCGGCGACCGCGGCGGACGACACGAAGGCGAACACCAGCCCGCCGATCGCGCAGGCCACCGCCGCACCGAGGGCGAGGGGTGCCGAGGTGTCGGCGTGGATGAGGCGGGCGACCGCGCAGCCGGCGATGCCGGCGAGGACCGTCTGTCCGACGTTGAAGACCGTCTTGACCCGCGGTCGCCGGGCGGCGATGTTGCCCGCGAGCGACGCGACGGCGATCGCGAGTGCCGTCTCCAGCGGGCTCAGCAGCAGGATCATCACGGGGATCAGCGCCTCGTCCAGGTGGTCGGACTCGACGGTGCCGTGACGGTGCAGGATGCGCACCGGGCGCAGGTGGGTG
>DATFHM010000364.1:0-6589 GCA_035248385.1 Nocardioides sp. | reverse complement strand
CTCCAGGCTCGCGGTCCGCACCCGCGACAGCAGGTCGGCCTCGTCGGGGTGCTGGACGCTCGGGTCCTGCACCATCGCGCCGGTGGCGGTGCGGCTGGTCGAGACGACCGTGCGGGTCTTCGCCGCGTCGCCGTACACCAGGTTGCGGTCCTCGGCGAGCGTCAGCAGGTCGAAGCCGAGGAAGCAGTCGGCCGAGCCGGGCGTGAGCCGGTTCGCCGGCTCCAGCTCCGTCGCGGCGAACCGCAGGTGGCCCACGACGGGGCCGGCCTTCTGGCTCAGGCCGGTCTGGTCGAGCGACTCCACGGCGTACCCGGCGCGCAGGGCGGCCGTCGCCAGGACCTGGTTGACGGTCACGATCCCGGTGCCGCCGATGCCGACCATGAAGACGTTCTGCGTGGTGTCGACGCGGTCCTCGGCCGAGGTCGGCGCGACCGTGGGCGGGGCCGGGTAGCCCTTCTTCGCCGCCTTGGCAGGGGTACGCCGCTTGCGGGGCGCCGTCTCCACGGTGACGAAGGACGGGCAGTCGCCGTCCAGGCAGCTGTAGTCGGTGTTGCAGGAGGTCTGCTCGATGCGGGTCTTGCGGCCGTACTCGGTCTCGACCGGCTGGACCGACAAGCAGTTGCTCTTCGCGCCGCAGTCACCGCAGCCCTCGCAGACGGCCTCGTTGATGACGACCCGCTTCGTGCGCGCCGGCAGACCGCCGCGCTTGCGCTGGCGGCGGGCGTCGGCGGCACAGTGCTGGTCGTAGATCAGCACGGTCACGCCGGGGGTGTCGCGCAGCAGCCGCTGGGCCTCGTCGAGCCGGTCGCGGTCCCACAGCAGGGTGCCGGGCGCGAGGTCGCGCCGGCGGTGCCGCTTCGGCTCGTCGGCGCAGATGATGATCTTCGCGACGCCTTCGGTGTGCAGCTTGTGCGTCAGCTGCGGCACGCTCAGCGCGCCCTCGGCGTCCTGGGCGCCGGTCATCGCGACGACGTCGTTGTAGAGCACCTTGTAGGTGATGTTGACGCCGGCGGCGATGCACGCCTGGACGGCGAGCTGGCCGGAGTGGAAGTAGGTGCCGTCGCCGACGTTCTGGAAGACGTGCTTCGCGTCGGTGAACCACGCCTGGCCGATCCACTGCGCGCCTTCGCCGCCCATCTGGGTCACGCCGGTCACGGCGCTCTCCGGGCGGTCGGAGATGGTCACCATCGCGTGGCAGCCGATGCCGCCTCCGCCCAGCGAGCCCTCGGGCAGCACCGTCGAGCGGTTGTGCGGGCACCCGCTGCAGAAGTACGCCGACCGGCTGGCCGACAGCAGCGGCAGCACGGTCCGCGGCCGCGGCGGCGGGGTCACGGTGAGCCATCCGGAGAGCGCGTGCCGCAGCGGCGCCAGCAGGCGGCCCGCGGTGAGCTCGCCGTCGGCGGGGATCAGCCGCTGGCCGTCCGCGTCGAGCTTGCCGAGCACCCGTGGGGCGCCGGCGGTGCCATAGAGCACGTCGCGGATCTGCATCTCCATGAACGAGGTCTTGTCCTCGACGACCACGATCTCCTCGAGACCCTCGGCGAAGCGGCGGATCGCGGCCGGCTCGACCGGGCTCATCATGCCCATCCGGAGCACCCGGATCCCCGCGTCCTCCAGCGCCGACTCGGTGACGCCGAGGTCGGTGAGGGCCTGGCGCAGCGAGTCGTAGCAGCTGCCCGAGGCGACCAGGCCGAGGCGGGCGCCGGCCGGGTCGACGTCGGTGACGTTGAGGTCGTTGCGGGCGGCGTAGTCGTGCACGAGCGCGGTCCGCGGTCCGACCAGCTCGGCCTCGGCGCCGACGATCATCGCGGGGCGCAGGACGATCGGGCTCTGCGTGTAGGCGTAGGGGTGGCCGTTCCACTCGATGTCGGGCTGCACCGGGGTGACGTCGATGTCGGCGCTGTCGACCACCCAGGCGCCGTCCGCCACGTCGGCGACGATCTTGAGGGCGACCACGCAGCCCGAGGCGCGCGACATCTCGATGGCGTGCAGGCCGAGGGTGACGATCTCGGTGGCGTTGCGCGGGAACAGCACGGGGATGCCGAGCGCGGCCAGCGACCGCTCGCTGACGGCCGGGACGGTCGACGACTTCGACGCGGGGTCGTCACCGACGAGCAGCACGGCGCCGCCGCGGCGGTTGACGCCGTACATGTTGGCGTGGCGGAGCGCGTCGGTCGCCCGGTCGACGCCCGGTCCCTTGCCGTACCAGAACCCCGTGACCCCGTCGTACCGCTGCGTCTCGGTGGGCAGCTCGACCTGGCTGCCCCACACGGCGGTGGCGGCGAGCTCCTCGTTGAGGCCGGGCACGAAGCGGATGTCGTTCTCGTCGAGCACGTCGCGCATGTCGGCGAGCATCCGGTCCAGGCCGCCGAGCGGGCTGCCCTGGTAGCCGGACACGAAGGACGCCGTGTGCAGGCCGCGGCGCCGGTCCAGGGCGCGGTGCTCGACCAGGAGGCGGGCGATGGCCTGGACGCCGGTCAGCAGCACCGGGGGAGCGGCCACCCGGAACCGGTCGGCGAGGTCGTACGGCGCGGAGGGCACGGCCGGCTCGGAGGCGCGGTTCAGCAGCTCGGTCACGCGCACGAGCATCCTCCCTGGGTGGGCCGGGTCACAACGGCCGTCGTCGGCTTTGGCGACGATCCGCAACCTGCACGACCTTCATGCCCTTCGAGGAGCAACAGACCGGCAGGCGGGGTTAGTATTTGTTGCGTGAGCGAACCTGCCGTCCTCGACGCCACCGACCGTGCGATCCTCGACCTGCTGCGCGAGAACGCCCGGCGCCCGCTGCGCGACATCGCGCAGGCCGTCGGCCTGACCGTGGCACCGGTGCAGCGCCGGATCGCCCGCCTGGAGAAGCTGGGCGTCATCGAGCGCTACACGATCCAGGTCAACCACGGCCGGATCACGGGTGGCATCGAGGCGATCACCGAGCTCCAGTACGCCGACGACCTGGACCTCGCCCAGATCCGCGAGCACGTCGCCGGCATCCCCGAGGTCCAGGAGGTGCTGACCCTCGCGGGGGACCCCGACGCGCTGCTCCGGATCCGCGTCGACGGCGTCGAGGACCTGCGCCGCGTCGTGGGTCAGCTGCGCGCCGGCCCGCAGATCTCCAGCACGAAGACGCTCGTCGTGCTGGAGCAGTGGACCCGGCTGTGAACCCCCTCCGATGCCCGCTCGTGTGACGTCCGGGAGTCGCCAGGCAACAAGCATGTAAAAACATGAGAAACTCCTCACAAAAGATTTGAGGATTGCCTCATGTTCTGATCTCATGGTCCCCGTGACCAGTGACGCCATCGACGCCAGCGCCCACCCCGCCCTCCACGACCACGCCGCCGAGAACGGCTCGGTCGACGCCAGTGCCGGGGGGCGACCCAAGCGCCTGCTGGACCGCCTCGCCGCCGGAACCCCGTACGCCGTGGGCTTCGGCGGCCAGGGTGCTGACTGGCTGGTGTCCCTCGCGGACCTGATCCGCACCCACGCGCTCGACCTGAACGCGCTGGTCGTCGCGAGCGACGCGCTGCTCGCGCCGGTGCTCGAGGAGATGGGCCCGACCGCGCAGGCGTTCACGCCGCTGCGCTGGGTCGACGCGCACCTGGCCGCGTCCTCGGCCTCGGTCGACGTCGACGACGAGGACGCCACCGGCGTCTCCGCGCCGGCGATCCCGGACGCGGAGGCCCGGCTGCAGCCGGCGTACGCCCTCCCGGGCGTGCTGCTCACCCAGGCCGCGGCGCTGCGCGCCGTGCGCCACCTCGGCCTCGACCCGCGTGGTGCGGTCGCTGCGATCGGTCACTCGCAGGGTCTGCTCGGCGTCGAGATCGTCGAGGGTGCCGAGCAGGCCGAGGTCCTGGCCCTCGCCCGCCTCCTCGGTGCCGCCTCCCAGCGGGTCGCGCCCGGCGCCGGCCTGGCGGGGGAGACCATGCTCCACGTCACGCTGCCGCAGGCCGAGGTCGCCGAGATCATCGCGACCCTCCCGGCCTCCAGCCGCCTCGTCGCCAACGTCCGCAACGGTCGCACCAGCACCGTCGTCTCCGGCACCGCGCGTGGCCTCGCCCGGCTGCAGGACGCGCTGCCCGACGGCGTCGTCGCCGAGCCGATCAGCGCCGGCGCCGCGTTCCACCACCCCGAGATGGAGGCCGCCGTCGCGCTCGTCCGCGACTGGGCCGGCAAGGCCGGCCTCGACGTCGACCGCGCCGAGCGTCTCGCGCGCACCATCCTGGTCGAGCCGCTCGACTGGCCCGCCGAGGTCGCCCGCGTCGCGAACGCCGGCGCCCGCTGGCTCGTCGACCTCGGTCCCAGCGACCTGATCTCCGGCTTCACCCACGAGCTCGCGGCGGCGTACGGCATCGGCATGCTGGCGCCGGCCACCCCCAGGGGCCTGCGTGAGCTGACCGTGGTCGGTGCCGCCCCGCAGCCGCCGCGTGGTTGGGCGCGCTTCGCCCCCGCCGTGGTCCGTACGCCGGACGGCCGGGTGCACGCCGAGACCGCGTTCACCCGCCTCACCGGTCGCTCGCCGATCCTGCTCGCGGGCATGACCCCGACGACCGTCGACCCGGCCATCGTCGCCGCGGCCGCGAACGGCGGCCACTGGGCCGAGCTCGCCGGTGGCGGCCAGGTCACCGAGCCGGTGTTCAACGAGAACGTCGCGCGCCTCGGCGAGCTCCTCGACGAGGGCCGCACCGCCGCGTTCAACTCGCTCTACCTCGACCCCTACCTGTGGCGCCTCCAGGTCGCCTCGCAGCGACTCGTCCCCAAGGCCCGCGCGGCCGGTGCGGCGTTCGACGCGGTCATCGTGACCGCCGGCGTCCCCGAGCTCGACGAGGCGGCCGCGCTGGTGGAGGAGCTGCGCGAGGGCGGCATCGAGTACGTCGTCTTCAAGCCCGGCACCGTCGCCCAGATCAAGTCGGTCCTCAAGATCGCCGACGCCGTCGCGCCGACCGCCGTCATCGTCCAGATCGAGGGCGGCAAGGCTGGTGGCCACCACTCGTGGGAGGACCTCGACGACCTGCTCCTGGCGACCTACGCCCTCCTGCGCCGCCGCGACAACGTCGTGGTCTGCGTCGGTGGCGGCATCGGCACGCCCGAGGTCGCGGCCAGCTACATCAGCGGCGCCTGGAGCGAGCAGTACGGCGAGCCGCGTATGCCCCTCGACGGCATCCTCGTCGGCACCGCCGCCATGGCCACGCTCGAGGCGACCACGTCGCCGCAGGTCAAGCAGCTGCTCGTCGACACCCCCGGCACCGACCAGTGGGTCAAGGCCGGCGAGGTCAGCGGGGGAGTCACCTCCGGTCGCAGCCAGCTCGGCGCCGACATCCACGAGATCGACAACGCGGCCGCCCGCTGCGGCCGGCTGCTCGACGAGGTCGCCGGTGACGCGGAGGCCGTGGCCGAGCGTCGCGACGAGATCGAGGCCGCGCTCGCCCTGACCGCGAAGCCGTTCTTCGGCGACGTGACCGCGATGACGTACGGCGAGTGGCTGGCCCGGTTCCTCGAGCTCGGCGGCACCCCGGAGTGGCTCGACGTCACGATCCGCGACCGCTTCCACGAGCTGCTGCAGCGCGCCGAGGCCCGCCTCGCCGAGGCCGACCACGGCGACATCCCGACCCTGTTCGCGGCCCCGGCCGACGTCGAGGACGGCGCCGCCGCCCTCGAGGTGCTGCTCGGTGCCTACCCGGCCGCCGCCGAGGTGCTGCTGCACCCGGCCGACCGGGCGTTCTTCCTCGACGTGTGCGCCCGCCCGGGCAAGCCCGTGCCGTTCGTGCCCGTGCTCGACGGCGACGTCCGTCGCTGGTACCGCTCCGACTCGCTGTGGCAGGCCCACGACGCCCGCTACCCGGCCGACGCCGTCGCGGTCATCCCCGGCCCGGTCGCCGTCGCCGGCATCACCCGCGCCGACGAGCCCGTCGCGGAGCTGCTCGACCGGTTCGAGGCCGCCGTCGTCGACGCGGTCGACGAGGCCGTCATCGACGTCCCCGGCCGTCGCCGCCTCGAGGGCGCCACCGGCCTGCTCGGCGTGCTCCTCGCCGCTCCGGACGCCGTCTGGGCCGGCCGGACCGTCGTCAACCCGCTGCGTCGCATCGGCTCCTGGACCGTCTCGGCCGACCGTGCCGACAACCTCGAGACCGGCGCCGCCCTCGTGATCGAGGGCGACCACGGCGTGCTGACCGTCCCGCTCGAGCGGGGCGAGCTGCGCCTGCGGCTGCTGGCGGGCGACGCCGCCACCGGCGCCGCGATCATCGTGGACGAGCCCGCCGAGGCCATGCGTGCCCTGCTCGCGCTCGCCGCGGGCGGCACCACCGAGCTGACCGACGCCCTGGTCAACGCCCACGCCGCGGTCACCGCGGTCGGCGGCACCCGCGTCGACGCCGTCCCGGACGTCCTCGTCGGCCTCGCCTGGCCGACCGTGTTCGCCACCCTGTCGGCCCGTCCCGACGTGGCGGAGGGCTTCCTGGACCTCGTCCACCTCGACCACTCCTTCACCGGTGAGGTCCCGGCCGCGCCGGTCGCTCCCGCGATCAGCGCCGAGCTCGTCGACGTCAGCGACACCGAGGTCGGCCGCGTGGCCACCGTCGAGGTCGCCATCGGCGACGCC
>DATFHM010000363.1:0-4282 GCA_035248385.1 Nocardioides sp. | reverse complement strand
CGCGAGCACCGCGTCGCGGGTGGCGGCCTCGGCGGCCGCGCGCAGCAGCAGCACCGGGTCACGGGACGGCTGGGCGCCGGCCGCGAGGGTGATCTCGTCGCGCGACAGGGCCACGCCCGGCGCCACGGGTGCGAGCTCGGGCCGCCGCGAGGCACCCGCGCGTCCCCGGCGCAGCACGTCGTCGGTACGCCGCCACGCCAGCCGCGACAGGTGCGTGATCCGCCGGCCGAGCTCGCGCACGTGCCGCTGCGCGGCCGCCTGGTCGGGCAGCTCGAGCAGCTCGGCGAGGCCCGACCAGTACTCGGGGGTGACCCGGTCGGTGCTGCGCTCGGCCACCGCGTGCAGGGCGTCGCGCACGTCGAGCAGCTGACCGCGGCAGCGCTGCAGGTCGGCGGCCGGGACGTCCACCAGCCAGGTCGCGACCAGGCTGTTGAGAACGGTCGCGTCCCGGAGACCGCCCTCGGCCTCCTTGAGGTCGGGCACCGACAGGTGCGCGAGCTCGCCGACCCGGGCGTGCCGGGCCTTGGTCAGCTCCTCGAGCGCGGGCAGCCGCTCGCGCGCCTGGCGGCGCCACTGCGCGAGCAGCAGCGAGCGGGCCCGCAGCGTGAGGTTCGGGTCGCCGGCGACGTGCCGGATGTCGAGCAGGCCGGCCGCGACGCGCAGGTCCTCCTGGGCGGCGGCGAGCATTTCCGGCAGCCTGCGGACCGAGTGGTCGATCTGCTGGCCGGAGTCCCACAGCGGGTACCAGAGCGAGGAGCCGAGGTCGTTGAACAGCGCGTCGTCGGCGCCCTCGTCGGCGACCAGGACCACGTCCAGGTCGGAGTACGGCGCGAGCTCGCCGCGGCCGTAGCCACCGACCGCCACCAGCGCGAACCCGGTGTCCGGGCCTCCCACCTGCTCGTAGGCGGAGATGCAGAGCTGGTCGGCGCGCTCGGTGCGCTCCAGGCGGTCAGCTGCTGTCACATCGGTCCGTTCGTCAGGCCAGGGTCAGTGGAGTCCGCTACCGCTGAAGTGCGGGCGCGCGCCGGCGACGTGCAGGTCGTACGCCGCCTCCGCGTGGATGATCAGGTCGACGCCGGCCACCTCGTGCTCACCGTCGATGCGGAAGCCGATCGTCTTCTCCAGCAGCCACACGACCAGGCCGGTGACGACGAAGGAGTACGCCAGAGCGGCACCCGCGGCGACGAGCTGCTTGACCAGCTGGTCGGCGCCACCACCGTAGAACAGGCCGTCCAGGCCGGCGACCCGCCGCTCCGCGAGCAGGCCGATCAGGATCGTGCCGACCAGGCCGCCGACCAGGTGGACGCCCACGACGTCCAGGGAGTCGTCGTACCCGAAGCGGTACTTGAGCCCGACCGCGAGCGCGCAGACGGTGCCGGCGACCAGGCCGACCGCCATCGCGCCGAGCGGCGTGACGTAGCCGCACGCCGGGGTGATCGCGACCAGGCCGCCCACCGCGCCGGATGCCGCGCCGAAGGAGGTGGCGTGGCCGTCGCGCCAGCGCTCGATGCCGAGCCAGGCCAGCAGGCCGGTGCAGCCCGCGAGCAGGGTGTTGACGAAGACGATCGCGGCGGTGTTGTTGGCGGCCAGGGCCGAGCCGGAGTTGAAGCCGAACCAGCCGAACCAGAGCAGGCCCGCGCCGATCATGACCAGGGTCAGGTTGTGCGGCTTCATGGGGTCGCGCCCGAAGCCGACCCGCTGCCCGAGGACGAGTGCGGCGGCCAGCCCGGCGGCGCCGGAGTTGATCTCGACCGCCGTACCGCCGGCGAAGTCGAGGGCGTGCAGCTTCGCGGTCATCCAGCCGCTGCCGGCGGCGAAGATCCAGTGCGCCACCGGCGCGTAGACGACCACGGTCCAGATGCCGCAGAAGATCAGCCAGGTGCCGAACCGGGTGCGGTCCGCGATCGCGCCCGCGATGAGCGCCACCGTGACCACGCCGAACAGGCCCTGGAACATGGCGAACAGCGTCGAGGGGTACGACGCCCCCTCGACCGGGTCGAGCATCCCCTTGAACGCGAGGAACTGGGTCGGGTCACCGATCAGGCCGCCACCGACGTCCTTGCCGAACGCCAGCGAGTAGCCGACCAGCACCCACACGACGGTCACCACGGCAAGGGCACCGAACACCATCATCATCATGTTCAGCACGCTCTTGGCGCGCACCATGCCGCCGTAGAAGAAGGCCAGGCCCGGCACCATCAGGAGCACCAGGGCGCTCGCTGCCAGCATCCAGGCGGTGTCGCCAGCGGCCACTCCGGGATTCGTCATGCGCAAACCCTGTGCGAGTCCTGTTACGGGCATGTAACAGGACTCGCACAGGGGTGTTAGCAAGTCCGGCGGTCTCGGATCAGAGAGCTGCCGAGTCCGTGTCGCCGGTGCGGACCCGGACGACGGTCTCGATCGGGCTGACCCAGACCTTGCCGTCGCCGATCCGGCCGGTCTGCGCGGTCTTGACGATCAGGCCGACGATGTCCTCGGCGTCCTGGTCGTCGACCACGATCTCGATCCGGATCTTGGGGACGAGCGCGATGTCGTACTCGGCTCCCCGGTAGACCTCGGTGTGGCCATTCTGGCGGCCGTAGCCGCTGACCTCGCTGACCGTCATACCGGTCACGCCGAAGGTCTCGAGAGCCTCCCGGACGTCTTCCCACTTGTGCGGCTTGATGACTGCGGTGACGAGCTTCATGCGAGGATCCCCGATCCGGCTGCGATGTCGTAGGCGGACTCACCGTGCTGGTCGCCGTCGATGCCCTCGACCTCGGCCTCTTCGGTGATGCGCCATCCCAGAGTGTATTTGATGAGCAGGCCGAGCACAGCGGTGACGACGCCCGACACGACCAGCGTGAACAGAACTCCCGCGCCCTGGTGGCCGAGCAGCGTCAGGTTGCCACCGTGGAACAGGCCGTTCATCAGGTTGCCGTTCTGGTCGGTGAACAACCCGTCGGCTCCCTGCGGCGAGCCGGTGCGAGTGCCGACGAAGCCGATGGCGAGGGCGCCGAAGATACCGCCGGTGAGGTGCACGCCGACCACGTCGAGCGAGTCGTCCAGGCCGATCTTGTACTTCAGGTTCACCGCCAGTGCGCAGAGCACACCAGCGCCGACGCCGATGATCAGCGCGCCGTTGATGTCGACCGCGCCACACGACGGGGTGATCGCGACGAGGCCCGCGACGACACCGGAGGCGGCACCGAGCGAGGTGGCCTTGCCGTGCAGGAGGCGCTCGACCACGAGCCAGGCGAGCATCGCCGCCATGGTGGCGAGCGAGGTGTTCATGAAGGTCGCGCCGGTCTCGGCCTGGAACTGCGCGGCGAACGTCGCCGGGTCCTTGAGGGAGTCCGAGGTGAAGACGATCGAGCCGACGTTGAAGCCGTACCAGCCGAACAACAGCAGACCGGCGCCGATCATCGTGAGCGTCAGGTTGTGCGGCCTCATCGGGTCCTTGTTGAAGCCGATCCGCTTGCCGATGATCAGGGCGAGGATACCGCCGGCGATACCGGCGTTGATGTGGACGACCGTGCCGCCGGCGTAGTCGAGGTTCGGGAAGTGCTTGTACAGCCAGCCGCCGGCCCAGACGTTGTGGGCGATCGGGAAGTAGGCGAGCGTCACCCACCCGACGATGAAGACGATCCAGGAGGAGATCTTCACGCGGTCGGCGATGGAGCCGGAGATCAGCGCTGCGGTGATCGCCGCGAACGTCAGCTGGAACAGCACGTAGATGTAGTTGCTCGGCGAGACGCCGTGCAGCTCCCACATCGAGAAGGGACTCGCGATCAGCTTGCCGTTCAGGTTGCCGGCACCGTCGCCACCCCACCCCATCGACCAGCCCCAGAGCACGAAGACGATGCCGATGACACCCATGGCGAGGTACGACATCATCATCATGTTGAGCACGCTCTTCGCGCGGGTCATACCGCCGTAGAACAGTGCCAGTGCGGGCGTGGTCATCATGAGGACGAGGGCCGTAGCCACGATCATCCAGGCGTAATAGCCGTTGTCCATGGGACCTCCACTTTCAGCTGCGGCAAGGGTTTGCCGCCGTTGCGCCAACAGTGAAGGCGTGAAGTTTCGCGTCAGGCAGTGACTTGTTTCGGTGAAGAAACGTCTGTGAGCCTTTGTTACGAGCCGGTTAACCGGCCACGGCTCACCCCAGGAGCGCGTCGACGAAGGCGGCCGGGTCGAACGGCGCCAGGTCGTCGGGGCCCTCGCCCAGGCCCACCAGCTTGACCGGTACGCCGAGCTGGCGCTGCACCGCGACGACGATGCCGCCCTTCGCGGAGCCGTC
>DATFHM010000362.1:0-6487 GCA_035248385.1 Nocardioides sp. | reverse complement strand
CGAGCGGCTCGCCAGCGCCTGATCTCGACATGTGGACCTTCGTCCTGACATGCGAGATTTGGATTCGGTGCCATGGCAACCTCCCCGTAGTCTGAGCGTGCTCATCCAGAGGGACTGAGGGAACGGCCCGACGACGTCCCGGCAACCGCCGCGAACCTCCCGAACCACACGGTTCGGACGCGGGAATTCGGTGCCAATTCCGACCAGGCGGACCAGAGGGGTCCGCCCGGGCAGATGAGAGAGAGGACCCCCATGAGCGCCGCTGTGACCGAGACCGCCTCCGACTCCGCCGGGACGACCGCCGGCCCCCGCCCCGGGGCCTTCGGCAACGCCACCGCGCTGGCGTGTCGCGAGTGCGGCCACCAGATCGACCTCGGCCCGTTCTACGCCTGTCCGGAGTGCTTCGGCCCGTTGGAGATCGCCTACGACTTCCCGGCCATCACCCGCGAGGAGATCGAGGCCGGCCCCCGCAACATCTGGCGCTACCAGGCCCTGCTGCCGGTGCCCACCGACATCGCAGAGTCGCCCAACATGGAGCCCGGCTTCACCCGCCTGCTCGAGGCGCACAACCTCGGCAAGGCGATCGGCATCGAGAAGCTCTGGGTCAAGGACGACTCCACCAACCCGACGAACTCCTTCAAGGACCGCGTCGTCGCCTGCGCCCTCTCGGCCGCCCGCGAGCTCGACGCGAAGGTCTTCGCCTGCCCCTCGACCGGCAACCTGGCCAACGCCGTCGCCGCCGCCGGTGCCCGCGCCGGCATCCCGACCGTGGTGTTCATCCCGAGCAACCTCGAGCAGCCCAAGCAGGTCAACTCGGCGATCTTCACCGAGAAGCTCGTCGCGGTCGACGGCAACTACGACGACGTCAACAAGCTCGCCCAGGAGATCGCGGCCGAGGAGGAGGGCTGGGCGTTCGTCAACGTCAACGTCCGCCCCTACTACGCAGAGGGCTCCAAGACGCTGGGCTACGAGATCGCCGAGCAGCTCGGCTGGCGCCTGCCCGACCAGGTCGTCATCCCGGTCGCCTCCGGCTCGCAGCTGACCAAGGTCGACAAGGCCTTCCAGGAGCTGATCAAGCTCGGTCTCGTCGAGGACAAGCCGTACAAGGTCTTCGGCGCCCAGGCGACGGGCTGCAACCCGGTGTCGACGGCGTACAAGGCCGGCGTGGACGCGATCCGCCCGGTCAAGCCGGACACCATCGCCAAGTCCCTCGCGATCGGCAACCCGGCCGACGGCATCTACGTCCTCGACATCACCCGGCGCACCGGCGGTGCGGTCGAGGAGGTCACCGACGACGAGATCCGCGCCGGCATCGTGCTGCTCGCCCGGACCGAGGGCATCTTCACCGAGACCGCCGGCGGCACCACCGTCGCCGTCACGAAGAAGCTCGTGGAGACCGGCGTCCTGGACCCGACGCTCGAGACCGTCGTCATCAACACCGGCCACGGCCTCAAGACGCTCGACGCGATCTCGGGTCAGGTCGGTGCGGCGGCCACCATCGCCCCGACGTACGACGCCTTCACGGCCGCCGGCATCGTCTGAGACTCCGTCGTACCTGACCAACGCGTTGGTTCCGAAGCCGGAAACCGACGCGTTGGTCAGGTGCTTCGCGTCTCAGGCCAGCAGCTTGCGGGCCAGCTCCGAGCTGGCGGGGTAGTCGACCTTGCTGACCGGGGTGCGCGGCACCTCGTCGACGAACAGCACGACCTTCGGCACCTTGTAGTTGGAGATCAGCGCGCGGCAGTGGTCGCGGAGGTCGTCGGCGGAGACCGTCGCGCCCGGCCGGGCCTGCACGAGCGCGGTGACCTGCTGCCCCCACCGCTCATGGGGTACGCCGACCACGACCGCGTCGAAGACGTCCTCGTGCCGCAGCAGGACGGCCTCGACCTCCTCGGGGTGCACCTTCTCGCCGCCGGTGTTGATGCAGACCGAGCCGCGGCCCAGCACCGTGATCGAGCCGTCGGGCTCCAGCCGGGCGGCGTCGCCGGGGATCGACCAGCGCCGGCCGTCGATCTCCTTGAACGTGGCGGCCGTCTTCACCGGGTCCTTGTAGTAGCCGAGCGGGATCGGGCCGGAGCGCCCGAGCAGGCCCTCCTCGCCGACGGCAGCCGGCTCGAACGTGGCGGTGAAGACCCGCACGTCGTCGCCCGCGTCGAACCGCGGCGCGCCGGCCGCTCCCTCGCTGCCGTCGTCGACGCGTGAGGCGGTCGCGCCCGACTCGGACGCGCCGTAGGTGTCGAGGATGAACCGGCCCGGCAGGGCGCGGCGGATCTCGGCGCGCACACCGTCGGACAGGGGAGCGGCGCCGTTGGAGACCGCGGCCAGCGACGACAGGTCCCAGCGGTTGGGCTCGGCCAGTATCGCCTCGGCCACCGGCCGGCCCATCGCGTCGCCGAGGAAGGTCAGCGAGTTCACCCCGGCGTGCTGCACCAGGTCGAGGACGCCGCTCGCCGAGAAGCTCGGCTCGGTGTAGAGCGCGATGGTGTAGCCCGCGACGTGGCCGTTGCCCAGGATCCACTGGCTGCCGCCGTGCATCATCGGGCCGCAGGCGAGCAGCGTCATCGGGTTCTCGTTGGCGGCGGCCTCCGCGCCGAGCGCCTCGACCGAGGTGATCGGGGCGCCGAAGCGGGCCGAGTTGAGGGCGGCGCGGATCAGGTCGTCGTTGCGCCAGACGACGCCCTTGGGGTTGCCCGTGGTCCCGCCGGTGTAGAGGACGTAGTGGTCGTCGGGTCGCCGCTCGGCGGCGCGGCCGCCGAGGGCCCGGTCGGTCGAGGCGGCGGCCAGCGCGGCGTCGTACTCCTCGCCGAGGACGAGCATCGACCGCAGCGTCGCCGGGTCGACCGCGCGGACGGCGTCAACGTGCTCGGGTGCGATCACGGCGAGCACGCAGTCGGCGTTGTCGTAGAGGTAGGCCAGCTCGTCGTGGAGGTACTTGAAGTTGATGTTGATCGGCACGGCCCGCGCCTTGAGGCAGCCGTAGAACGCGTCGACCCACTCGATCCGGTTCGCCGAGTGGACGGCGACGTGCTCGCCGGGCTGGACGCCGAGGTCGATCAGCGCGTTGGCCAGCCGCGTCGCGCGCTCGTCGATCTCGGCGTAGGTGTAGGTCCGGTCCATCGTGACCACGCAGGGGCGGTCGGGCACGGCATCGGCGATCGCCTCGAAGACGTCCGCGAGGTTGAGGGGGCGCTCGGTCACCATGCACCGACTCTAGTAGAACGTGTTCTCATTCGGTGGTCTGTCGGACAATGGGCGCGTGACCGACCACCGCTACACCCTCACCGTCCAGTGGCAGGGCAACAAGGGCTCCGGCACCACCGGCTACCGCGACTACGGCCGCAATGTGCTGCTCCGCGCCGACGGCAAGGCCGACCTGCTCGGCTCGGCCGACCCGACCTTCCGCGGCGACGCCGACCGCTGGAACCCCGAGGAGCTGCTCGTCGCCGCGCTGAGCCAGTGCCACCTGCTGTCCTACCTGCACTCCGCGGTCAACCACGGCATCGTGGTGACGGCGTACGACGACGCGCCGGTCGGCACCATGGAGCAGGTCGGTCAGGGCGGCCGGTTCACCTCGGTCGTGCTGCGGCCGCGGGTCACCGTCGCCGACGCCTCGATGGTCGAGGTCGCGCAGGCGATCCACCACGAGGCGAGCGAGAACTGCTTCATCGCCGCGTCGGTCGCCTTCCCGGTGACCCACGAGCCGACGGTCGTCGTCGACGGTCGGTAGCGCTGTTCTTCCACCGTCGCCGCATCCGGACCACCGCGGGCCACCTCGAAGTCGGCATCCGTTCAGCCTGATCTGTCAGAAAGATGAACATGTCGCGTGTTCGTTCCGGGCTGCTCTCCGCCGGCGTCCTCACCGCCGGCGCCGTCCTCACCGTCGGCGGCGCGCGCGAGCTGCTGCGCCGCCAGGCCGCCATCGCCCGGCGTGCCATCGGGAAGCCGCTCGGCGAGGACGCCATCGACGCCGACAGGACCTGGAAGCCGGCGTACGGCGACCGCCTCGACCTGTTGATGCTCGGCGACTCGATCGCCGCCGGGTTGGGGGCCGAGCGACGCAAGGACACGCTCGGCGCGCGCCTGGCCAAGGGCCTGGCCAAGCACACGCACCGGTCGGTGCGCCTGCGCACCGCGGCGATCGTCGGCTCGGAGTCCTCGGCGCTCGGTGAGCAGATCGACAGCCTGCCGCACGACTACGCGCCCGACGTGGTGGTCATCGTGATCGGCGGCAACGACGTGACCCACCGGGTCCCGGTCGCGAAGTCGGTGGCGTACCTCGAGGAGGCGATCCGGCGGATGCGGGCCCGCGGCGCGGAGGTCGTCGTCGGCACCTGCCCCGACCTGCGGGCGGTCCGGCCGGTGCCGCAGCCGCTCCGCTCGATCGGCTCGCGGCTCTCGCGCCAGCTGGCCGCGGCGCAGGCGGTGGCCGCGGTCGAGGGCGGTGCCCACGCGGTCTCGCTGGCCCACGTCGTGGGTCCGATGTTCGTCAAGGACCCGGAGGAGATGTTCAGCGTCGACCGGTTCCATCCCAGCGCGCTGGGCTACCGGCGTACGGCGAAGGCGCTGCTGCCCTCGATCCTGACCGCGCTCGGGATGCAGGAGGAGGCGCCGTTCGGGCACCTCGCGCCCGAGGTGGCCGAGCCGGCCGAGGCCGACCCGGCACCCGTCGAGCCGCTCCCCGAGGAGATCGAGCAGCGCTGAGCGTTGCGGACCGTTCGTACGATGGCCGCGTGACCACGGATGCCGCGCCCGCGCTGACCTTCCGCGCCGCCCGGACGGAGGACGTGCCGGCGGTCGTCGCGCTCGTCGAGTCGGCCTACCGCGGCGACTCCAGCCGAGTGGGGTGGACGACCGAGGCGGCGCTGCTCGAGGGGCAGCGCACCGACGCGGACGCCGTGCGCGAGATCGTCGGCTCGTCCACCGGCCGCCTGCTCCTCGCCGAGCGTGACGACCGGCTCGTCGCCTGCTGCCAGCTCGAGCCGCGCGGCGACGCGGCGTACTTCGGCATGTTCGCGGTGCGGCCCGACACCCAGGGCGGCGGGCTGGGCAAGGTCGTGATGGCCGAGGCCGAGCGCGTCGCGCGGGAGGAGTGGGGCGCCGCCCGGATGGAGATGACCGTGATCGAGCAGCGCGAGGACCTCATCGCGTTCTACGAGCGGCGGGGCTACCGGCGTACCGGCGAGTTCGAGCCGTTCCCGTACGGCGACGAGCGGTTCGGCCGCCCGCTGCGCGACGACCTCCGGTTCGCCCGCCTCGAGAAGGTCCTCTGAGGCCCTGCCGCCACCCGGGCCGGCCTTGCACTCTCTGGGGGCGAGTGCTAAACATGACGCTGGCACTCTCAGCATGAGAGTGCCACCACCGGACCGTCGGGATTGAGGTTCGTGGGGCCGGCGAGAAAGGGTTCGTCGGGCGCACGTACCTGGCCGTCGCGGGCAACCCGCCGCTCCGGACCACCGAACTTCCCAGTGAAGGATCGCCAGGCAATGCCGAAGCTGATTGCTTTCAACGAGGAGGCCCGTCGCGGTCTCGAGCGGGGTATGAACACCCTCGCCGACGCCGTCAAGGTCACCCTCGGCCCGAAGGGCCGCAACGTCGTCCTCGAGAAGAAGTGGGGTGCCCCCACGATCACCAACGATGGTGTGTCCATCGCCAAGGAGATCGAGCTCGAGGACCCCTACGAGAAGATCGGCGCCGAGCTGGTCAAGGAGGTCGCGAAGAAGACCGACGACGTCGCCGGTGACGGTACGACGACGGCGACCGTCCTCGCCCAGGCGCTCGTCAAGGAGGGCCTGCGCAACGTGGCCGCGGGTGCGAACCCGATGGGCCTCAAGCGCGGCATCGAGGCCGCCGTGGCCGCGGTGACCGAGCAGCTGCTCGCCCAGGCCAAGGACGTCGAGACCCGCGAGCAGATCGCGGCGACCGCCACCATCTCCGCCGGTGGCGACACCACCGTCGGCGACGCCATCGCCGAGGCGATGGACAAGGTCGGCAAGGAGGGCGTCATCACGGTCGAGGAGTCGAACACGTTCGGCATCGACCTGGAGCTCACCGAGGGCATGCGGTTCGACAAGGGCTACATCTCGGCGTACTTCGTCACCGACCCGGAGCGCATGGAGACCGTGCTCGAGGACCCCTACGTCCTCATCGCCAACTCCAAGGTCAGCAACGTCAAGGACCTGCTGCCCCTGCTCGAGAAGGTCATGCAGTCCGGCAAGCCGCTGGTCATCATCGCCGAGGACGTCGACGGCGAGGCGCTGTCGACCCTGGTCGTCAACAAGATCCGTGGCACCTTCAAGTCCGTCGCCGTCAAGGCCCCGGGCTTCGGTGACCGCCGCAAGGCCATGCTGCAGGACATCGCGATCCTGACCGGTGGCCAGGTCATCTCCGAGGAGGTCGGCCTCAAGCTGGAGACCGCCGGTCTGGAGCTGCTCGGCCAGGCCCGCAAGGTCGTCATCACCAAGGACGAGACCACCATCGTCGAGGGTGC
>DATFHM010000361.1:0-6616 GCA_035248385.1 Nocardioides sp. | reverse complement strand
GGTCGGGGTGTTCCACCGCCGCTACCTGCTGCGGTTGCTCGTACGCCGGGAGATCAGCGCCCGCTACCAGGGCTCGTTCCTGGGCCTGCTGTGGTCCTACATCAACCCGTTCGCGCACTTCGTGACGTACTGGGTCGTGATGGGCATGATCTTCAACCTGCACAAGGACGTCCAGCACTTCGCGATCCACCTGTTCGCGGGCCTGGTCATCGTGCACTTCTTCACCGAGACCTTCGGCGCCGGCACCCGGTCGATCGTGCGGAACCGGACCATCGTGCAGAAGATGGCGATGCCACGCGAGATGTTCCCGGTCGCGACGATGCTGACCTCGCTCTACCACGTCGGCCCGCAGGTCGTGATCCTGCTGATCGCCTCGCTGACGACCGGGTGGATGCCGGACCCCGCCGGCGTGCTGGCGTTCATCCTCGCCCTCGTCCTGATCATGGTGCTGGGCCTTGCGGCCGCGCTGCTGTTCAGCGTCGCGAACGTCTTCTTCCGCGACTTCGGCAACATCGTCAACGTCCTGCTGATGTTCGTCCGCTTCGGCGTACCGATGATGTACTCGTACTCGATGGTGCACGAGCGCTTCGGCGCGTTCGCGAAGTACTACATGCTCGACCCGCTCGCCGAGGCCGTGGTGCTGTTCCAGCGGGCGTTCTGGGTCGGTACCACCGACGACCGTGCCTACACGGTCGCGACCCAGATGCCGGACCACCTGCTCTTCCGGGGCGTGGTGATGATCGGCGTCAGCCTGGTCATCCTCGGCATCTCCCAGCTCGTCTTCAGCCGTCTCGACAACAAGATTCCGGAGATGCTCTGACATGAGTACCTCGATCGTCTGCGAGAACGTCACCAAGAACTTCACGCTGCGCTACCACCGGACCTTCAAGGACATCACCGTCGCCATGGCGCGCGGCGTCCAGACCAGCCACACCTTCCAGGCCGTGGACGACGTGTCGTTCACGGTGGAGCAGGGTGAGGCGATCGGCCTGATGGGCCTGAACGGCTCGGGCAAGAGCACGCTGCTCAAGATGGTCAACGGCGTCATGCGTCCCGACGGCGGCAAGGTGCTCACCCGCGGCCGGATCGCCGGCCTGATCGCGACGGGTGCGGGCTTCCACCCGCAGCTGACGGGCCGCGACAACCTGATGCTCAACGCCGCGATCCTCGGCATGAACGACAAGGAGATCGCCCGCAAGTTCGACGCGATCGTCGACTTCGCCGGGTTGGAGAAGAAGCTCGACACCCAGGTCGGCCACTACTCCTCGGGCCAGCAGGCGCGGCTCGGGTTCGCGATCGCCGTGCACGTCGACGCCGACATCTTCCTGGCCGACGAGGTCCTGGCCGTGGGCGACCGGCCGTTCCGGCTGAAGTGCATGGCCAAGATGGCCGAGATCAAGGAGAGCGGCTGCACCATCGTGTACGTCAGCCACGCGACGTCCTCGGTCCGCAGCATGTGCAACCGCGTGATCGTGCTGGAGGAGGGCCGGAAGGTCTTCGACGGTCCCACCAACGACGGCATCCGCTTCCTCGGCTACGAGGACGACCTCGACGAGCACGCCGGCGAGGACCTCGACGGCGACATCGACGGCGGGGACTTCGGCGGGGGCGAGTAGCCCTCGGCGCCTGGTCCTCAGCGCCGGCGCGCGTGGCGGTAGGCCTTGAGGGCCTTCTGGCCGGTCGGGCTCTCGCCGAGCCGGCGCACCGCCTTCTCGCGCAGCCGGTACGTCGGGCGCAGGTAGGACCGCTCCAGGCTGCGCTCGGTCTCCACGAGCTGGGCCCGCAGGCGATCGATCTCGTGCCTGGCCTCCGCGGCCTCGCCGAGGAGCGCTCCGATGGCGGTGAGGGCCGCGTCGGCCACGTCGGCCTCGTCGGGCCGGTCGGGGTCCGCCCATGCCGCGGGGTCACCGGCCGCACCCGCACCCTGCAGGTCGGTGAGGTCGCCGACCACGTGGTAGCCGCGCTCGGCGATCTCGGCGCACCAGGAGGCCTCGACGTCCTGCACCCAGGGGAGCAGCGACGGCGGCACGGAGAGCCGGGGCGACGAGGTGCGCCGCGACAGGGTCTGGTGGGCGAGCAGCTCGCGCACCAGCGGACGGTAGTCCGCGGGCTGCAGGTCGGCGTTGACGGCCCGGTTGATCCGGCGTACGAGCGTCGTCTCGGGCACGCCCAGCGACGGGTTCGCGCGATCGCTGCCGAGCTCCAGGTCGATGCCGTCCAGGCCGAAGGCCTCGACGAAGCGCTCCCAGAGCAGGCCGGAGGGAGAGCCCGGGGGCGGCACCGTGACGACGTGCACCCGCTCCGGCGGGATGTCGGCGGCCCAGCGGGCGAGGATGTCCGGGATCTCCTGGACGCCCCAGAACCACGAGCCCACGCGGCCGGTGCGGGCCGGGTCGGTGACCTGGCCGAGGAACTGCCGGTAGCTCAGCGTCGCGCGGTGCTTGACGTTCTCCTGCCACTCCGCCGGCAGCTGGCGCTGCAGGTCGCGGGCGGAGAGCATCACGTGGATCTCGACGCCCTCGTCGCGGCCCAGCGAGGTCAGCGCCCTGTCCACCTGCGCGCGACCCGCGCGGGCGAGGATCTCGTGGCTGATGATGACGGTGTGCGCGCGGCTCTCCGGGGTGGAGCGCACCTGGTCGACGAGCCGGTCCCAGGCGCCGATGGCCTGCTCCTCGAGGCCGCCCCAGGGCAGCTGCATGAGGTCGAGCGCGGCCAGGAAGTGGGCGTCGAAGCGGTCGGCGGGGTAGAGGATCCCGGCCTCGCTGAGCAGCGTGCGGCGGTTGCGCAGCAGCACGTCCTGCAGGTACGAGGTGCCCGTCTTCGGCGTACCGACGTGCACCAGGATGCGGCGGGTCACCGATCCATCCCTCCCTGCGGGTCGAGCAGCAGTTCCAGCGCCCGGTCCAGGACGTCGTCATCGCGGTGGAACGCGGTGGCCGAGACGGGCGCCGGGAGCAGCCCGTCCAGCGAGCCGAGCACAGGGTATCCGGCGCCGCGCAGCAGGCTCCGCTGGCGTTCGGCGTACGCCGTGAGCAGGTCGTGCCAGGGGGCCGGGACCGTCAGCGGCCCGGCCGCGCGGGTGGCCTGGGGGACCAGCGACTCCAGCAGCAGGTGCCGTCGGCGCTCGGGGGCGACCAGCACGCCGAGCGGCCGTCCGACCCAGCGCGCGAGGTCGACGGCGACGGGGTCGAACGGGGGCGTGGGCGGCAGGCCGGCGACGGGCAGCGGGCCGACGACCACGAGGGTGCGGCGCACGCCGACCTCGGCGGCCACGCGCTGCGCCTGCTTCGCGAGCCGCAGGGCCGGGGGAGGACCCTCGGGGCGGATCCGGTTGCTCAGCCAGTCCTGTGGGCCCAGCACGCCACCCGAGACCGCCTGGTGGCCCCATGCACGCAGCGCGACCGTGCCGAAGTCGTCGGTGAGGACCACCGCGCGACGCCCCGTCCGGGAGCGCCCGCGGGCCGTCTGCCGCAGGTGGGCCACCGCGGCCGCCCACGGGTCGCCGTCGAGGCGCACCCCGCGCACCAGCGGCAGCGGTCGCCGTGGCCGGCGTTCCGGCAGGGCTGCCAGGCGGCGGGCCAGCGGTCCGGCCACCACGGGCAGCAGGTCGCGTGCGGGCAGCAGGCTGGGCTGGACCGCGGGCGGCCCGAAGGGCCACTCGTCCTCGCCGACCAGGCGGAGGTCGCCGCGGTTGCGGTCGGTGATGCCGTCGAGGAGCAGCGCGCGGGCGAGCTCGGGGGAGACGCGCCGACCGGCGGTGGCCGCCGCGACGTTCAGCCGGCGCAGCGACTCGAGCTGTTGCGCGGCGGGGAAGAACGGGAGTCGCGGCTCGGCGGTGGCCGTCGACTCCCGCCATGGCGTCACGGAGCCGTCGAGCAGGAGGGCCAGCCATCCCCAGGCGCGGCCGGAGGCCTGGGTCGGGGATCGCTGCACGTCTCCCAGCCTAGAGGGCCGGGACGGAGGTCCCGGTGCAGCCACTAAAGTGACGGTCGTGACATCCGAGGTGCGGCGCAGGGTCGTCCTGCACATCGGCGCCATGAAGACCGGGACGACGTACCTGCAGGGCAAGGCGTACGGGAACCGGGAGTCGCTCGAGGCCGCCGGGGTGTCGATGCCCGGGGTGCGCTGGGCCGACGTCGTGTGGGGTGTGCAGGACCTGCTCGGGATGGGCAAGGGCGACGCCGACCTGCAGCACCGCAACGAGGGCCGCTGGCAGGCCGTGGTCGACCTCGTGCACGCCGCCCCGACACCCACGTCGCTGCTCACGATGGAGTTCTTCGCGTTCGCGAACCGCCGCCAGGCCCGGCGCGCGGTCGAGTCGTTCGCCGACTGCGACGTCGAGGTGGTCGTGACGGTGCGCGACACCGCCGCCGTCGTACCGGCCCTGTGGCAGACCACGGTCACCAGCGGCGGGACAGTGACCTGGCCGCGATTCCGCCGCGCATTCCGGTGGGCGGCGAGCGGCCGTGGCGCGGGCGCCGCCGTCCTGAGCAGGGTGAGGGTGCCCACCGCCCTGCGGTTCCAGGAGGCGGTCAACATCGCCCGGATCCTGCGGACCTGGAGCGCGGTGCTGCCGACCGAGCGGATCCACGTCGTCGTCGTACCCGGCCCGGACGCGCCGCGGGACCGGCTCTGGGAGCTGTTCTGCGAGGTGCTCCAGGTCGACCCGGCCGCCGCGCCGGAGCCGGGGAAGAACGCCAACGAGTCCCTGGGCTACCCGTCGGCCGAGCTGGTCCGCCGGGTCAACGAGCTCATCGAGATCGAGCGCATCCGCCACCACACGGTGGTCAAGGACGACCTGGGCCACCACACCCTGGGACGCCGGCGGTCGGTCGAGCGGCGCGCGCGGCTGGACCCCCCGACGCTCGCCGCCGCGCTGCGCTGGAACGCCGCGATCCGCGACGTCGTCGCCGGCTCGGGCGTCCGCGTCCACGGCGACCTCGCCGACCTGCCGCTGACCCCGCTCCCGTCGCACGGGGTCGAGGAGCGGCACGAGCCGCCGACCGACGCCGAGCTGCTCGAGGCCGCGACGTTCGCCCTGCGGCGGATGCGCCGACTGGTCGACCGCCGCTCGCGCCGCCTGTTCCAGCCGGAGCGCGCCAAGAACTTCAAGCGCCGGCTGCGGCGTGCCTCCGTCGGCCCCGCGAACTGGGGGAGCACCCCCGACCCGGTGGCCACGGCCGTCTCCGACCTGGTCCTGTACGCCGACGGGCTGATCCGGTTGCGCAAGGTGCGCGACAAGCGCCGTCAGCGCCGCGCCGCCCGCCGCGCCGCCGCCTCCTCCAACTGACAGCGCGAAAGAAGCCTTCTGGCCCTCCGAGAGACGTCTCTCGGAGGGCCAGAAGGCTTCTTTCGCGGGGCCAGGGCTCACGATTCGGCGCGCTGGCCGATGAGAACTTCAGGAATCTCGCGTTCGGCGGCGTGTCGAGTGGAAATTACATCATTGTAGTTACTCACGAACTCTTCACAACCGGTGTGACTGGTGTGAAAGTTGCTGCTCGTGTGGTTCCTTCCCCCCACACGATGGAGCAACTGTCATGTCTGAGCAGCCGACCCCGCGGACCCTCCGCACCCGGTTCGTGACCCTGTGCCAGCAGGTGCTGGCGCTGGCTGTGGTCCTCGCGGTGCTCACCCCGGCCGCTCGCACGATCACGATGGACGTCCGCCCGATGCCGCTGGGCGGGGAGTCGACGGTCGCCGGCGCGGCCACGCTGTCGGCGTACGTCCGGGCCAGCGAGACGCCGTCGGTCGTGCCGGCCGGTCCGGTGCACGCCAAGGTCGTCAGCTACGCGCTCGGCGCAACGGGCCGCTCGACGTTCGCCCCGCGACTCGCCGCGCGCGGCGGCACCTCCATCCTGACCCGGGCGCTGCCCGTGAAGAACTTCGGCGCGGTCGGCGTGACCTGGGCCCCCGGCCAAACCGTCCGGTGGTCGGGCCTCTCGGTCCAGGCGCGCACGCTGACCGCCGGCACCTGGTCCGGGTGGACCTCGCTCGGCAAGGACGACGTCTCCCCGGACGCCGGCACCGCCGAGGCGCGCGACGAGCGGCCGGGCACCGAGGCCCTGTTCGTGGGCCGGGTCGACCGGGTGCAGGTGCGGGTCACCAGCACCACCGCGGTCCCGCGCGGCCTGAAGCTGTCGGTCATCGACCCGGGTACGCCGACGCGGACCCGCCTCGAGCGGCCCGCCATCGACACCGGCCGGCTGAACGGCACCCCGGGTGACCAGCAGGCCCTGCTCCGGCGTACGACGACGACCACCACGATGACCACGACGACCACCACGACGCTCGCCGCGTCGGGCGTGACCCCGAAGCCGCAGATCTACTCGCGGGCGCAGTGGGGTGCGGACGAGCGCATGCGCGACGCGTCATCGCTGCACTACGGCGACGTCCACGCGGGCTTCATCCACCACACGGTCCAGGCGAACAACTACACGCGCGGCGAGGTGCCGGCCCTGATCCGGGCCGATTACTACTACCACACGCAGGTCCGCGGCTGGAGCGACATCGGCTACAACTACCTGGTCGACCGGTTCGGCCGGATCTGGGAGGGCCGGTACGGCGGCGTCGACCGCGACCCCGTCGGCGCGCACACCCTGGGCTACAACGACGACTC
>DATFHM010000360.1:0-10275 GCA_035248385.1 Nocardioides sp. | reverse complement strand
GCGGGACGGGTGTCCACCGCCAGCGCGAGGTCGATGACGAAGCGCTGTCCGTCGCGGCGCTCGTGGTCGAAGACGCCGTGGTGTCCCCAGCACTCGATGCCGACGACGGACAGGACGTCGACGTCGTCAGCGAGCTCAGGCACGACCCTCACCCTGCCATGCGGCCGCCACGCGCAGCGCATCGAGGTGCGCCCGTACGTCGTGCACGCGGATCCCCCACACCTCGGGGTGCCCGGTCCCAGCGGCCAGGAGTGCCGTCAGCGCCACCCCGGCAGACTCGCGGCCGTCGACCGGCCGGGGCTCGCCGTCCGCGTCAGCGAGGAGGCGGCCCAGGAACGTCTTGCGACTCGCCCCGACCAGGACCGGGAGACCCAGGTCGGCGATCCGGTCGAGGTGCCGCACCAGCTCCCAGTTGTGCTCGGCCAGCTTGGCGAACCCGAGTCCGGGGTCGACCACGAGCCGTTCGTCGGGGATACCGGCGGCACGCGCGGCCGCAACCCGGTCCGCCAGCTCGGCGTGCACGGCCTCGACGACACCGCCCGGCCCGTCGTACGTCGCGAGGGTCTGCATCGTGTCGCTGTGCGCCCGCCAGTGCATCGCGACGTACGTCGCCGACGAGCCGGCCACCACGTCGAGGATCGCCGGGTCGGCCAGGCCGCCGGAGACGTCGTTGACGATCGTGGCGCCGGCCTCCAGCGCCGCTGCCGCGACCTCGGCGCGCATCGTGTCGACCGAGACGCGGGCGCCGTCGCCCACGAGCGCCGAGATGACCGGCACGACCCGGTCCAGCTCCTCGGTCAGCAGCGGCCTGGTCGCGCCCGGTCGCGTCGACTCGCCACCGATGTCGAGGATGTCAGCGCCCTGCGCCAGGAGCTCGCGGCCGTGCGCGACGGCGCGGTCGGTGTCGTCGTACCGGCCCCCGTCGGAGAAGGAGTCAGGGGTGACGTTCACGACCCCCATGAGCAGCGGGGACGGCGCCACGCTCATGCGCCGCGACCACCGGCGGCGAGCTTCTCGAACACCGCGCGGACCCCAGCGGCATCTCCCAGCATCGTCCGGTGTGCGACCTGCATCTCGTCCAAGATGCTGCCCGGCTCGACGAGCGCCCAGATCGGCGTTCCGCTCCCGGAGTAGTCGGACCACTTCGACGGGAGGTAGGGGTTGACCTCGTAGTGCTGGCGGGTCCGGGCGTCGTTGATCAACAGCACGTCCATGCGCGTGGCGAGGTTGAGGCACTCGAGGTAGGGCACGTGGCCGTTGACCCGGATGACGTCACCCAGGCACCGCGCGTTGACCTGCTCGGCGAGCGTCTCCGGGTCGCTGGTGAAGACGTGGAACGCGATCCGGGCGCGGTCCTGCTGAGCGAGCGAGGTCAGAGCCTCGACGACCTCGGTGAGTCCCCGGGTCGCGTAGAACGCACCGAAGTAGGCCACGTTCACGCGGCCGGGGTCGAGGTCGTAGTCGCGGTGCGCGACCTCGTAGAGCGCCGGATCCGGCACCGGATGATGCTCGTAGCGCGCGCGGGACCGCACGCTCTCGGCGACCGCGGGATCGACCCGGGCGAGCATGAACTCCATCTGGTTGCGGTTGGTGAACAGGATCTCGTCAGCCAGCGCGTAGGCGATCAGCTCGATCAGGTCCGGGACGTTGCGATCGGCGGGCGGAACGACCCCGGCGGCCTCCATGGCCCCGCTGAGCTCCTTCCACAGCCGGTCGTCCGCGGCCGCGGAGAGTCGCCGCTCGCCGTACGGGTTGAACACCATGGGGTCGGAGAACTCCGCCAACCAGTGCGTCTGCGGGTGACGGAGCTTCACCCGTGCCGCGAGCACGTGGGCGGCGGGCAACATCGCCCGGCTGTAGACCGAACGGTACGGACGCCCCCGTTCCTCGATCCACTTCTCGACGATCCTGAGGCCGCGTTGGTCGAAGTCTCGGATCGCCGCCCAGTTGAAGGCGGTGGCCGGCGCACCGACCGCGTGGTGCCGGGACAGCACCCGCTCGACCAGGCGCCAGTTCGCCATGTCGCGGCCACGCATCGAGCTGAGGTCGTTGGACAGGACGTCCGTGACCTCGCCGCGCGCCCGCAGCCTGCGGGACGCGACGAGGGCGCTCGTATCGGCGAACGGGAGGAAGGCGTACAGGATGGCCAGATCCTCCGCCGGACCGTTCAGCTGCGTCCAGAGCACGTGCTCGGCGAGCTGCCGGTCCGCGATCTCGGCGAGGGCCCGGTCCCGCTGCTCCGGGTGGGCGGCCAGGTGGTCGGCGAGCTGGCGGGACTGGGCGCTGACGAAGGCGTTCCGCACGCGGCGGGCTGTCCGCGCATCGCCCGTCGTCGTCTTGTCCGTGATGCGGGCCAGCACGTCCAGACGCTGCGTGACCCCGAAGTCGTACGACGCATCGCGACGCGACACCGAGTCACCGCGGAGGACCCGGAAGTAGGTGGCCCGCTCGTCGGCGACCGCCCATCGGAAGCGCACCCGGCGCACCACGTCCATCCAGTAGATGACGTCCTCTCCGCTGCGCAGCGACTCGTCGAAACGGATCTGCCTGGCGATCTCGAGGGGCAGGAGCTTCCCGACGTTGAACCCGGCCCCGCGCGGGTTGGAGCCGACGGCCACCGTCTGGCCGGCGAGTGGCCCGAACCAGGCACCGAGGTAGTTGTCGCGGTCCGGCACACCATGACCGCCGTCCGACGCCACGGCGACGTCCGCTACCTGCGCGAGGGGCACGACTCCGGGCTGCGCCAGGTCGAGCAGCACGGCGAGGTAGTCGGGCGAGACGTAGTCGTCGTGGTCGACGAACGTGACGTGCTCACCGATCGCCGCGGCGACGCCGAGGTTGCGCGCGTGCCCAGCGCCGGCCTGTCCCGAGCGCACGATCCGGATCCGGAGCGACGGCCAGGCCACCCTGATCCCGCCCTCTGCATCGAGGGCTCCGTCGTCGGTTCCGTTGAGCACGAGGACGACCTCGAAATCGGTCGTCGGGAGGGTCTGAGCAGCGAGCGACGCCAAGCATCGAGGCAGCTCGAGAGCGGCTCGAAAGCACGGAATGACGACGCTGACGCGGGGCCGGTCCCCCAACTGACGCGCTTCGGCCATCTCCGTCTTCCACATGTAGGGTTGCCAGCGCCCATCGCGCCGCGGCGATGGTATCCCGACGGCCCGATGGGCCCGCACAGGAGTACCCACCGTGTCCTCGACCCCCTCTGAGCTGCTCCTGGTCAGCAGCTCCCCCCACGACGCGCTCGCGCATCTGGGTGCCGCAGCCACCGACGTGACCGTGGGCGACTGCGAGCTCGACCTGCGACGCCACGATGCCGTCCTGCTGTCCGCGGGCGCGGCCGCCGCAGCCGTGCAGCTGATCGGCGCCGAGCTCGACGAGCGGCCCTTGACCGTCGCCATCGACCTCTCCTCCCCGCCGACGACTGCAGCGCTCACCGCCCTCACTGATCGCTACGAGGGTCGCTTCACGCGTTGGGGAGACCTCCCAGTCCTCCTCGTCGAGACGACGGGCACGCGGCACATCGACCCGTCTTCCGTGGTCGCGCTGGCAGAGGTCGCCCACGTCGCCCCGGACGGGCCCGACCCGCTCGGCGCCGCGGCGCTCGCCCACGCCGACCGCGAGCAGCAACGCCTCCGCGACCGGATCGTGGAGCTGCGCGGACGCCTCGACGACGCGCGCTCGCGGTCCCAGAGGCTCGCCCGCGAGCGGCACGACGCCCAGGCCCGAGCACGGTCCCTCGAAGGGCACCCGCTGATCCGGCTGACCAGGATCCTCGGCCGGGTCGCCCGTCGCGTGCCGGGCGGTCGCGTCGTCGTGCTGCTCATCCTGGTGCTCGCGGTCCTCGGAATCGGGCTGGCGGCGGTCGGCATCGCGGCTGGCGGCCGGGGCGCGGCTGCCGCGGTCCTCGTCCTGGTGGCCGCAGGTGTCGCGTTGAACCTTGCCCTCACCCTCGCTGTCCTCCGAACCAATGCCCGGGCCGCCACGTCACGGGAGCTGGCCGCGCTTCGACGTCACCAGCGCAGCGTCACCCGTGACCTCGCATCGCTGCGCGCGACCCTTGCCCGCCAGCAGGAGTCGAGTCGCCAGAAGCACGGCAGGCTGACCACGCGCCTGACCGCCATCCGCGACAGGATCGATGCCGAGAGCGCGACCCAGGCACGGGAGCGGGTCGCCACCATGGCCCAGATGCAGGAGACGATCCGGCTCTTCACGTCGTTCCCGGTGGCGGCCGCGGTCCCTCCGATGGGCGGCTGGGCCGCCTCCGCGGACCTGGTCGGCGCGCTCGTCGACGAGTTCCTCGACAGGCGTCCGGATCTCGTCGTCGAGTGCGGCAGCGGCGTCTCCACCCTGTGGCTCGCTACCGCCGCGCGGCAGCACTCGGTACCGACGCGGATCGTCGCGCTCGAGCACGACGCCCACTACGCGCAGCAGACCCGGGCCCTGTTGGCACGCCACGGCCTCAGCGACATCGCCGAGGTCCGCCACGCGCCGCTCCAGGTCACCGATGTCGGCGGCACCGATCACACCTGGTACTCCCTGTCGGCGCTCCAGGATCTCGACGGCGTCGGCCTGCTGTTCGTCGACGGTCCGCCTGCGGCGCTCGGCGAGCACGCGCGCTACCCCGCGCTGCCGCTCCTGGAGGACCGATTGGCCGCGCGCTGCAGCATCGTGCTCGATGACATGATCCGCGAGGACGAGCAGGAGGTCGCGGCACTCTGGCACGAGCGCCTGCCCGACCTGACCCGCATCGACCTCCGGCTCGAGAAGGGCGCCACGATCCTTCGTCGAGGCTAGTGGCGCGCCCGGGAGGTCCCGGGCGCGCCACCAGGAATCATCCCGCCCGACGGGCGTCGAGGAACTCCGTCAGCACGTGGGCGATCCGCTCGCCGGCGCGCCCGTCCCACAGCGGGGGTACGACGTCGGGCCGGTCAGCGGTCGCCGCCGACGCCGCGCGATAGCTCGCCACCAGGTTGTCCGCAGTCACGAGCCGGTTCGTGCCGTGCGTGATCGTCACGGGGCGCTCGGTGTTGGGCCGCAGGGTCAGGCACGGGACCCCGAGCACCGTGGTCTCCTCCTGCACGCCGCCGGAGTCGGTCACCACGGCCGTGCTGCCGCGGACCAGGCCGAGGAAGTCGCGGTAGCCGAGGGGGTCCGTGGCGGTCACCCGCGGGTGCTCGAACAGGCCGGACGCCTCGAGCCGCGCGCGACCACGAGGGTGGACCGGCAGGACCAGGTCGAGCTCGTCGGCGAGCTCACAGAGCGCCGCGACCAACGGGGCAAGCGCTGCCGGGTCGTCGACGTTGCCCGGACGGTGCAGGGTCGCGACGGCGTACCGCTCGGGAAGACCCAGCTCGTCGGCCTTGGCGCGCGGGTCAAGGTTCGGCAGCTGCTTGAGGAGCGTGTCGATCATCGGGTTGCCGACGAGGTGGATCCGATCTGCCGGGACCCCCTCGGAGCCGAGGTGCGCGATCGCGTCGGCGCTGGTGGCGAGGAGGAGGTCGCAGAGCCGATCGGTGACGACCCGGTTGATCTCCTCAGGCATGGTCCAGTCGAAGCTGCGAAGGCCCGCCTCGACGTGCGCGATCGCGATGCCGAGCTTGGACGCGACCAGGCTCGCGGCAAGCGTGGAGTTCACGTCTCCGTACACCACGACGAGGTCGGGACGCTGCTCGAGGGCGACCTGCTCGAGCGCCGTCATCATCGCCGCCGTCTGGGATGCGTGGCTCCCGGACCCGACCCCGAGGTTCACATCCGGCAACGGGAGCTCCAGCTCCCGGAAGAACACCGCCGACATGTTGTCGTCGTAGTGCTGGCCGGTGTGGACGAGCTGCTGGCGCACACCGCGGGCAGCAAGAGCCGCCATGACAGGCGCCGCCTTCGGGAAGTTCGGCCGGGCGCCGGTGATGTGGAGAACCAGGGGTGGCATTGTTTCCTCTGCTTGTCGGCCGAGCCGGCGGCGAGCCAGCACACCAGCACCGGGAGTTGAATCGATGCCCACCCTAGTCGTCGTCGGACTCGGCTATGTCGGCCTGCCCCTCGCGCAGCTCGCGACCCGTCGTGGGGTGACCACGATCGGTCTCGACACCTCCGTGCGCGTCACCGACCAGCTCAACGCCGGCCGATCCCACGTGGACGACATCTCGGACGACGAGGTCGCCACGATGGTCGCGCAGGGCTTCACCGCGACCACCGACGACGCGGTGCTCGCCGAGGCGGACACCGTCATCGTCTGCGTGCCCACGCCGCTCTCCTCCGACGGCGGTCCCGACCTGTCCATGGTGACCTCGGCGATGACCACGATCGGTCGGCGACTGACTGCCGGCACGCTCGTCGTGCTCGAGTCGACGACGTACCCCGGCACGACGGAGGAGCTGGTCCGCCCGCTGCTCGAGGAGGCGTCCGGCCTGCGCGCCGGCGAGGACTTCTCCCTCGCCTTCTCCCCTGAGCGCGTCGACCCCGGCAACCAGACCTACACCGTCGAGAACACCCCCAAGATCGTCGGCGGCACGACGCCCGCCTGCACCGAGCGCGCCGCCGCGTTCTACGGCGGACTGGTCGACGAGGTCGTGCTCGCGAAGGGCACCCGGGAAGCCGAGATGGCCAAGCTGCTCGAAAACACCTACCGCCATGTCAACATCGCCCTCGTCAACGAGATGGTGCGCTTCAGCCACGAGCTCGACATCGACTTCTGGGACGTGATCGGCCTGGCCAGCACCAAGCCCTTCGGTTTCCAGGCCTTCTGGCCGGGACCGGGGGTCGGCGGCCACTGCATCCCGATCGACCCCAACTACCTCTCCCACCGCGTCCAGGAGAAGCTCGGCTACCCGTTCCGCTTCGTCGAGCTGGCGCAGGAGATCAACGCGACGATGCCGCGCTACGTCGTCCAGCGCATCCAGTCGCTGCTCAACGACGAGGGTCGCGCCGTGAAGGGTTCGACGATCCTGCTCCTCGGCGTCACCTACAAGCCGAACATCGCCGACCAGCGTGAGACGCCGGCCCAGCCGCTCGCCGAGGGTCTGCTCCAGCTGGGGGCGACCGTGCAGTACTTCGACCCGTACGTCGAGCAGTGGCGCGTCGACGGCACCGTTGCTGTAGCGGACCCGGTGGAGGCGGCCCGCGTTGCCGACCTCACCGTGCTGGTCCAGGTCCACGACGCGTTCGACGTACCGGAGCTCGTGGGCGCCGCGAAGCGGTTCTTCGATCTGCGCGGAGCCACCGCGGACGGCACCGAGCGCCTCTGATCCCCTGCTCGAGACCGGAGGTCTCGAGCAGGATCAGCCCCGCGGGGAGTGGATGAGCGACATCGCCTCGGCGCGGGTGGCGGCGTTGTGCATCTGGCCGCGGACCGCGGAGGTGATGGTGCGGGCGCCGGCCTTGCGGACGCCGCGCATCGTCATGCAGAGGTGCTCGGCCTCGATCACCACGATCACGCCGCGGGCGTCGAGGATCTCGACGAGCGCGTCCGCGACCTGGGTGGTGAGCCGCTCCTGCACCTGGGGCCGCTTCGCGTAGACGTCGACCAGGCGCGCCAGCTTGGACAGGCCCGTGATCTTGCCGGACTCGGCCGGGATGTAGCCGACGTGGGCGACACCGGTGAACGGCACCAGGTGGTGCTCGCACATCGACCACAGCTCGATGTCGCGGACCAGCACCATCTCGTCGTGACCGATGTCGAAGGTCGTGGTGAGCACGTCTTCGGGCCGCAGCCGCAGGCCGGAGGTCACCTCGGCGTACGCACGGGCGACGCGGGCCGGGGTGTCGTGCAGACCCTCGCGGTCGGGGTCCTCGCCCATCGCGAGCAGCAGCTCGCGCACGGCCGCCTCGGCGCGCGCGTGGTCGAAGGGTGGCACGTCCTCGAGCGCGGGCTCGGGGTGGGAGATCGGGTCGGGCATCAGAAACCTGGGGTCGGAGGAGCCGGCGGCGGGGGTGCGTCGCCGCCGCCGTGGATGTCACCGCCGGCCGAGGGCGGGGTGAGGATCTGCTCGGGACCCGACTCCTCGGGCTTGGTGCCGTTCTGCGCGCGCTTGCGGATCTCCTCGGGGATCTCCACCGGCGGGATGGAGGACGGGACGCGGGTCGGCGAGCCGGTCCAGGCCGGCCGCTCGGGGCGGCGCCGCAGCGGGGTGAAGATCTCCGCCACCTGCGCCTTGTCCAGCGTCTCCTTGTCGAGCAGCGCGAGCACCAGCGCGTCGAGCACGTCGCGGTTCTCGACCAGGATGTCGAAGGCCTCCTGGTGCGCGGTGGCGAGGAGCTTCTTGGTCTCCTCGTCGACGATCGCGGCGACGTCCTCGGAGTAGTTGCGCGAGTGGCCCAGGTCGCGACCCAGGAACGGCTCGGAGTTGGACTCACCGAGCTTGATGGCGCCGAGCCGCTCGGTCATGCCGTACTGCGTGACCATCGCGCGGGCCAGGTTGGTGGCCTTCTCGATGTCGTTGCCGGCACCCGTGGTCGGGTCGTGGAAGACCATCTCCTCGGCGGCGCGGCCACCGAGCATGTAGGCGAGCTTGTCGAGCATCTCGCTGCGGGTCGAGGAGTACTTGTCCTCGTCGGGCAGCACCATCGTGTAGCCGAGGGCCCGACCGCGCGGCAGGATCGTGATCTTGTGGACCGGGTCGGTGCCCGGCAGCGCCGCCGCGACCAGGGCGTGGCCGCCCTCGTGGTAGGCGGTGATCAGCTTCTCGTTCTCGCTCATGAGGCGGGTACGCCGCTGCGGGCCGGCGATGACGCGGTCGATGGCCTCGTCGAGGGCCTGGCTGGTGATCAGCTTCTGGTTGTTGCGCGCGGTGAGCAGCGCGGCCTCGTTGAGCACGTTGGCGAGGTCGGCGCCGCTGAAGCCCGGCGTACGACGGGCGGTGTTCTCCAGGTCCACGTCGGGGCCGAGCGGCTTGCCGCGGGAGTGCACCTTGAGGATCTGGTGGCGGCCGGCGAGGTCGGGCGCGTCGACGCCGATCTGCCGGTCGAAGCGGCCCGGGCGCAGCAGCGCCGGGTCGAGCACGTCGGGACGGTTCGTCGCCGCGATCAGGATGACGCCGCCGCGGACGTCGAAGCCGTCCATCTCGACGAGGAGCTGGTTCAGGGTCTGCTCGCGCTCGTCGTGACCGCCGCCCATGCCGGCGCCGCGGTGGCGGCCGACGGCGTCGATCTCGTCGATGAACACGATGGCCGGGGCGTTCTCCTTGGCCTGCTCGAACAGGTCTCGGACCCGGGAGGCGCCGACGCCGACGAACATCTCGACGAAGTCCGAGCCGGAGATCGAGTAGAACGGCACGCCCGCCTCACCCGCGACCGCGCGGGCGAGCAGCGTCTTGCCGGTGCCCGGAGGGCCGTAGAGCAGGACGCCCTTGGGGATCTTGGCGCCGACGGCTTGGAACTTGGCGGGCTCCTGGAGGAACTCCTTGATCTCGCCGAGCTCCTCGATCGCCTCGTCGCACCCGGCGACGTCGGCGAAGGTGGTCTTGGGCATGTCCTTGGTGATCATCTTCGCCTTGGACTTGCCGAACTGCATGACGCCGCGGCCGCCGCCCTGCACGTTGTTCATCAGGAAGATGAACACCAGCATGATCAGCGCGAACGGCAGGACCGTGCCGAGGATCGAGCTGAGCAGGCTCGGCTTGGGGTTCTCGGAGTTGGAGGACTCCAGCGTCTTGGCCTTGAGCGCCTGGTCGACCTCCCGGAGGAGCTCGGGCTGCTGGCCGTCGATGTAGTGCGTGGAGACCTTGGCCCCCTGCGAACGCACGCCCTCGTCGAGCGTGGCCTGGATGACCTGGTCACCGTCGATGAAGGTGATGTCCTTGACCTGGCCGTCCTGGATGTACGTCGACATCTGGGACGTGTTGATCTCGTCGTACCCGCCCCCGGACGCGAGGAACTCCAGTGCCAGGACCACCGCGACCACGGCCACGATGATCCAGAGCCACGGGCCCCTGAACACACGCTTCACTGACTCATCCGCTCCTTGATCCGGCGATCAACGCCGCGCGCTTGGATCACATGACCGTACACGCCGCTCCCGAATGCTGAACGCGCCGGTCCGGCTCCTGGTTCCAGCCTGCCGGGCGACATCGGTCACGCCTCGCGGACTCAGCTGTAGACGTGCGGCGCGAGCGTCGCGATGTCGCGAAGGTTGCGGTAGCGCTCCCGGAAGTCCAGGCCGTAGCCGACCACGAACTCGTTGGGGATGTCCCAGCCGATGTAGCGGACCTGGACCGGCATCTGCAGGGCGTCCGGCTTGCGCAGCAGGGTGCAGACCTCGACGCTCGCGGCACCGCGGGA
>DATFHM010000359.1:0-5961 GCA_035248385.1 Nocardioides sp. | reverse complement strand
AGGCGTGGCGGGACGGGCTCGGCACGCCCGGAGAGCCGGAGCTCCCGGGGCCGAGGGCCGCCCGACGGTGGCTGGTGCCGGCCGCGGCGGCGGCCGCCGTCGCCGCGGTGGTCGGCGGCGTCGTCGGGCTGGTCGGGCACGGCGGGGATGCGGGAGGTCCGCAACCGGCCGCGAGTCCGACCTCGGCTGTCGTGCCGTGGGCGGCCCTGCCCGCCACCCATCCGCGGATGCCCTCACGGTGGTCGGGTCCGACCGCGACGCAGATCTCGGCCGCCCGTCCGTGCGGGGCGGGCGACGTCGAGCACGGCCGAACGGTCGGCGGCGGAGCCGCGGGCACGGCGTACGTGACGACCCGGCTGTCGCTCGCGCCCGGACGCTCGTCGTGCCGGCTGGTCGCGACCTTCGGTGCCGTGCTGCTGGACCACGGCACCCCGATCCCAACTCGCCCGCCGAGCCGTGGTGGCGGTCATCCGGCGCCGGTGCTCATCACTCGATCGTGGCCGGCATCGTTGAGTGTCGGATGGGCGGTGAGCCACGTGTGCGGGCACTACGACAACACCACGATCCGGATCAGCCTCATCGCGGCCGGGACGTTCGACCTGCCCGGGTTCGGCACGACGACGTGCAACCCCGGTGAGCCGATGACGGAGCCGGTCGTCATTCCGCCGATCCAGGCGGGCTCCAGCCGCCACCGCGTCTCGCCGTACGACGGCGTCCGGGTCACCGGTGACCTCAACCTGCACGCGCAGCCTGGCCAGGCCGTGGACTTCACCGTCACGCTCACCAGCCGGCGCGACCTGGTGCTGGCCCCGTGCCCCGACTTCCGCATCGACCTGTACAGCCCGGTCAAGAGCGCGACCCGTGTCGAGGACCACGCCCTCAATTGCGCTGCGGTCCCCTACCGACGGCCGGACGGTACGCCGTACCTGCCGGCCGGCGTGCCGGTCACCTTCGCCATGCAGGTGGTCGCGCCGCGGGCCGACGTACCGAAGCTGATCTGGGAGCTCGTCGCCCCTCCCGCGCACCCGGTCGTGGGCGGCACGATCACCGTCCGCTGACGGGTCAGGCGGGCAGGGCGTCGTCGGCGAACTGCGTCCGGTAGAGCTCGCTGTAGCGACCGCCGGCGCCGACCAGGTCCTCGTGCGTGCCGCGCTCGACGATCCGGCCGTCCTCGACCACGAGGATCACGTCGGCGGCGCGGACCGTGGAGAGCCGGTGGGCGATGACCAGGGCCGTCCGGCCGGTGAGCGCCTCGTCCAGCGCCGCCTGGACGGCCGCCTCCGAGGTCGAGTCGAGCGATGCGGTGGCCTCGTCGAGGATGACGACGCGGGGCTGCTTGAGCAGCAGCCGGGCGATGGTCAGCCGTTGCCGCTCGCCGCCGGACAGGCGGTAGCCGCGCTCGCCAACGACGGTCCCGAGGCCGTCGGGGAGGCTGCGCACCATGTCGGCGAGCCGGGCGCGGGTCAGCGCGTCCCAGAGCTCGTCCTCGGTCGCCTCGGGACGCGCGAGCAGCAGGTTGCCGCGGATCGAGTCGTGGAAGAGGTGGCCGTCCTGGGTCACCATCCCGACGGCCGCACGGATCGACTCCGCCGTCAGGTCGCGGACGTCGACACCGGCGAGCCGCACGGCACCGGCGTCCACGTCGTACAGACGCGACACGAGCTGGGCGATCGTCGACTTCCCCGCACCCGAGGAGCCGACGAGCGCGACCACCTGGCCGGGCTCCGCGCGCAGCGAGATGCCGTGGAGCACCTCCACGCCGCCGCGGGTGTCGAGGTGCGCGACGGCCTCGAGGGAGGCCAGCGAGACCTTGTCGGCGCTCGGGTAGGCGAAGTGCACGTCGTCGAGCTCGACCGCGACCGGACCGTCCGGCACCTGGCCGGCGCCGGGGCGGTCGACGATCAGCGGCTCGAGGTCGAGCACCTCGAAGACCCGCTCGAAGCTCACCAGCGCGCTCATCACGTCGACCCGCGCGCTCGCCAGCGCCGTCAGCGGCGCGTAGAGCTGGGTCAGCAGCAAGGACAGGGCGACCACGTCGCCCGCGTCCAGCGAGCCGGAGAGAGCCAGCGAGCCGCCGACGCCGTACACGACGGCGACCGCGAGCGCGGAGACGAGGGTGAGCGCGGTGACGAAGGTGGTCTGCACCATCGCCGTACGCACGCCGATCTCAGCGACCCGCTCGGCACGCGCCGCGAACTCCGCCGACTCCTGCTGCGGCCTGCCGAAGAGCTTGACCAGCGTGGCGCCCGGTGCGGAGAAGCGCTCGGTCATCTGGTCGCCCATCGCGGCGTTGTGTCCCGCCGCCTCCCGCTGGATGCCCGCTAGGCGGCGGCCCATCCGCCGCGCCGGGACGACGAAGACCGGCAGCAGGACCAGGGCCAGCAGGGTGACCTGCCACGAGATCCCCAGCATCACGACCAGCGTGAGCACGAGGGACACGATGTTGGCGACCACGCCGGACAACGTGGAGCTGAACGCGCGCTGCGCGCCGATCACGTCGTTGTTGAGCCGGCTGACGAGCGCGCCGGTGCGGGTGCGGTTGAAGAACGCGATCGGCATCCGCTGCACGTGGTCGAAGACGCTGGTGCGCAGGTCCAGGATCAGGCCCTCACCGATCCGCGCCGACAACAGGCGGGACACGAGGCTCATCCCCGCGCTGGCCACCGCCAAGCCGGCGATCGCCAGGGCGAAGACGACGACGGTACGCCGGGAGTCGCCCGCGACGATCGCGTTGACCACCCGACCCGCGAGCACCGGCGTGGCCACCGCCAGGCCGGCCGTCAGCACGCTCAGCACGACGAAGCCGATCAGCTTGCCCCGGTGGGGGCGCGCGAAGCGCAGGATCCGCGCCGCGGTCGCACGGTTGAACGCGCGTTGCTCGTCCGGGCCGTGCATGCTCCGGTAGACCTGGTTCCAGGCGATCTGTTCCATGCTCACGTCAGCACAACCCGCTTCGCTCCAAAGGATTCCCGCACCGGCTGCCGAATCTAGTGCCACGTCCTCAGAGCAGGGGCGGGACGATCGCCTCGATCAGGTGCGGGCCGGGCTCGGCGAGGCTCGCGCGGAGCTGGTCGGCCAGCTCCTCGGCCGTGGTGGCCCGCGTCGCCGGGACTCCCATGCCCTCGGCGAGTCTGACGAAGTCGAGGTCGGGGCGGGAGAGGTCGAGCAGCTCGTTCGCCCGGGGGCCGCCGACGTCGACGCCGACCCGCTGCAGCTCGAGTCGCAGGATCGCGTAGGCGCTGTTGTTCAGGACGACCGTGGTGACATCCAGGCCCTCGCGCGCCTGCGTCCACAGCGCCGAGATCGTGTACATCGCGCTGCCGTCGGCCTGCAGGTTGACGACCGGGCGGTCGGGTGCGGCGATGGCCGCGCCCACCGCGACCGGCATCCCGAACCCGATCGAGCCGCCGGTCAGGGTGAGGACGTCGTGGCGCGGCGCCCCGGCGGTCGCGGCGGGCAGGAGCAACCCGGAGGTGTTCGACTCGTCGACGACGATCGCACCCTCGGGCAGCAGGGCTCCGATCACGTCGACCCAGCTCTGGAGGGTGAGCGGCCCGGACGGGAGGTCGGGACGTGCCGGCGCCTGCAGCACCGGCGCGGTGTCGGCGGCGACGAGGTCCGCGAGCGCCTCCAGCGTGCCGACGACGTCGGCGGTCCCGTCGGCGAGCACGTGCACCTCGGCGTCCTCCGGCGCCAGCGTGCTGGGCTTGCCGGGGTAGGCGAAGAACGACACGGGTGCCTTCGCCCCGACCAGGACCACGTGGGCGGCCCCGTCCAGCTGCTGCACCGCCTGCTCCGCGAGGTAGGCGAGCCGGTCGAAGATCGGCAGTCCCGCACCGCGCTCGACGCGCGCCGGGAACGTCTCGACGTACGCGCGCGCCCCGGTCGCCGTCGCGATCCGGGACATCGCCCGCAGGCCGGCCTCCCCGCAGGCCCGTCCCCCGATCAGGAACGCCACCGGCTCACCGCCGGCCAGGACCCGGGCGACCTTCTCGACGGCCGTGGCGTCGACGTCGGGTGCTGTCACCGGAGGGGCGGGCTGTCCCGGCGTACCGCCGTCGTCCCAGGAGACGTCGGCGGGGAGGACGAGGGTCGCGACCTGTCCCGGGAGCTGCTGCGCCGCGGCCACCGCCGCGGCCGCGTCGGCCCCGACCTCCCCCACGTCGCCCGTGCGACGCACCCAGCCCTCCAGGCTCGCGGCGATGCTCTCGATGTCCGACTGGAGCGGGGCGTCGTGCTGCTGGTGGTACGTCGCGTGGTCGCCGACCACGTTCACGACCGGGCTGTGCGCGCGACGGGCGTTGTGCAGGTTGGCGAGTCCGTTGCCCAGGCCAGGCCCCAGGTGCAGCAGGGTGGCGGCCGGTTTGCCGGCGATCCGGGCGTACCCGTCGGCGGCACCCGTGACGACGCCCTCGAAGAGGCCGAGCACCGCCCGCATCTCGGGGACCGCGTCCAACGCCGCGACGAAGTGCATCTCCGAGGTGCCCGGGTTGGCGAAGCAGACCTCGACACCGGCGTCCACCAACGTCCGGACGAGCGACTGCGCTCCGTTCACTGCCTCACCTCATGACGTCGTCGGGTGGGTGCCACCCTGCCCGGGCCGGGCTCGGTCGTAAAGGGTCAGCCCGCGGGCTCGAGGAGCGCGACGCACTCGATGTGGTGGGTCATCGGGAAGAGGTCGAAGGCGCGCAGGCCTGCGAGCCGGTAGCCGTGCTCGGCGAAGATCGCGACGTCGCGGGCGAGCGCGGCGGGGTCGCAGGCGACGTACGCGACGGCGCGAGGGGTGCGGGCGACGACCTGCTCGACGACGGCGCGCTTGGCGCCGGTGCGGGGTGGGTCGAGGACGACGAGGTCGACGTGGTCGGCGGGGCGGGCCGCCAGGACCGTGGCGACGTCGCCCGCGACGACCTCGGCCTCCGGGCAGTTCGACTCCGACAGCCGCGAGGCCTGCCGGTCGCCCTCGACGGCGAGCACGTGACCGTCGGGCCCGACGGCGTCGAGCAGGAACCGCGAGAACAGGCCGACACCGGCGTAGAGGTCGAGCGCCGACTCCCCCGCGGCCGGGCGCAACGCCTCGAGGACCGCGGCGACGAGCGTCTCCGGGGCGCCCGGGTGCACCTGCCAGAAGCCGCCGTCGGCGACCTGGAAGTCCACCCCGCGCACGGAGTACGACGGACCGGCGGGCGCCTCGAGGAGGCACTCCTCGACCGGGATGACGTCGTGCGAGCGGTGCAGCCGCATGCCGCGGCCGGTGGGGAGGTCGACGTACCGCTGCCGGGTGCGCCAGCGGAGCCCGTCGACGTCGCCGGGCACCGCCTCGACGACAACCTCGACGTCGAGCCTGGCCAGCCGGGCGAGCTGCTCGCGGACCACCGCCGCCTTGAGCGACCGCTGCGCGGGGAGCGCCACGTGCTGGAAGTCGCAGCCGCCACAGCGGCCGGGGCCGGCGTACGGGCAGGGGGCCTCGACGCGGTCGGGCGACGCCGTCAGCACCGAGACGGCGTCACCGCGCCAGAACCGGTCGCCCTCGGTGCCCTCGGTGATCTCGACGACGACCCGCTCCCCCGGCAGCGCGTGCCGGACGAAGACCACGCGGTCCTCGGCACGGGCCACACAGTGACCGCCGTGCGCGACCGGACCGACCTCGACCTCGAACCGCCGGCCGACGACGGACTCGCCACGAGCCTCGCGCGTGCGGGGACGACGGGTCGGCCGGCGCGGACCCCGGCGGCTCACCTGCGCGACCGGAGCCGGCCGCTGCGCAGGTCGCCCGGGTGCACGCGCTGCTCCTCACGCTCGGTCCGTTCGAGGCCGATCTTCGAGGACTGCAGCTGGTAGGGCACCGAGGTGACCATGACGCCGGGCGTGAACAGCAGCCGGCCCTTGAGCCGCAGCGCGGTCTGGTTGTGCAGCAGGTGCTCCCACCAGCGGCCGACGACGTACTCGGGGATGTAGACGGCG
>DATFHM010000358.1:0-7647 GCA_035248385.1 Nocardioides sp. | reverse complement strand
CGTGGAGCCCGGCGCGGGAGCCGCCGGCCGGGTCGCCTCGGGTGCGACGGCCGCCGCCACCTCTGCCGCGACCGCTGGAGCGGGCGTCGAGGTCGAGGTCGGCGCCGGGGTCGGCGTCGGGGCCGGGGCGGTCGCCGACGGGGTGGGTGCGCTCGCTTGCTTGCCGGCAGGCAAGTACTTACCTGCCGGCAAGCAAGTGGAGTCGGGCCAGGTCGTCGAGGAGGCGGGAGTGCCCGCCGTGGGGGCCGGAGGCACGGAGCCGTCCGCAGCGGACAGGACCGCCGCCGCACCCGGTGCGCCGGGTGCCACGGGTGCCACCGGGGCTGCCAGCGTCACCCCCGGAACCCCCGCGAGCAGCGCCGCCAGCGCGGCGGCGAAGCCCTGCGGAGCGCCCGGGTCGGAGCCCACGTCGCCCTGCGGCTGCCCGTCCGTCGTACCGCCGCTCCCGACGCCGGCGGCGCTCCCCACGCCGACGAGCGAGGCGAGGTCGAGCAGGCCGGCGACGCCGCCGGCGGGGACCGCGCTGGGGGTGCTGGGCGTGATCGTCATGCGGCCACCCCGTTCTGCAGCATCGCCATGATGTCCTTCACGTAGCTCTGGGTCTCCCGGTACGGCGGGACGCCGTCGTACCTCTGCACCGCGCCCGCGCCGGCGTTGTAGCCCGCCAGCGCGAGATCGACGCGGCCGTCGAATTTGGCCAGCAGCGAGCTGAGCAGCCGCGCGCCGCCGTCGATGGCCTGCGCCGGGTCGAACGAGTTCGTCACCCCGAGGCCGCGGGCCGTGCCCGGCATCAGCTGCATCAGGCCCTGCGCGCCGACGGGCGAAACCGCCCTGGCGTTGAAGCCGGACTCCTGCTTGGCGACCGCGGCGATCAGCTCGGCCGGGACCCCCGTCCGCGCGGAGGCGGCGTTCATCAGGTCGGCGTACGGGATCGTGGACGGCACCCGGGCGGAGATGCCCGAGACCGACGACGCCGCCGCCGAGGACGACGTGGCGTCGGGCGCCACCGATCCGAGGATCCGGCGGATGTGGGTGGGCGTCTCGTAGACGTCGCTGATCCGGCACTCCGACCCGGTGTGCGGCTCCTCGATCATCTTCCCGTCGCCGAGGTAGATGCCCACGTGGTGCACGGGCGAGCCGAACGCCAGGATGTCGCCGGGCTGAGCCTCGGCGAGGCTCGCGACCGCGGTGCCCTGGGTCGCCTGCTCCGACGAGACGCGGGGGAGGGAGTAGCCGAGGTCGCCGTACACGCGCTGCACGAAGGCCGAGCAGTCCATGCCCTTGAGCGGGTCGGTGCCGCCCCAGACGTAGGGGACGCCGAGGTACTTCTTCGCGTCGGCCACGACGTCCGCACCGCTGACCGTGCCGCCCGCCGCCACCCGCGCGGCACCGGCCACGTCGCTGTCGGTCGTGCCGGTGGTGCCGGTCGCGGCCAGCGTCGAGGCGAAGTCGGTCGACGCGGGCGCGTACAGCTGGTCCAGCTGGCCCTGGATCTGCGCGATCCGGGCGGTCACCTGCTCGATGCTCATGCGATGTCTTCCTGGTGCAGCCGCTGCCAGCGCTGGGCGGCGAGGTCGTCCAGCTCGGCGGCGGTACGCCGGTCCGCGGCTGCGCGACGGCGCTGCGCGCGCCGCTCCAGCAGGTGCTCGACCGCGGCCAGCCGGGCCTTGTCGGTGGTCCACCGGCTGCGCGCGTCGGCGCTCAGGGTGGTCGCCGTCGACGCGTCGACGGCGGTGGTCGTGATCAGGTCGCCGAGCATCCCGAGCGCCGCCCGCAGGCTGATCAGCTCGCCGGGGGTGGCGGTGGCGGGGAGCTCGGCGGTGGCCAGGCGGGTCCGGTAGCCGGCGAGCCGGCCGCTGATCGCGCGCTCCTCGGCGAGGGCGTGCTGGAGGCCGATCCGGCTGTCCTGCTCGCGCACGCCGCGGACGAGCTCGACGGCCTTGAGGCCCCGGTCGTGCCGGCTCATGCCGCCACCAGCTCGTGCAGCCGCTGCCAGGTCTCGGCGGTCGGCGTCGCGTCGTCCATCGCCTGGGTCAGGAACTCCTCGATCCGCGGCAGCCGGGCGATGGCGGCGTCGGCGTACGGGTCCGCGCCGGCGACGTACGCGCCGATGTCGAGGAGCTCCTTGACCGAGCGGTGGGCGGCGAGCATCCGGCGCAGCAGCCGTGCGTCGTGCTGCTGCTCCTTCGTGGTGACCGCGTTGGTGACCCGGGAGATCGACTCGAGGACGTCGATGGCGGGGAAGTGCCCCGACGTCGCGAGCTCACGGGACAGGACGACGTGACCGTCCAGGATCGAGCGTGCGGTGTCGCCGATCGGGTCCTGCAGGTCGTCGCCCTCGACCAGGACCGTGTAGAGGCCGGTGATCGAGCCGCTGGCCGAGGTGCCGGCGCGCTCCAGCAGCCGCGGCATCAGGCCGAAGACGCTCGGCGGGTAGCCGCGGGTCGCGGGCGGCTCACCGGCGGACAGGCCGATCTCGCGCTGGGCCATGGAGATCCGGGTGAGCGAGTCGAGCATGAGCACGACGTCGCGGCCGGAGTCGCGGAACCACTCGGCGATCCGGGTCGCGGTGAAGCCGGCGCGCATCCGCTCGACGGCGGGCGCGTCGGAGGTGGCGACGACGACGACCGACCGCGCCATCCCCGCAGGGCCGAGGTCGCCCTCGATGAACTCGCGGACCTCACGGCCGCGCTCGCCCACCAGGGCGATCACGTTGACCTGCGCGTCGGTGCCCCGGGCGATCATCGACAGCAGCGACGACTTGCCGACGCCGGAGCCGGCCATGATGCCGATCCGCTGGCCGCGACCGCACGGGACGAGCGCGTCAAGGGCCCGCACCCCCAACCCGAGGGGTACGTCGATCCGGGGCCGGTCCAGCGGCGCGGGGGCGTCGTTGTCGACGCTCACGCTCTGCAGGCCGGGCAGCGCGGAGAGCGCGGGGCCGCCGTCGATCGGCCGGCCCAGCCCGTCCAGGACCCGGCCGCGCAGCGCCTCGCCGACCTGGATCCGCAGCGGACCGCCGGTGCTCTCGACCAGGTCGCCGACGCGGACCCCGGCGGTGGGGCCGAGCGGAAGACAGATGGCCGCACGCGGCCGGACGGCCGCGACCTCGGCCAGCAGCGGACCGCCGTCGGTCCGCACCGACACCAGGTCGCCCACGGCCACCCGGAGCCCGCGGACCTCGAGGTGCAGGCCGACCAGCTCGGTGACGGTCCCCAGCCGCAGCGGGGCGACGGCGTCATGCGCGCGCTCGACGACCGACGCGGTGAGCAGGCTCATCGCAGGACCTCCCGCAGCCGCGCGAGTGCGTCCGCGATCCGGAGGTCGGCGACGGCGCCGTCGGCCTCGACCAGGGCGTCGGCCCGGTCCAGGGAGGCGTCGGCCACGACCCGGACCCCGCGGGCGACCAGGTCCTGCGCGACGGTGTCGCCGACGACCGACGGGTGAAGGGACACGGTCGCGACCGGTCCGTCCGGCAGCACCGCGAGCACCCGGCGGACCGTGTCGACCGTGTCGGCGGAGCGGACCTCGCGGCCCACCAGCTCCTCGGTCAGCGCCCACGCGAGCTCGCTCGCCTGCGCCTCGATCGTCGCGGTCAGGTCGCCGAGCAGCCCCCGCACCTGCTCGGCGGCCTGCGCGAGAGCGGTCACGGCGGCGTCGTGCTCCTGACGGCGTACGTCGTCCTCGGCGGCACGAGCAGCGGCCACCTGGTCCCGCACGGCGAGCGCCTCGGCGGCCGCCGCGCGTCGACCCTCGGCCCAGCCGACGGCGTACCCCTGGGCCTGGGCGGCCTCCCGGGTCTGCTCCGCCAGCCCGCCGAGCATGGTCTCGGTGGCGGCGTCGCCGAGCACGGCGGCACCGCCGCGCCGGGTCCACTCGCCGTGCCGCAGCTCCGGCATCTCCAACCGTCGAGTAGCCACGTCAGACCACGAACTCCTCGTCGTTGCCGCGCCTCACCATGATCTGGCCCTGCTCTTCGAGCTGGCGGATCGTGCGGATGATGCTCTGCTGGGCCTCCTCGACCTGCGCGAGGCGGACGGCGCCGAGCATCTCGACCTCGTCGAGCAGGTTCTCGGCCGCACGCTCGGAGAGGTTCGTGGTGATCTTGGAGCGGACCGTGTCGCTGACGCCCTTGAGGGCGAGGGCGAGCTCGGCGGTGTCGACCTGGCGCAGCACCTGCTGCACCGAGCGGTCGTCGAGGTTGACGATGTCCTCGAACATGAACATCCGGCTCTTGACCTCCTCGGCCAGCGCCGGGTCGAGGCCCTCGAGGCCCTCGACGATCTGGCGCTCGGTCGGGCGGTCGGACCGGTTGATGATGTTGACCAGCGGGTCCACGCCACCGACCCGCGACACCTCGGCGGGCTGCAGCATCGAGGAGAGCTTGCGCTCCAGGATGCTCTCGACGGTGCGCACGATCTCGGGGGAGGTGCGGTCCATGACGGCGATCCGGTGGGCCACGACCGCCTGCTGGTGCGCGGGCAGGCCGCTGAGCAGCAGCGAGGCCTTGTCGGCGGCCATGTGCGCGAGGACGAGCGCGATCACCTGCGGGTGCTCGTCGGCGATGAAGCCGCGCAGCTGCGCGGGGTCCGCGCGGTGCAGGAACTGGAACGGCATCTGCACGGCGGCCGCGTGCAGCCGCTCCATGATCTCCTTGGCCCGCTCCGGGCCGAGGGACTGCTCCAGCAGCTGCTGCGCGAACCCGAACCCGCCCTGGTTGATGTGGGCGTGCGCGGTGATCATGTCGTGGAACTCGTGGAGCACCGACTCGGTCTCGCTGGCGGACACCGCGTTGAGCCGCGCGATCTCGCCGGAGATCGCCTCGACCTCGGAGTCCGACAGGTGCGCCATGACCTGCGCGGCGCGCTCCTTGCCGAGCTGGATGAGCAGGACGGCCGCCTTGCGCACGCCGAGCGTGGCCAGTGCCGACGGGGTGGGCATCAGCGTCATCGGGGCTCCACCAGCCAGCCGCGCAGCAGGGCCGCGACGTCGTCGGGCTGCTTCTCCACCAGGGCCAGCAGCTCGTCACGGATCCGGTCGTCCTCCGGGTCGATCGGAGGCAGCTCGAGGGCCGGGGTGGGCGGCTGGGTCTCGATGGCGACCCGCTCGGCCTGGCCGGCGCGGACCTGCTCGATGAGGTACTCGGTGGCCTCCTCGCGGGCCTTCGCCCGGCGCCGGGCCTGCAGCCAGGCCAGGATCAGCATGATCGCGATCAGCCCGGCGAGGCCGGCGTTGCGGTAGAGCGCGTTCTGCGAGGCCTTGTGCTTGGCGGCCGCGGCGGCGGCGAGCTCGGAGGCCGCCTGGTTCGCGGCGGTCTGGTCGAAGGGCATCGAGGAGACGTCGATGGTGTCGCCCCGCTTGGTGCTGATGCCGATGCCCGAGGAGATGAGCTGCTTGATCACCGCCGGCTGGATGGCCGCGGCGGTGGTGGCGTTGAGGACGACGCTGACGTGCAGGTCCTTGAGAGAGCCGGGCGCCTTGATCCGGTGCTCCACAGTCTCGCCGACCGGGTTGTCCTGGGTGTTGGTGTCGTTCTGGTACGCCGAGTTGGAGCCGTTCGCCGACGCCGTCGGGTTCATCTGCCCGTTCGGCCCCACCACGCCGTTCGCCGTACCGGGCGCGCCGACGCCGTTGTAGTGCTCCTTGGTCCACGACTGGGACAGCGGCGGGGTGCCCTTCGCGGGCACCAGGTACTGCCGGGTGACCTGGTTGGCCTGGTCGAAGTCGAGCTCGGGCATGACCGTGATGGTCGAGTTGCCCGGGCCGACGACCTTGTCGAGCATGCCCTGGATCTGCGTCTTCACGTTGCCCGCGAAGGCCGCGACGCTGTCGGCCTGGCTGGTCGCGTTGGGGAGGCCGTCGGTCGTGGTGCCCTGTGCCGTCAGCACGTCGCCGGCCGAGTCGGTCACGGTCACGTTCTTCGGGTCGAGGCCCGGGATGCTGGAGGCGACGAGCTGCACGATCGCCTGCACCTGCTGCTGGCTGAGCGTGGTGCCGGGCGCCGGTGCGACGAGGACGGACGCCGTGGTCGGGTCCTGCTGGTCGCTGAAGACCTGCTTCTCGGGGATGGCGAGGTGCACGATCGCGGTGCTGATCCCGTTGATCGCCTGGATGGTGTTGGCGAGCTCGCCCTCCATCGCGCGCTTCATGTCGGTCTGCTGGGCGAACTCCGAGGTGGACAGGCCCTCGCTGTCGAGGATCGAGTAGCCGTTGTCGGTGCTCGACGGCAGGCCCTTGCCGGACAGCGTGATCCGGCTGGAGTAGACGTCGGACTGGGGCACCATGATCGTGGTGCCGCCGCCGGTGATCTTGTACGGCACGCCCTCGGACTGCAGCTCGTCGACGACCGCGCTCGCGTCCTGGCCGGAGAGGTTCGAGTACAGGGGTGCGTACGTCGGGGTGGAGGCCCACCGGAACACCAGGAAGGCGGCCAGCAGCAGGGCGGCCGTGCCGATCACCACGACGGACTTCTGCCCGGCCGTGAAGCCGAGGAAGGTGTCCTTGCCGCGGGTGAGGTACCGGCTCGCCCGGTCGCGCATCAGGTCCATCGGTGATCAGCCCTCAGACCTGCATCTGCAGGATCTTGTTGAACGCGTCGAGCGCCTGGTTGCGCACCGACACGGTCAGCTGCGTGGCGACCTGCGCCTCGCTGGCGGCGATCGTGTAGTCGTGGATGTTGCTCAAGTTTCCGGTCGCGGCCTGCACCGCGAGGTGGTCGGCCTTGTCGGTGAGGCCCTCGAGCCGGTCCAGGCCGTCGATGACCAGGTTGCCGAACTCGGCGCCGTTGGCGCTCGACGTACCGCTCACGCCGTCGGGGCCGGACACCCCCTGCACGCCGCCCATGCCGGAGAGGTCGGCGGGGGCGAGGTTCGCGCCGGCGACGGAGTCCAGGGACGGGAAGGAGATCGGGCTCACGCTCATGTCACTTCTGTCCGATCTGGAGGGCCGCGGAGTAGGTGTCCTGGGCGGTCTTGGTGACCTGGACGGAGGCCTGGTAGCCGCGCTGGGCCATCACCAGCTCACCCATCTGGTCGGCGAGGTCGATGTCGGGGGCACGCACGTAGCCCTGCGCGTCGGCGAGCGGGCTGTCCGGCTGGCTGACCACCAGGCCGGTCGCGTCGCCGTGCGCGTAGCCCGCCACGTCGACCCCGCCGTGGGAGTCGGCGGCGAACTCGACGTACGTCGCCTGGAACGCGGACTGGCTCGTGGAGCGGACCGTGTTGACGTTCGCGATGTTGTCGGCGACCGCGTCGAGCCAGGTCTGGTGGGCGCCGAGCGCGGTGTTCGCGATGGAGAGCGTGTCGAAGGCGCCCATCACATGGCCGCCACGGTGCGCATGATGTCGGCCCGGTTCGAGAAGGCCTGGCCCACGATCTGGTACTGGTACTGGGTCTGGATGGCCGCCATCTCCTCCTTGCGGAGGTCGACGTTGTTGCCGTTGGCACCGACCGGGGTGTCCGTGGGGGTCACGCTCGCGGTGATGTCGCCGTTGGACTCACCGCGGTCGATCGCCGCCTTGAGGGCCGTCTCGAAGTCGACGCTGCGCGCCCGGAAGCCGGGGGTGTCGACGTTCGCGATGTCGTCGGAGATGACGTTCTGGCGCTCGGCCAGGCCGTTGATGGCCGTGTGCAGCACGAAGCTGACGGC
>DATFHM010000357.1:0-2396 GCA_035248385.1 Nocardioides sp. | reverse complement strand
CCGTTGTCGACGGCCTTCTGCTCGGCGGTGTAGCCGTGGTTCTGCGAGCAGGTCCACGCCTGCTCGTGGGTGAGCCGGAACGGCGCGATGCTGTTCGGGTTGCTGGTGAGCAGGTTCGGGTGACCGACGTAGTTGTTGATCGGCTGGCCGTCGCTCGTCCGCGGCGCGGCGCTCGACTTGGTGAACGCCGAGCCGTCGCCGCCCGCCTGGGCCGAGCCCATCGGGTACTTCACGTTCGGGTAGGTGCCGAAGTAGTGGTCGAAGGTCTCGTTCTCGTCGAACAGCACGACGACGTGCTTGATCGGCGTCGTCGTCGCGGTGGTGGTGGCCGAGGTCGCGGCGTCGCCGCCGGCGGCGTGGGTGACGCCGGCCGTGACCAGGCCGGCGCACGCCAGGGCGATCCCGGCGCCCTTCCATGCCCGCGGGATGCGGGCGCTGATGTTGCTCACGAGGTTCCCCTTGTCGGTGCTGATGGATGGTGCTGGTGGGTGGTGCGGTCCGGCTCAGGCGAGGAGTCCTCGTCCGAGCCAGTCGTCCTGCCCACTGACCCCGGGCAGGGCGAAGAAGTAGCCGCCGCCGAACGGCGAGATGTAGTCCTCGAGCGGCTCCCCGGTGAGCCGCTTCTGGACCGCGACGAACTGCCGGTCGAGGTCGGCGTTGAAGGTCGTGAAGATCAGGCCCTCGTCGAGCTGGCCGTTGGCGTCGATGCCGGCGTCGTAGCTGTAGCCGCGGCGCAGCATCCGGGACCGGTCCGCCGACCCGTCGCGCGGGTTGGCCAGCCGGATGTGCGCGTCGAACGGGATCACGTCGCCGGTCGAGTCGCGCTCGTAGGAGACCGGGTCGGTCTCGTGGGTCATGGTCAGCGGTGCGCCGGTGGTCCGGTCGCGGCCGATCATCCGCTGCTGCTCGCGGATGGACACCCGGTCCCAGAACTCCACGAACATGCGGATCAGCCGCACCACGTGGTAGCTGCCGCCCACCGCCCAGGCGGGCTCGCCGGCGTCGGCGCCCACCCAGACCAGCTCGTCGACCAGTTGCTGGTCGTCGAGGATCTCCGCGTTCGCCGTACCGTCCTTGAAGCCGAGCAGGTTGCGCGGCGCACCGTCCGGGCGCGACGGCGAGACGAAGCCGTCCTGGCGCCAGCGGACCGCGAAGGCGCCGCGGTTGTCGCGCAGCACCTGGCGCAGGGCGTGCAGCACGGTGTCCTGGTTGTCGGCGCAGATCTGGAGCAGCAGGTCGCCGCCGGTGCGCGCCGGGTCGGGGCGGTCGTTGTCGAAGACGTCCATCGCGCGCAGCTGCCGGGGCTTGCGGTCGCCGAGACCGAAGCGGTGGTCGAACAGGCTCGCGCCCACGCTCACCGTGACGGTCAGCCCGTCCGCGGGCACTTGCGGCCCGAGGATGCCGTTGTCGTCGTTCGTCGCGACCAGGCCGGCGTCGGGCGGGGTGCCGCCGGCGGTGAGGAAGCGCAGGTCGTCGGTGAGGGTGCGGAGGGCCTGGGCCAGCTGGGGCCGGGTCGCGGCAGTGACGTCGAGGGCGACGTACGCCGCCGACCGCTGGGCCGGGGTGAGGATCCCCGCCTGGTGCGGCCCCTCGAAGGCGTACGCCGCCGGGGCCGGCGTCACGTCGGCGCGGGCCGCGTCGAGACCGAGCGTGGCGGCCGCGGCCGCTGCCCCGGCGGCCGCACCGCCGAGCAGGCCGCGTCGGGACACTCCGGACATCGGACAGGTGCTCATCCGGCGGACCTCCGCGGGTCGGTGATCACGGCGACCCGGGACAGCAGCTCGACGGCCTGCTCGAGGTGGGCGTCGAGGGTCTCGCGCTGGAGCCGCCCCAGCCGCTGGAGCGGAACCCAGTCGACGCCGTGCCGGTAGCCGCGGATGAGGGCCTGGGTGCGACGCAGCCAGCGCACCGTGCGCCCCAGCTCCGGGTCGCGGCTGCGCAGCAGCGGCCGCACCTCGTCGAGGGCGGCCCAGGTGCCGTCGATGTCGGCATCGAGGGTCGCGAGCTGGGTGTGGCTGCCGGCGTCGTCGGCACCCGTCAGGACCTGCTGGACGGCATCCTCGAGGATCTCGTGCGCCCGCAGACCGACGTCGATCGGCTGGATCGCGTCCTGGCGCGCGAGGTCCGTGCGCAGGTGGTGCTCGGCCTTGATCAAGGCGTCGGCCTCACCCGCCAGGCCGGCGGTCCGGCCGCTCCAGAGCAGCGCCTCGATCTTGTGGAACCCGTGCAGGTGCGGGTCGTGCGCGGCGGGCACCGTCGTGGAGGGCAGGCCGTCGATGGCGGTGTCGTCGTCGCCGAACGCGCCGTACGCCGCCCCGAGCCGCTGGTAGGTCAGGTGCGCGGTCAGCCAGTCGCGCTTCGCCGCGGTCACGTCGCCCGCGTGGATGTCCTCCGCG
>DATFHM010000356.1:0-4236 GCA_035248385.1 Nocardioides sp. | reverse complement strand
GATCACGTCCGGGTCGTCGAAGAACGTCGTGGCCTTCACGATCGCCTCGGCCCGCTGGGCCGGGTTGCCCGACTTGAAGATCCCACTGCCGACGAAGACACCCTCGGCACCCAGCTGCATCATCATCGCCGCATCCGCCGGAGTCGCGATCCCACCCGCAGTGAAGAGAACGACGGGCAGCTTGCCGGTCGCGGCGACCTCCTTGACCAGTTCGTACGGCGCCTGCAGCTCCTTGGCCGCCACGTACAGCTCATCCTCACTCAGGACGGTGAGGCGGCGGATCTGGGCCCGCAGGGTGCGCATGTGACCCACCGCGTTCGATGCGTCACCGGTACCGGCCTCACCCTTGGACCGGATCATCGCCGCACCCTCGGTGATCCGCCGCAGCGCCTCACCCAGGTTCGTCGCACCGCACACGAACGGCACCGTGAAGGCCCACTTGTCGATGTGGTTCTCGTAGTCCACCGGGGTCAGGACCTCGGACTCATCGATGTAGTCCACACCCAGGCTCTGCAGGACCTGAGCCTCCACGAAATGACCGATCCGGGCCTTGGCCATCACCGGGATCGAGACCGCCTCGATGATGCCGTCGATCATGTCCGGGTCCGACGCCCGCGACACCCCACCCTGGGCACGGATGTCAGCAGGCACCCGCTCCAGCGCCATCACCGCGACCGCACCCGCGTCCTCGGCGATCTTGGCCTGCTCGGCGTTGACCACATCCATGATCACCCCGCCCTTGAGCATCTCCGCCATGCCCCGCTTCACGCGGGAGGTGCCGGTGCCGGACTGCGGGTTCTGCTGGTCGCTCATAGGTGCGATCGTACGGCGCGGTGCCTGCCGATTCACCCCCGGGTGGCCCTCCTCCGCCCTACTCTCGTGCCATGCGCGATCGGCCGGTCCGTTGGGCGCGAGGTGTGCCTCTGTTCGCCCTCGCCGGCTGCCTGGCGCTGCTCGGGCTGTTCGTGCCGATCCAGGGTGGCGCGACCTCGGTCCTGGCGGGTCGGCTGATCCTCCTCGCGGTCGCTCTCGGCGTCGCCGGTGTCGGCGTGCACGCCGCACTGACCGCGGTCGCCCCTGACACCGACGCCCCACCTCCGCTGCCGGACGCCCACGTGGTCCGGCGCGATCCGATCGGCGTCTACATCGTCTGCGCCTGCCTGATCGGAGGCGCGCTCCTGCTGCTCACCGTGGCTGTCGGACATCCCGCCCTTCCGATGCACGGCGACACGGGTTCCGGGGTCAGGATCGCGGCCGCCGCCGTGGCCGTCACCGCCGCCGTGACTGCTGTCCTGCTCAGACGGACCATGCTCGCAGCGACCCTCACTATCGATCGCGACACACTCCGGCAGAGCCGGCGCTCGCACGACCTCGTCGTCCGGCGCTCCCGGGTCGTCCGTGCCGTGACGTTCGTTCCACCCAGCAACGTCCGTCGCCTCGCGCTCCTCGGCGAGACAGGGCGTCCCCTGCTGGTCCTCAGCTCGCCCGAGTGGAAGGCCGATCTCGCGGGGCTCATCGAGGAGATCTGGGGCCTTCGCGTGGCCGACCACGGATCCGTGCGCCGCGACGACATGCAGCGGCTCTACCCGATGATCGACTGGCCGTTCACCGAGTTCCTCCGCGACGATGGCGGCGGGGGCTGAGCTCGCGCGTCAGGCCTCCGGCGTGCCCTCGACGGCCGCCTCCTCCGCCGCCTCGGTGACGGCCGCGAGACGCAGCTCGGTGTCGCGGGCGACGCACTGCCGGTAGACCTTCAGGATCCGGAACACGACCGTGTACGTCGACGCCGCGGCCAGCACCCAGAGGGTGACGTACATGAGGATCGGCAGGTCGAAGAGCGCACCGAGACCGGTCATCACCAGCGTGGAGACGAGGCGGTCGGCGCGTTCGGCGAGACCTCCCTTCGCGTCCATCCCGAGCGACTCCGCCTTGGCCCGCGCATAGGACGTCACGTTGCCCGCGACGAGCAGGTAGAGCGTGAGGCAGAGGTAGAGCCGGTTGTCGTCCGGGCCCGCGAAGTAGAGCGCCAGGCCACCGAAGATGGCGGCGTCCCCGATCCGGTCGAGCGTGGAGTCCCAGAACGAGCCGAAGGTGGACACCTGCCCCGTCGTACGGGCCATGTAGCCGTCGATCAGGTCGCTGAACACGAAGGCCGTGATCACCAGGACGCCGGTGAGCAGGTGACCGGTCGGGAAGAAGACCAGGGCTCCGGCCGACACCCCGAGGGTGCCGACGAAGGTGACCATGTTGGGAGTCACCCCGAGCCGGATCAGTAGGTGGGCGACGGGAGCCCAGATCTTGGTCCAGGTCGCGCGGAACCGTTCGAGCACCTGCCGAACGCTACCGTTCCCAGGCCCCGATCAGCAGATCGCGGGTGTCCTCGAGGACCTGCGGCAGGACCTTCGTGCCGCCCACCACGGTCATGAAGTTGGCGTCACCGGTCCACCGCGGCACGACGTGCTGGTGCAGGTGCGAGGACAGCGATCCCCCGGCCGCGCCGCCGAGGTTGAGACCCACGTTGAACGCATCGGGCGACGAGACCCGGCGGATCGCCACCAGCGCCGCACGGGTCAGGCCGGTGAGCTCGTCGGCCTCGGTCTCGTCGAGGTCGGTCAGGTCGGGCACGTGGCGGTACGGCAGCACCATCAGGTGGCCGGGGTTGTACGGGTACAGGTTGAGCACGACGAAGCAGGTGCTCCCCCGGTGCACGACGAGCGAGTCGTCGGTCGAGGTCGCGGGGTCGGGCGTGATCCGGCAGAAGGGGCACACCGGCTTCGCGGGGACCTCGTCCACCTTCTCCTCGCGGCGCACGTAGGCCATCCGGTACGGCGTCCACAGCCGCTCGAGCCCGTCCGGGTCCGTCATTCGACCCCGCTCAGCGGCGTGAGGAGCTCGGCGACGGGCAGATCGGGCAGGTTGATGCCGCGCGACAGCGCCATGCCGTTGATCTGGACCCAGACGACCTCGGCCATCATCGCGATGAAGTCGTCCACCTCGGGGTTGCGCTCGGGTCGCCCGAGCCAACGACGTACGCCGGCGAAGACCCCGCCGATCATGGCGAACACCCACGGCTCGAGGCCGGCGATGTCGTTCTGGCTCAGCCGGGCCCCCAGGGCGGCGACGACCACGTTGATGATGTCCTCGACGCCCGACGCGATCTGCTCCATCGCCTCGGCGATCGGGCTCGGCCCCCAGTCCGCGAGGTCCCGGTCGGCGAACCAGAACAGCGTCGGGTGCCGCACCGTCCAGCGCACGAAGCCCTCGATGACGTTGGCGATGATCTCCTCGGGCGTGCCGTCGACGGACAGCGCGGAGAGCAGCACGAGGCCGATCCGGTCGCAGATCGTGCGCTGCACCGCGCGGTCGAGGTCGGCGCGGTCCTCGAAGTGCCGGTAGATCACGGTCCGGCTGAGCCCCGCCTGGTCGGCGACGGCCTGGACCTGCACCTCGTCGCCGGGCGACTGCCGCTCGAGCACCGCGATCGCCGCGTCGACGATCAGCTGCCGACGCTGCTCGTTGTGCTCCTGCCAGCGAACCTGCCGCCCATCGGGCTTGGCCTCGGCCATCACGCCTCCGTTCGGACCACGCGCGTGGTCAGGTCTGATGGAACCACGTGCTGAGGTCACCGGCGACCCCCGGGCACACGATGTCACGGTCGCGACGCTGCTCGACCCACTGGCCGAGGACGGCCGAGCCGCCCTGGATCGACCAGTCGGCACCGCACCGGTTCACGGCCTCTGCCGCCGAGGTCTTGCCGGCCGCGCGCCACTCCGGCACGTCCGCACCCAGCTTCAGGCCGCCGACGATGCCGGCCCAGATCGTGGGGGTGCTGTAGACGCCGACGCCGTAGCCGGCGTCCTGGTAGCCCTTCACCGCTCCCTGCACGACGGCGGCGTTCTTCGGCACGTTGTTCGCCGGCCAGTCGAAGTCGGGGACGTTCTCGATGTCGAGCCACACGACCGGCGTCGCCAGGCCGGCGAGCCCCATCGAGCCGACGTTGTACGTCGCCTGCTGGTAGCCGACATTCTTCAGCCGGCCGAGCTCGGTCGAGGCGTCGTACGGGCCGTCGGCGCCGTACTTGGCGAGGTCCGCGGTGCTCGGGTAGGTCACCACGGAGTAGGCGCCCAGCTTCAGCCGGTGGATCTTCACCCACTGCACCTGCGACTTCAGGCACGGGTTGCGCACGAACCCCGGGCCGTTGGTGAGGCCCACGACCACGAAGGAAGCATCGGGCAG
>DATFHM010000355.1:0-6649 GCA_035248385.1 Nocardioides sp. | reverse complement strand
GGCGCCCGGGTGACCGCGAGCGGGGAGCGGACCGACCTGTCGGCGTACCTTCCCCTGGGGCCGCATATGTTGGCTCCATGACCACCGATCCCGCTGCCCTGCGTGCCCGGCTCACCGAGCTCCTCCCCGGCCTCCGCCGCGACCTGGAGGACCTCGTCCGGATCCAGAGCGTGAGCGCCGACCCGGACCGCCTCGACCAGGTCGAGCGCAGCGCGGAGAAGACGCTGGAGCTGTTCCGCGCCGAGGGCTTCGACGCCGAGATCGTGCGTGCGTACGACGGTGCCCCGCCGGCCGTCGTGGGAGAGAAGAAGGGCCCGGAGGGTGCTCCGGTCGTGCTGCTCTACGCCCACCACGACGTGCAGCCCGAGAACGACCCGGCCGACTGGGACTCCCCGCCGTGGGAGCCGACCGAGCGCGCCGACGCGCACGGCGACCTGCGGCTCTACGGCCGCGGCGCGGCGGACGACAAGGCCGGCATCGTCACCCACCTGGCGGCCGCCCGGCTGTTCGGCGACGAGCTGCCGGTGACGCTGCGGCTGTTCATCGAGGGCGAGGAGGAGGTCGCCTCCGCGACCCTGCCCGCGCTGCTGCACAAGTTCCAGGACCGGCTCGCCGCCGACGTGATCGTGATCGCCGACTCCGGCAACTGGGACATCGGCGTGCCCGCCCTGACCACGTCGCTGCGGGGTCTCATCCGGGTCGACGTCGAGGTCCGCACCCTCACCCACGCGGTCCACTCGGGCATGTGGGGCGGCCTCGCGCCCGACGCGATCATGGCGATGACCCGCCTGCTCAACTCGCTGTGGGACGAGAACGGCGCCCCCGCGATCGAGGGCCTGGTCAGCGGTCCCGCGGCCGACGTCGACTACCCGGAGGAGCGGCTGCGCGCCGAGTCCGGCGCGGTCCCCGGCCTGGAGTGGGTCGGCACCGGCTCCACCGTCGAGCGGATGTGGACCCAACCGGCGATCACTGTCACCGGCTTCGACGCACCGAAGGTGGCCGGCGCGTCCAACACCCTGGTCCCGATGGCGCGCGCCCGCGTGACCGTCCGGATCGCTCCCGGCGACACCGGCGAGAACGCCGTCGCGCGGCTGCAGGCCCACCTGGAGAAGCACCTGCCGTGGGGCGCCCAGCTGTCCACCACGGTCGTCGACACCGGCGAGCCGATCGCGATCCCGGCCGACGGCCCGGCGTACGACGCCGCGCGCAGCGCCTTCGCCGAGGCCTGGGACGGCACCGCGCCCGTCGACATGGGCGTGGGCGGCTCGATCCCGTTCATCGCCGAGTTCCTGGAGACCTTCCCGCAGGCCTCCGTGCTGGTCACCGGGGTCGAGGACCCCGACACCCGCGCCCACGGCCCGAACGAGGGGCTGCACCTCGCCGAGTGGGAGCGGGTGCTCCTCGCCGAGGCCCTGATGCTGCGCAATCTCGGGGTTTCCGCCGAATAAGGAGGACAGCCCTCCGGCCGGTAGGCTGCTCATCGTGTGCGGAGTGTTCGGAGTGTGGGCACCGGGTGAGGACGTCGCCAAGCTGACCTACTTCGGGCTGTACGCGCTGCAGCACCGCGGGCAGGAGTCGGCGGGCATCTCGGTCAGCAACGGCCGCCAGATCCTGGTCTTCAAGGACATGGGCCTGGTCTCCCAGGTGTTCGACGAGAACACCCTGGAGGCGATCGAGGGGCACATCGCCGTCGGTCACTGCCGGTACTCCACCACCGGAGCCAGCACCTGGAACAACGCGCAGCCGACGTTCCGCCCGACCGCCGACGGCTCGATCGCCCTGGGCCACAACGGCAACCTGGTCAACACCTCCGAGCTCGCGCAGATGGTCGTCGACCTGCCCAGCGAGGAGGGCGAGCTGGACATCCACTCGCTCAACCTCGAGGCGTCGACGAACGACACCAGCCTGGTGACGGCGCTGCTCGCCCACCACCCGGACCAGTCGCTCGAGGCGCGCGCCATGGAGCTGCTGCCGCAGGTCAAGGGCGCGTTCTGCTTCGTGTTCATGAACGAGGGCACGCTGTACGCCGCCCGCGACCCCGAGGGCATCCGCCCGCTCGTCCTGGGCCGGCTCGAGCGGGGCTGGGTCGTCGCGTCGGAGAGCGCGGCGCTGGCGACGGTCGGTGCGTCCGTCGTACGCGAGGTCGAGCCGGGCGAGCTCATCGTCATCGACGAGGGCGGCCTGCGCTCGCACAAGTTCGCCGAGCCGGCCCGCAAGGGCTGCGTCTTCGAGTACGTCTACCTGGCCCGCCCCGACGCCAGCATCGCCGGTCGTAGCGTCCACGAGGCGCGGGTCGCGATGGGCGCCCAGCTCGCCCGCGAGTTCCCGGTCGACGCCGACGTGGTCATCCCCGTGCCCGAGTCGGGCATCCCGGCGGCCACCGGCTACGCCGCCGAGTCCGGCATCCCCTACGCCCAGGGCTTCGTGAAGAACGCGTACGTCGGCCGCACCTTCATCCAGCCCAGCCAGACCCTGCGCCAGCTCGGCATCCGGCTCAAGCTCAACGCGCTCGACCACGTGATCCGTGGCAAGCGGATCGTCGTGGTCGACGACTCGATCGTGCGCGGCAACACCCAGCGCGCCCAGATCCGGATGCTCCGCGAGGCCGGTGCCGCCGAGGTCCACGTGCGGATCTCCAGCCCGCCGGTGAAGTGGCCGTGCTTCTACGGCATCGACTTCGCCACCCGGGCCGAGCTGATCGCGAACGGCCTCGACGCCGAGGAGATCGCGGCGAGCATCGGCGCCGACAGCCTCGGCTACATCTCGCTGGACGGCATGGTCGACGCGACCGGCCAGTCCAAGCAGTCGCTGTGCACCGCGTGCTTCACCGGCGACTACCCGATCCCGCTGCCGGACGAGTCGCTGCTCGGCAAGCACCTGCTCGAGGCCAGCCTGACGTCGCAGACGCACGGCGAGGCGCTGCCCGTCTTCAACAACCCCTGATCCATCAGTTCCGAGGAGTGACCAGTGGCTGACAACGCGTACGCCGTGGCCGGCGTCGACATCGAGGCCGCCGACCGCGCCGTCGACCTGATGAAGGAGTGGGTCGAGAAGGCCCGCCGGCCCGAGATGCTCGGCGGACTGGGTGGCTTCGCGGGGCTGTTCGACGCGTCGGCGCTCACGGCGTACAAGCGGCCGCTCCTGGCGACCTCCACCGACGGCGTCGGCACCAAGGTCGACATCGCGCGCAAGATGGACAAGCACGACACGATCGGCTTCGACCTGGTCGGCATGGTCGTCGACGACCTCGTCGTGTGCGGCGCCGAGCCGCTGTTCATGACTGACTACATCGCGACCGGCAAGGTCGTCCCGGAGCGCATCGCTGCCATCGTCAAGGGCATCGCGGAGGCCTGTGTCGAGGCCGGCTGCGCGCTGGTCGGTGGCGAGACCGCCGAGCACCCCGGCCTGCTCGCGCCCGACGAGTACGACGTCGCGGGCGCCACCACCGGCGTCGTCGAGGCCGACGCGCTGCTCGGTGCCGATCGCGTCCGCGCGGGCGACGTCGTCATCGCGATGGCCGCCAGCGGCCTGCACTCCAACGGCTACTCGCTGGCCCGCCACGTCTTCTTCACCCATGCCGGCTGGGCGCTCGACCGGCACGTCGACGAGCTGGGGCACACCCTCGGCGAGGAGCTGCTGGTCCCGACCCGGCTCTACACCAAGCCATGCCTGGCGATCGCCCGCGAGACCGAGACGCACGCGATGGCGCATGTCACCGGCGGCGGCCTCGCCAACAACCTCGCCCGGGTCATGCCCGAGGGCCTCAAGGCCACCCTGGACCGCGGTACGTGGACGCCCGCGCCCGTGTTCGACCTGGTGCGCAAGGTCGGCGAGGTGTCCCAGCCCGACCTCGAGGCGACCCTCAACTGCGGCGTCGGCATGGTCGCGCTGACCGCCCCCGACGCCGTCGACGCGGCCATCGCGCGGCTCGCCGAGTTCGGCGTCGACGCGTGGGTCGCCGGCGAGGTCGCGGCCGACGCGGACGGCCCCGGGAGCGTCGAGCTGGTGGGTCAGCACCCCGGCTGGTGAGTCTCGCTACGCCGCTCGTCCCTCGCGGCTACTCGACCACCGAGAGATTCTGAGCACAACCGCGTCCATTCCTGCCCCCTGACGTGCGGGAACAGCCACCTAGCAGGTAGCGTTGGCCCCACGAGACTCTGATGAGAAGTCCGGGGCCCTGAAGGGCAACCGGCCAAGTGTGCGAGGGGGCTGGACCTTATGGGCCGCGGCCGAGCGAAAGCCAAGCAGACGAAGGTCGCTCGCGACCTGAAGTACCGGACCCACGACACCGATCTCGGTGCTCTGGCCCGTGAGCTCCACGGGGAGGTCTCCTCGGACGTCGACGACGTCCAGGAGGACGAGCCCGACCGCTGGTCCGACTACCGCGGTTGACCGGCGCGAGCGCGTCGCCGCGCTCGCTCCCTCGCCTGGTCCGGCAGCGCTGACGCGCGCCCGCCGGACGCTCGGTCGTCGGTTGGTGCCGGGACGGTTTCCGGCAGGTCACGTACCTGCGCGGACATCTTCATGTTCCTGCAGTGCAGATAAGTGAATCTTTCGTGTGGCGATGCGGAGTGCCAGATTCCGACTGGTCGCCGCACCGGGCGGCCCGTCACGGTGGGCCCTCGGGTCCCGAAAGGTTGATCAATGTCACGACTCGGCAATGTCCGGCGTACTGCGCTGGTCACCGGGTTGGGAACCGTCGCAGCCATCGCTGCCACCGGTCTCCTGGCCACGGCGCCGGCGCACGCTGCGGGAACACCTGACCCGTACGCGCCGTCCTACCACCACGCCTACCGGCACGGTGCGGTCCCGACCCTCGAGGTCAACGCGAAGATGAAGGCCTGGCAGCACGCCAACGCGGCTGCCACGGGCCCCAAGACCCTGTCCTACGGCGGAGGCGTCGACGGCATCGGGGTCCAGAGCGGCCACTCGAAGGTCTACCTGGTCTTCTACGGCACCCAGTGGGGCACGCAGACGACCACGAACGGGATCAGCAGCTTCTCCGGCGACCCGGACCACGCGGCCGAGGCCGTGCAGAACATGTTCAAGGGCATCGGCACCAACAACGAGCTGTGGTCGGCCGACCTGACCCAGTGGTGCGACGGTCCGAACGTGGCCACGGGCGCGACCAGCTGCCCGTCGAACGCGGCGTTCATCCCGTACCAGTCCGGCGGTGTCCTCTCCGGCGTCTGGTACGACAACTCCAAGGCGTCCCCGTCCTCGGCGACCTCGCTCCAGCTGGGGCAGGAGGCCGTCACGGCCGCGGGGCACTTCGGCAACACGACCGCCGCGTCGAACCGTGACGCCTACTACGTGATCCTGTCGCCGCACGGCACCAACCCGGACAACTACCAGAGCCCGACCCAGGGCTACTGCGCCTGGCACGACTGGAACGGTGACGTGGGCGCCACGTCGTCGTACGGCGACATCGCCTTCAGCAACCAGCCCTACAACATGGACGTGGGCTCCAGCTGCGGCGTGAACTTCGTCAACAGCGGCTCGGCGGGCACCCTCGACGGCTACACGATGACCCTCGGCCACGAGTGGCACGAGATGATGTCGGACCAGAACCCGGCGGGCGGTTGGACCAACCACACCGGTGGCACCTACAACGGCCAGGAGAACTCCGACGAGTGCGCCTGGATCGCGGCCGGCTCGACCGGTGGCGCCGCGAACATCACCTTCGCGACCGGCACCTTCGCCGAGCAGGCGTCGTGGTCCAACGACACGAACTCCTGCGCCATCTCGCACCCGATCGTGGGCGGTGGCAGCACCGGCAACACCGTCACCGTGACGAACCCGGGCAGCCAGACCGGCACTGTGGGCACCGCCAAGTCGCTGCAGATGTCGGCCACCGACTCCGCCTCGGGGCAGACCTTCACCTGGTCGGCCACCGGCCTGCCGGCAGGTCTGTCCATCAACGCCTCGAGCGGTCTGATCAGCGGTACGCCGACCACCGCGGCGACCTACAACACCTCGGTGACGGCCAAGGACACCACCGGTGCCACGGGCTCCACCTCGTTCACCTTCACCATCGGTAGCGGCGGCGGCACGGGCTGCACCGGCCAGCTGCTCGGCAACCCGGGCTTCGAGACCGGCACGGCCGCGCCGTGGACCGCCTCGAGCGGGGTCATCGACAGCTCGGCCTCCGAGCCGGCCCACTCCGGCAGCTGGAAGGCCTGGCTCGACGGATACGGCAGCACCCACACCGACTCGGTGTCGCAGACCGTCACCATCCCGGCCGGTTGCACGGCGACCCTCGGCTACTACCTGCACATCGACACGCAGGAGTCGGGGACCACGGCGTACGACAAGCTGACGGTGTCGGTCAACGGCACGACGAAGACGACGTGGAGCAACGCCAACGCCGCGAACGGCTACACGCTGCACACGCTGTCGCTGTCGTCGTACGCCGGCACGACCGTGACGATCAAGTTCACCGGCACCGAGGACTCCTCGCTGGCGACGAGCTTCGTCCTGGACGACACCTCGCTCAACCTGAGCTGAGTCGTCCCCAGCAACAAGCGAGCCCCAGGCCGGAGATCCGGCCTGGGGCTCGTGCTTGTGGGCAGGGGCGGGGTCGAACCGCCGACCTATCGAGTTTCAGTCGATCGCTCGTACCAACTGAGCTACCTGCCCAAGCAGGGCG
>DATFHM010000354.1:0-10903 GCA_035248385.1 Nocardioides sp. | reverse complement strand
CCGGTCAGGTCGTGCAGGAACTTCGGCGACCCGGACCGCGAGAGCGGCCACAGCCGGGTGCCCGCTCCCCCGCAGGGGATGACGGCCCAGAAACCCTCGATGCTCTCCGACCTCTGCGACATGCCGCAGACCCTAGTTAGTCGCCACGCGGGTCCGCACGCAGACCCCGCACTTGCGCCAGGTCCCAGCCCGGCCGCGGGACGCTCGCGCGCAGCCGCCGGGTGTAGGGGTGCTGCGGGTCGTCGAGCACCGACGCGGTGCCACCGCGCTCCACGACCTCGCCGCGACTCATCACCACGACCGTCTCGGTGAGCTGGCGGACCACCGCGAGGTCGTGGCTGATCAGCACGTAGGTGATCCCGAGCCGCTCGCGCAGGTCCAGCAGCAGGTTGAGCACCTGCGCCTGGATCGAGACGTCGAGGGCGGCGACCGACTCGTCCAGGATGAGGACGTCGGGATCGGCGGCCAGCGCGCGGGCGATGGCCACCCGCTGCCGCTGGCCGCCGGAGAGAGCGCGCGGAAGCGCGCTCCCCTGGCGCTCGTCGAGCCCCACCACCTCGACGAGCTCGGCCACCCGAGCGGCCCGTCGTTCCGCCGTCCAGTCCGGGTGGTGCAGGTGCAGCACCTCCCCGATCGCCCCGTCGACCGGCTGGCGCGGGTCGAGGCTGGAGTACGGGTCCTGTAAGACGATCTGGACCTCGCGGCCGCGGCGCCGGCGCTCGGCCCCACCCCGCGCCGGCGCGGACCGGTCGCGGCCGCAGGCCGTGATCGTGCCCGCAGTCGGCCGCTCCTGGCCGGTGATCATCTTGGCGACCGTGGTCTTGCCGGAGCCCGACTCCCCCACGATGCCGAGCGACCCGCCCCGGCGTACGGCGAAGGACACGTCCTCGACCGCCACTACTCCGCCGAACTCCTTGCGCAGCCCGGCCACCTCCAGCACGACGTCCGTCGACGACTCAGACATGAGCCACTCCTCCCAGCTGTCCTCGCAGGTCCTCGGCTCGCACGCAGCGCACCGCGCCACCGTCCAGCGCCACCAGCGGCGGCGCGGACTCCTCGCACCGCTGCTCGGCGAACGCACACCGCGTCGCGAACGCGCAGGCGCCCGCGGGCGCCTCGAGCGCCGAGGTCGGCCGCCCGGGGATCGCCATCAGCCGGTGCATCGTGCGGTCCAGCAGCGGCCGGGCACCGCCCAGGGCCGCCGTGTACGGGTGCAGCGGGTCGTCGTGCAGGCGCTTCGACTCCCGCACCTCGACGATCTCGCCGGCGTACATGACGGCGGTCCGGTCGCAGAACGCCGCGGCCAGGTCGAGGTCGTGGGTGATGAACAGGATCGAGAGACCCAGGTCGTTGCGCAGGTCGTCGAGCAGGCCCATGATCTCGGCCTGCGTGGTGACGTCGAGCGCGGTCGTGGGCTCGTCGGCCATCAGCAGCCGCGGCTCGGTGAGCAGCGCGCTCGCGATCATCACCCGCTGCAGCAGGCCACCCGAGAGCTCGTGCGGGAACTGGTCGAGGCGTCGTTCCCCGTCGGGGATCCCGACCCGCTCGAGCAGCTGCACCGCCCGGCGGCCGGCGTCGCGCCGGCTCACGCCCCGGTTGGTGCGCAGCACCTCGGTCATGAAGTCGCCGATCCGGCGGACCGGGTTGACGTGCACCCGGGCGTCCTGGAACACCACGGCCACCTCGGCCCGGTAGGCCCGCAGGTCCGCGCCGGACAGCGAGGCGACGTCGCGGCCTCCGAACCGGATCGCGCCGGTACGGCGGGCGCCGGCCGGCAGGATCCGGTCGATCGCCCGCACCGTCATCGACTTCCCCGACCCGGACTCGCCGACCAGGCCGACGGCCTCCCCGGCGTCGACGCCGAACGACACGTCGCGCAGCACCGGCCGGTGGACGCCGTCCACGAGCAGCTCCAGGCCGAGGCCCTCGACCTCCAGCAGCGGCGCGCTCATCGGCGGCCTCCCTCGGCCCGCTGCAGCAGTCGCTCGCCGAGCAGGTTCATGGCGACCACCACGGCCACGATGCACAGGCCCGCGCTCAGCGCCGGCAGCGGGTAGCCGAGCAGGATGCCCGACTGGTTCTCGGAGATCATCACGCCCCAGTCCGGGTGCGGCGGCTGGACGCCGATCCCCAGGTAGGAGATCACCGCGAGGTCCAGCACGGCGTAGCCGAACAGGATCGACGCCTGCGCGACCATGAACGGGAAGACGTTCGGCAGCAGGTGCCGCACGCAGATCCGGAAGGCACCGAGGCCCTGGATCTCGAGCGCCGCGATGTAGGGCTGGCTGCGCTCCTTGAGCATCGCGCTGCGCAGCACCCGCGCCACGAACGGCGTGTACGCAACGGCCATCGCGATCACGGCCGCACCGATGCCGGCACCGAAGACCGCAGCGGCGAGCGCGGCCAGCAGCACGCCCGGGAAGGCAAAGAGGATGTCGAGACCGGCGCCGACCGTGGCGTCGACCATGCCACCGCGCCAGGCCGAGACGAGCCCGAGCACCGACCCGACGAGCATGCACAGCACGACGATGGCGAGCGGGCCGAGCATCGAGGTCCGGGCACCGGCGAGCAGCCGGGACAGCACGTCCCGCCCCTGGACGTCGAACCCGAGCAGGTGACCGCCCACGGGGCCGATCCAGGAGCTCGCGAGGTCCGACAGGTCCGCGTCGTACGGCGCGACCCAGGGGCCGATCACGGCGACGAGCGCCGCGAGACCGACGACCACGGCACAGGTCCAGCCGACCGGCCCGAGCCGACGACGGCGGGACCGCGCGGACTTCCCCGCGCTGGTGGACAGCGCCGGGGCTGCGACGACGCCGGTCATGCGGCACGCGTCCCGAACTCGACGCGCGGGTCGAGGACGGCGTACATCGTGTCGATGACGACGTTGACGACCACGAACGCGACCACCAGCACCAAGGAGATGCCCTGCACGACGGCGATGTCCTTGGACTGGGCCGACTTCACCAGGTACTGCCCCAGGCCGTCGAGGCCGAAGGAGGTCTCCACCACCGAGGAGATCGCGATGAGGCTGGCGATCGTGATGCCGGTGACGGTGGTGATCGGGATGGCCGCGTTGCGCAGCACGTGCCGGGTGATCACCAGGTGCTGCGGGATCCCGCGGCTGATCGCGGTCTGCACGTGCTCTCGCGCGACCTCCTCGCGGATGGCCGTGCGGGTCACCCGCGCCACGACCGCGACCGACGACACCGCGAGCGCGAGGGCGGGCAGGGTGAGGTGCTCGACGTGCCCGAGGAAGCCGTCGCCCGTGCCGATGCTGGGGAGCCACCCGAGCGACACGGCGAACACCGCGATGAGCACGATCGCCGCCACGAACGCCGGCACCGCGGCCGCCATCGAGGACACGACCAGGACCGTCGAGTCGATCCAGCCCGGCCGCAGGCCGGCGAGCACACCGAGCCCGATCCCCAGGACGACGATGAGGATCGAGGCGTAGAGCACCAGGCTCAGCGTGATCCACGCGCGGTCAGCGATCAGCGAGGAGACGTTCTCGTGCAGCGGGATGGAGACCCCGAGGTCGCCGTGCAGCGCGTTGAGCAGCCAGTGGCCGTACTGCGCGAGGAACGGCTGGTCGAGGTGGTAGCGGTGCTCGAGGGTGGCCTGCGCCTGCGGTGAGAGCGCCTTGCCGCCGGAGAGCGCGGCGAGCGGGTTCCCCGGAGCGACGTACGTCGCCGCGAAGATCACGAAGCTCGCGACCAGCAGGGTGACGACGAGCATCGCCAGCCGGCGCAGCAGGTAGCCGGACCGCATGTCAGCGCGCCCCGAGGTGGTCGGCCCACGGGGCCGACATGTAGGCGAACGAGGACACCGCACCGGTGATGTCCTTGTTGGTCACCAGCACCGAGCTCGGCTGGGCCGTGGGGATCCAGGGCAGCAGCTTCATCGTGCGCTCCTGCGCGGCGATGACGAGGTCGGCGCGCGCGACCGGGTCGGCCGTCCCGCGGGCCTGCTCCATGAGCCGGGTGATCTGCGGGTCGTCGAAGCCCGAGTAGTTCTGGGCCCCATCGGGCAGCACCACGGTCGAGGACAGCGCGGCCGGGTCGGCGTAGTCGCCGTACGTCACCGTCGGGAAGGCGTCCACGTCCTTGCGGGCGCCGGCGTCGATGAAGTAGTTGATGAACGCGTCGGGCGAGACCGACTGGAACTTCACGTCCAGGCCGATCGCCTTGCCGGCCGCCTGGAACGCGCCGGCCTCGTAGGCGATGTCCGGGATGGCCGCCGACATGCCGATCGTGATCGTCTTGCCGGCCGCGCCGGCCTCGGCGATCAGCTTCTTCGCCTCGGCGAGGTCCTGCTGCGGCACGGGCGCCTTCGCGTACGCCGCCTCGTACGTCGAGCGTGCGGACGCGAAGGTGCCGGGGTTCGCCAGCCAGCGGGCATCCACGGCGGCACCGTGGTAGATGTTCTTGATGATGCTCGGGCGGTCCAGAGCGAGCGAGAGCGCCTGGCGCACCCGCACGTCGCCGAGGGTGCCGTGCAGGTTGCTGATGACCAGCGCGGCCGTGGCGTAGCCGGGGCCTTCGGTCACGGTGAGGGTCTTGCTGCTCCGCAGCACCGGCAGCGTGGAGATCGCCGGCGGGTAGCTGCCGCCGATCTCGCCGGACACCAGCGATGCGGTCAGCGCCGCCTCGTCGGGCACGCCCTTGATGGTGATCTTCGCGGCGTGCGTGGTGACGTCGCCGCGCCAGTAGGAGTCGTTCGGCACGGCCACGACGCCGTTCGCCGGCGACCAGGACGAGAACTTGTAGGCGCCCGTGCACATCACGCCGCCCGAGGGGGTGCCGTAGGCCTGGCCCTTCGCCTCGGCGTACTTCTTCTCCACGACGATGCCGGGCAGCGAGGCGAGCTCGCCGTCCAGCCAGTAGTCGGGCTTGCTCAGCTTGATCGTCACCTGGCGCTCGCCGGTGGCGCTGATCGAGGTGACCCGGCTGAACGTGGCGGCGTAGAAGCCACCGAGCTTCGGGTCGCGCTGCCGATCGAGGCTGAAGGCGACGTCGTCGGCGGTGACCGGGCTGCCGTCCCAGAACGTGGCGCGCGGGTCGATGTCGAGGACCAGCGTGGTCGGGTCGGTGCGGCTCAGCTTGGCCAGCCCGTCCCCGATCGTGCCGTCCGGCGCGGTGCGCAGCAGCGACTCGCACATCAGCGTCAGCGCGGTGTTGTCCGGGTAGTCGAAGACGAAGAGGGGGTCGATCGTCTGCACGTCGCGGTAGACGGCCCAGGTGATCGCACCGGTGCTCGTCGTAGCCGCGGCGGTCGTCGGCTGGAGGTCGCCGGTGGCCACGGCCGGGGCGTCGGGAGAGCGGCCGCAGCCGGCCACGGCGGCGCAACAGGCCGCGATCGCGGCGAGACGGGCGAGGCGTGACCTGGTCATGCGGGTTCTCCTGGGCTCGGCGGGCCGGGTGGGCTGGGCGGGGTGGTCGGCGGCGCTCATCGGGCGAACACCCGCTCGCCACCGACGAAGGTCTGCTCGACGTGGGTGTCCCAGATGTCCTCGATCGGCCCGTCGAAGGGGTCGCGGTCGAGGACGGCGAGGTCGGCGAGGTTGCCGACGGCGATCGCGCCGGTGTCGTCGAGGTGGTTCACGTGCGCCGTCCCCGAGGTGTACGCCGCCAGGGCGCTGCCCAGGTCGATCCGCTCCTCGGCGTAGAACACCGGCCCGTCGGTGTCCGGCTGGACCCGGTTGACCGCGACGTGGATCCCGAGGATCGGGTCTGCGCTGCTGACCGGCCAGTCGCTGCCGGCGGCCAGCACCGCGCCGCTGCGCAGCAGCGAGCCGAACGGGTACTGCCACGCCGACCGCTCCGGGCCGAGGAACGGGATGGTGAGCTCGTCCATCTGCGGCTCGTGGGCGGCCCACAGCGGCTGGATGTTGGCCGAGGCGCCGAGCGTGCGGAAGCGGGCGACGTCCTCGGGGTGCACGACCTGCAGGTGGGCCAGGTGGTGCCGCCCGTCGGTGAAGCCGTTCTTGTCGCGGGCCACCTCGATCGCGTCGAGGGCCTCGCGGACGGCCCGGTCGCCGAGCGCGTGGAAGTGCACCTGGAAGCCGTGCGCGTCGAGCGCGGTGACGTGCTCCTTGAGCGCCTCGGGGTCGACGAAGGACAGCCCGCGGTGGTCGCCGGGGTTGCTGCAGCCGCAGCCGGCGCCGTACGGGTTGATCATCGCGGCCGTGTGGTTCTCCGCGATGCCGTCCTGCATGATCTTGATGCTCGTGGCCCGGAAGCGACCGCGGGTCAGGGCGTCACGCGCGGCCAGCAGGTCCTCGATCTGCTCGGCGCCGCGGTCGCGGCTCCACCACAGGGCGCCCACGACGCGAGCGGTGAGCAGCCCGGCGTCGATCGCGTCGCCGTACGCCTGGGACGCGTCGCTCACGACCGGGTTGCGGCCGACCAGCGCGTCCTGCCACGCGGTGATGCCGAGCGAGTGCAGCACCTCCTGCGCGCGGAGCAGCCCGGCGAGCCGCTCCTCCCGCGTGGTCTCGGGCACGACGGCGGCGACCAGGTGCATGGCCCCCTCCTGCAGCATCCCCGTCGGTACGCCGGCGGCGTCACGCTCGATCCGGCCGTCGGCCGGGTCCGGCGTGCTCGCGTCGATGCCGGCGAGCTCGAGCGCCCGGCTGTTGGCCAGCGCGCCGTGGTGGTCGCGGTTGGCCAGGTAGACCGGGCGGTCGGCGACGATCGCGTCGAGGAAGGCACGGTCCGGCGCGCCGCCGGGGAAGCTCTCCATCGACCAGCCGCCGCCGGTGATCCAGGGCCGGTCGGGGTGTGCGGCGGCGTACGTGGCGATTCGGCGGCGGTACTCCTCCACGTCGACGGTGCCGGTCAGGTCGCACTGGCCGAGCTCGACGCCGGCACCGACCGGGTGCACGTGGGCGTCCTGGAAGCCCGGCACGAGCAGCCGGCCGGCGAGGTCGACGACCTCGGTGGACGGTCCGACGAGCTCACGCACCTCGTCGTGGCCGACGGCGACGATCCGGTCGCCCTTCACGGCGACGGCGGTCGCGCGGCTGCGGGCGGCGTTGCCGAGATGGACGGGTCCACCGGCGAGGACGAGGTCTGCGTGCGTGCTCAAGGGGATTCCTCGGGTGTGGTCGGGGTCACGGATGCAGGGACGCTAAGTCCATGCCAACACTGTTGTCAACGGTGTTGCCAACAGTGTTGACACGGGTAGGGTGGCGACGAGACAAGGAGGACCGATGAGTGCCGACACCCGCCGCTCGAAGGAGCGGGTCGCGCTGGACCGCGAGGCGATCGTCGCGACGGCGACCGAGCTGGCCGCCACCGGCGCGGCGATCACGTTCCGCAGCCTGGGCGCCGCGCTGGGCGCCGATCCGACCGCGATCTACCGGCGGTTCCGCGACAAGGACGAGCTGATGGCCGCCCTGCTCGACGGGCTGATCGCTGCGTCGCTGGACGGCGTCGACCGGGACGCCCCGTGGCGCGACCAGCTGCGCAGCGGCGCGGTCAACACGATCGACATCTTCGCCGCGCACCCCCAGGTCGGGGCGATGGCGACCGCCATCTCCACCGGCGGGACCGGCGAGCTCGAGGTCATCGACTGGATCCTCAGCCAGCTCGCCCGCGCCGGGCTGGACCAGGAGCAGGTCGTGCGCTGCTACGCGGCGTACTCCAGCTACGTGCTGGCCGCCGCCGCGACGCTCGCCCAGCAGCGGCTCCAGGAGATCGCGGGCATCCCGCCGTCCAGCTGGGTCGGCGACCTGCGGGCGGTCGACCCGGCGCGGCACCCCGCGCTCGCCGCGGTGCTCCCCCAGCTCCTCGCCCTCACCGGTCGCGAGGTCTTCCTCGACGGCATCGACGTGCTGCTCGACTCCTTCGAGGCCGCCGTCAGCCGTTGAGCCCCAGCAGCGCCACGGCGTTGTCCTTGAGGATGAGCGGCCGGGCGCGGTCCGGTACGTCGAGCTCGGCGAACTCCGCCAGCCACCGGTCGGGCGCGAGCACCGGGTAGTCGGAGCCGAACAGCACCTTGTGCCGCAGGATCGTGCCGGCCTGGCGGACCAGCTGGGGCGGCAGGTACTTCGGCGCCCAGCCGGACAGGTCGATGAACACGTTCGCCTTGTGGGTGGCGATCGCCATCGAGGAGTCGACCCACGGGACACCGGGGTGCGCGAGCACGATCCGCAGGTTCGGGAAGTCCGCCGCCACCTCGTCGATGAGCATCGGGTCGGAGTAGCGCAGCTTGATCCCCCGCCCGCCCGGCAGGCCGGCACCGATGCCGGTCTGGCCGGTGTGGAACAGCGCGATCACGCCGAGCTCCTCCAGCGTCGCCCACAGCGGCGCGTGCTGGGGGTCGTCGGGCCGGAAGCCCTGCAGGCTGGGGTGGAGCTTGAACCCGCGCACGCCGTACCTCTCCACGAGCAGGCGGGCCCGCTTCACCGCCGCGTCGCCCGTCAGCGGGTCGACCGAGCCGAACGGGATGAGCACGTCGGCGTGCTCGGCGGCCTGCTCGGCGATCTCCTCGCTGGAGAGCGCCGGGTGGCCGAGCGCGGTGGTGGCGTCGACGGTGAAGACGACGGCGGCCATCCGCCGCTCGCGGTAGTGCGCGGCGAGGCGCTCGATGGTGGGGGTGCGGTCCTGGTCGGCGCGGAAGTACGCCGCCGAGGCGTCCAGCAGCTCCTGGTCGAGCGAGAAGTGGCCGTGGTCGTCGGCCTCGACGTGGGCGTGCATGTCGAGCGCGACGATGCCGTCGACGTCGATGCGGGGCGTGTAGGTCATGGCTGTCCTCAGTCCTCAGGGAAGGGCGCTGGCGCGCTTGCGGGTGAGCAGGTCGACGAGGAGCTCGTCGCGGGTGGTGACCATGGCCTGCTGGTCGACGCCGGAGAGCTCGTCGTCGACGCCGCGGACCAGCAGGTCGGCGAGCTCGGCGGTGAGCCGGGGCGCGCCCAGGTCGTCCATCCAGGCCTGGGCCGGAGGCCCGAGGTGGCGCAGGGTGTGCGCCATGCCGCCCGGCCCTCCGGACAGGTGCTGGCCGACGAGCGGGCCGAGCAGGGCCCAGCGCAGACCGGGGCCGTTGCTGATCACGGCGTCGACGTCAGCGACGGTGGCGACGCCGCGCTCGACCAGGGAGTAGGCCTCCCGCCACAGCGCGGCCTGGAGCCGGTTGGCGACGTGGCCCGGCACCTCACGTCGTACGACGACGGGCCGCTTGCCGAGGTCCGCGTAGAAGGCGACCGTGCGGGCCACGACCGCCTCGGTGGAGGCCGCCCCGGGCACCACCTCGACCAGCGGCACGAGAGCCGCGGGGTGGAACGGGTGCCCGACGAGCACCCGCTCGGGGTGGCGCTCGCACATGGCCTGCAGGGTCGACGGCATCAGGCCCGAGGAGCTGCTCGCGACGACCGCGTCGGCCGGAGCGGCGGCGTCGACCGCGTGCAGGAGCGTGGCCTTGAGGCCCACGTCCTCCGGTCCGGACTCCTGCACGAAGGCCGCCCCCGCGACCGCATCGGCCAGGTCCGCGTGGAAGCTCAGCCGTGCGCGATCGGCGTCCGGGGCCAGGCCGAGCCGGACCAGGGCCGGCCACACCTCCCCCACCGCCGCCCGGAGCCGAGGCTCCGCGTCGGGAGCGGGGTCGTGGGCACGGACGTCGTACCCACGGGCGAGGAGGAGCGCGGCCCAGCTGGCGCCGATCGTGCCGGTGCCGACGACCGCGACCGGCCGGCTCACCGGGCGCCCGCGTCGCGGTAGCGCGCGAAGGCGTCGAGGGCGCTCGGGTCGAGCAGGGCGCCCGCGGACGCCACCGTGCCGGGGTCGCCGCCGCGCAGGATCCGCTTCACCGGGACCTCGAGCTTCTTGCCGGTGCGGCTGTACGGCACCGCCGGCACGGCGACGATCTCGTCGGGGACGTGCCGGGGCGACAGCGCCGTGCGCAACGTGCCGGCGAGCGAGCGCCGCAGCGTGTCGTCGACCTCGACGCCGTCGGCCGGCACCACGAAGAGCAGCAGCCGGCCGAGGCCGCCGTCGGGGTCCTCGAGGTGGACCACGACGCTGTCGGTGATCTCCGGGACGTCCTGCAGCGCGCGGTAGAACTCCGCCGTGCCCAGCCGGACGCCCCCGCGGTTGAGGGTGGCGTCCGAGCGGCCCGTGATGATGCAGGAGCCGACCTCGGAGAACCGGCACCAGTCGCCGAACTGGAAGACGCCCGGGTAGGTGTCGAAGTACGCCGAACGGAACCGCTCGCCGTCGTCGTCACCCCAGAACCCGACCGGCATGGACGGCATCGGGGAGGTGATGACCAGCTCGCCGACGTCGCCGATGACCGGTCGGCCCTCGTCGTCGTACGCGTGCAGGTCGACGCCCAGGCTCGCGTGGGTCATCTCCCCCACCCACACCGGCTGCAGCGGCGAGCCCTGCACCAGGCCGGTACAGACGTCGGTGCCTCCGCTGCCGACGTTGAGCAGGACGCGGTCGCCGAGCTGCTCGGCGACCCAGCGGAAGCCCTCGGCGGGCAGCGGGCTGCCGGCCGCACCGACCTGGCGCAGCCGCGACAGGTCGAAGTCCTCGGCCGGCCGGACGCCCTCCTTGCGACACGCCATCAGGTAGCCCGGGCTCGCCCCCATCAGCGTCGCGCCGGTCTCGGCGGTCAGGCGCCACTGCTCGCGCAGGTCGGGGTGCAGCGGGTTGCCGTCGATCAGCACCACCGAGGACCGCACCAGCAGTGCGGAGACCAGCATGTTCCACATCATCCAGGCGGTCGTGGTGAACCACAGGAGCCGATCGTCGGCGCCGAGGTCCCAGTGGAACGCGTGGTTCTTCAGGTGCTCGAGCAGGAGGCCGCCGTGCCGGTGCACGATCGCCTTGGGCTTCCCGGTCGTGCCGGAGGAGAACAGGATGCACAGCGGGTGGTCGAAGGGCACCGGCGCGAAGGCGAG
>DATFHM010000353.1:0-13124 GCA_035248385.1 Nocardioides sp. | reverse complement strand
CCGGCGAACTTCGCCCGGTCGAACGCGCCGCCGAGCTTGCCGAGCTCCTGGGCTCCCAGCACGGCGGCCTGCTGCTTCGCCGCGTCGACGATCGCCTGCACCGCCGGGTCCGGCGTACCGGGGACCCCGGCGCCGGTGAGGTTGACGTTGGACTGGGTCTTCGCCAGCACCTGGCCGGTGGCCGGGTCGACGGTGAAGTCCAGCTTGTCCAGGAAGGTGCCGTACTGGCCCGCCGAGACGACCGGCCGGTCGGTGACGGGACGGCCGGACCACGCGCTCACCGGGTAGGAGCAGTTGTACTTCAGGTGGGTGTGGCCGGAGATGATCGCGTCCACGTCCGGCGAGGTGTTCTGGACGATATTGCCCCAGACCGTGCTCGGGTCGGTGAACTGCGGCGAGGCGCAGTCCGTCGAGCTCGAGCCCTCGTGGACCAGCAGGACAACCAGGTCGGCGCCGTCGGCCTTGAGCTGCGAGGCAGCGGCGTTCGTGGCGTCCACGATGTCGGTCACGGTCACGCCCTGCATGCCGCCCGGCGAGACCAGGGACGGCAGGTCCTCGGTCACCGCGCCGACGAACCCGACCTTCACGCCGCTCATGGTCTTCGTCCACGTCTTCGCGAGCTGCGGCCCACCGGCCGGGCCCTCGACGTTCGCACCGATGTACTTCCAGTGCGCACGGTCCTGGACGCGGCCGACGAGGTCGGCGTAGCCCTGGTCGAACTCGTGGTTGCCCACCGACGAGACGTCGAGGCCCGCGGCGTTGAGCGCGTCGATCGTCGGCTCGTCGTGCTGGATGAAGGACTCGAAGGTCGAGGCGCCGATGAGGTCACCGGCGGCCGCGAAGACCGTGTTCGGGTTCTGGTCGCGGTAGTACTCGACCGCACCCGCGAGGACCGCCGCACCCCCGGCGTTCGTCCCGTCGGCCAGGATCCGGCCGTGGAAGTCGTTGGTGCCGATGATCTGGATGTCCTGCAGGGCCGGCGTCACCGCCGCGGTCTCGGCCGACGTCACCGTCGACGACTCGTAGCCGTCCTCGGAGCCGGTGACCGCGACCGAGATCTTCTTGCCCACGTCGCCCGTCACCACGGTGTACGTCGCGTTGGTGGCTCCGTCGATCGGCGTACCGTCGGCCAGCCACTGGTAGCCGAAGGCCACCGTGCCCGGACCCCACGCCCCCGGGGTCGCGGTGAGGGTGTCACCGGCCCGCGGGCTCGTGGTGTCGATCGTCGGCGTCGCGGTGATCAGCGCGGGCAGGCCGCGGAGGCTGACCGGCAGCGTGACGTCCGTGCCGGTCGACGTACCGACCACGTGGACCCGTGCGGTCCTGGGCGCGTCCGCCGGGACCACGAACGACACGTGCGCCGTGCCCCAGTAGTCGTCCGGGGTGGTGCCGTTGCCGTGGGTGACGGCGATGCCCGACGCCACGACGGTGCTGCCGACCTTGATGCTGACCGTGTCGTCCTGGACGGCCGACGGCGCGTTCATGTCGAGGGAAGCGAGGTCGAGGGTCACGGTGTCGCCCGGGCCGTAGTCCGAGGGGGCGTCGGCCGGGAAGGTCACCCGGATGCCGCGCTGCGAGGAGTCGACCGGGAGCGGGGTGTCGGCGTACTGCTGCTCCATGTAGTCGACCTGCGCCTGCAGGTCGGTCAGCTCGGTGTCCTGCTTCTGGGTGCCGTTGTTCAGCTCCCAGAAGTTGTCACCGCCGGTGGACAGGAAGCTGTTCACCGTCACCGAGTACGTCGCGGCGGGGTCGATGGCGTGGCCGTTCAGCCACATACCGGTGACCGTGCCGAGCATGGCGCCGGCCGGCTTCGACGGGTCCTGCGCCTCGGTGTAGGTGTAGCTGAAGCCCTTGCTGGTGCCGAGCTTGAGGAACGGGCGCGCGGGGATGTTCCCGTTGGCGTCGCGCTGCCACTGCTCCTCCAGCACCTTCTTGATCTGGGCGCCGGTCAGCCGGAGGTTGACCAGCTCGTTCGCGAACGGCTGGACGTCCGCGGCCTGGCGGTAGGTCAGGTCGTAGGCGCCGTTGTCGGGGTTGCCGAGCGCGTCCGCGCGCAGGCCGCCGGGGTTCATGAACGCGATCTCGGCGCCGCCGTGCTGCGCGTCGGCCGTGGCCCAGCGCTGGATCTCGGCGATCTGGTTGCCCAGCACCGACTCGCCGCCGCGGTTGTCGGTGCCGTCGCTCAGCTTCGAGCGGTACATCGGCGCCGACATCTTGCCGAGCACGGTCGCGCCGGCCGTCGCGGAGTCGGCGATCGCCTGGTCGACGATCGGCTGCACGACGGCGTTCCTGCCGTAGTCGAACAGAGCGCCCGACGGGCCCTTCACGCCGACGTTGTTCTCGACGAGGTCGACCGGGTTGTTGCTCGCGTCGAAGGAGTAGACGAGCTGGTCGAGAGCGGTGCCGTACGACGCCGCCTGCATCACCGGGCGGGCGGTGATCGCCCGGCCCTGCCACGCGGCGACCGGGAACTGGCACGCGTACTCGAGGTGCGTGTGGCCGGAGAGGATCGCGTCGACGTCGGGGCTGACGCCGTTGACCAGCGAGGAGAACGCCGTACCGGCGGACTGCATGGTGCTGCAGTCGGTCGTCGCCGCTCCCTCGTGGTCCAGCAGCACGACCAGGTTCGCGCCGTCGCTCTTCAGCTGGGCGGCGTACTGGTTGATCGCGGCCACGGTCGCGTCGGTGTCGAGCACCGAGACGCCCTGGAGGTTCGCGGGGCTCTGCAGCGACGGCAGGTCGGAGGTGACCGCGCCGATGAAACCGATCTTGATCGGCGTGCCGCTGAGGGAGTTGGGGACCGAGATCATCTTGGTCGCGGCCGTGATCGGCGCGCCAGCCGTGTGGCCGTCCTCGGTCGCCGACCAGACGACATTGGCGGCGAGGTAGCTGCCCCAGGTCAGCGGGTCGTCGGCGCCATAGGGGTTGGTGGCGCTCTTCGGCTGCTGGATCCGGTTCAGCAGGTCGCTCACGCCGTGGTCGAACTCGTGGTTGCCGACCGCGGAGACCTGCAGGTCCATGGCGTTGAGCGCGTCGAGGGTGGGCTTGTCCTTCTGCGTGAAGGACTCGAAGATCGACGCGCCTACGTTGTCGCCGGCGGACGCGAAGACGGTGTGGTCCGCGCCGTAGGTCGCGCGCAGCGACGCCACTCCACTGGCCAGGGGCGAGGCTCCCCCATCGGCCGCGTCGGCGATGAGGCGTCCGTGGAAGTCGTTGACCCCCACGATCTGGACGTCGGTGACCTTCGGCGCCTCGCCGGCGCTCGGCAGGTCGAGGTCGACGACCTCGGGGTTGTGGTCCGAGCCTCGCCACGGCACCGAGCCGTCGAAGAAGTCGGTCTTGTTGGTGTTGTACCGGCCGTAGTCGTAGATGTCCGGCTCGTTGGCGTTGATCTCCCAGATGTCGGTGCGGGGGCTCAGGGCGCGGGCACCGGCACTGGCGAAGATGTGGTCGAGCGAACCCGCACCGCCGTACCCGATGCCGTCCACCGTCGTGGTGAAGACGTAGCTGGTGTCCTTGGGGTCGTCGGAGTGGATCTCCTTGAAGTCCAGCGGGTCGACGGTGTCGTCGGCGTCCTCGATCGTGGTGATCGGGTCCTCGCCGGAGTAGGCGTTGAAGTCACCGAGCAGGAACACCTTGTCGGTGCGGTGCTTGGTGGCGAACGCGTTCGCGAAGCGCATCAGCTCCCGAGACTGCGCCACCCGGCTCGCGTTGAACGCACCGTGCAGCGGGTCGTTGGCGTCTCCGCCGGTCGCCGGGCCCGCCGGCGGGTCAGCGTCACCCTTGGACTTGAAGTGGTTGACGATCAGGGCGAAGCCCTCGTCGTTCGCGGCGCCGACCGGCTTGAAGTACTGCGCGAAGGGCTCGCGCGCGTTGTCGAACGGCGAGGCGTTGGGCGAGAAGACGTGGTTGCCCCAGGGGTCCGGCGTGCCGTTGACGGTGTAGCCCGGCAGGTCCAGGTCCCCCGGCCCGACCGGCACGACCTTCGAGACCTTGTAGATGAAGGCGGACCGGATGACGTCCTGGCCCGAGGCGTAGGAGCAGGTGCCGGCCAGGTTGGCCGGGCCGGGCACCGGGGTCCCGTTCGGCTGGACGGTCGAGCACAGCCCCGGGACCGACGTCGCGTCGGTGGTCTCCTCGGGCGAGGCGGTGAACGCCCACTTGTCGGCGCCGTCCGGGAGCGCGGCGTTGAGGTGGTCGACGAGGTAGGACAGCGTCGCGTCCCGCCACTCGATCGCCGTGCCCTGGCCCTGGTCCTTGGTGTTGCTCAGGTCCGGGTTGAGCGGCGAGCTCGTCACGCCCATCTTGAGCTTGTTCGGGTTGCCGATCTCCTCGAGCGCGACGACGTCCGCCCCGAGCTTGTTGATGGCGGTGACGATCTTGCTCGTCTGCCGGGTCAGGTCCTGCTGGCGGCCGGCGCCGCGCGGTGCGTTCGCCAGGCCGGGCTTGTACGCCGTCACCGCGCCGGTGACCGGGTCCCACGCCGACGCGATACCGGTCGGGTTCGTGCACTGGTAGGCGAGGATGCCGTTGCCGGCGCGGTCGTAGTCGTACTCGCAGCCCTTGCCGGAGGACGCGTACCACGGGTTGGCGGCGGCGAAGTCCTCCATCGGCACCGAGAAGAAGTTCTCGACGTTGTAGGTCGCGAAGCGCATGTTGGCGGTCGGCGGAGCCGGACGCGGCGCGAGGTTGGCGGTCCGCGTGTCCCCGATGTGGACGACGTCGGTGCCCAGGTCCGGCGCGGCCGCGTCGTGCGACGCGAGGACCGCGCGCGGCGGGTCGAGGTACCACTTCTTGTTCGCGAAGTGCAGGACCGCACCCATCGGGTAGGTGAGGTGCGCGCCGACCCGGGCCGTGTGCGTCTTGTCGATGAACGGCAGTGGGATGTCGGAGTTCTTGCTGTCCTGCGGGCGGTAGTGCTGCGCGGCGCTGAGGAACGTCGTGTTCGTGCCGTCCTCCATGAAGTAGCCGCGGTTCTTGATGTCGGCCTGCGCGGCCGTGATGCACGTGGTGTCACGGTCACGGCAGATCTGGCCAGGCTGCTGCAGAACGGCGTTGCCGGTCGCGAGGCCCAGCTCGCCGAAGCCCTCGAAGTTGAAGTGGTCGGTGATGACCAGGTCGGTGGGAGCGAACAGCTCCTCCTCGTGCGCCTCACGGGCGTCGTACGTCGTGGGCGCGGTCGGCTGCGGAGTGATCGTGCCCAGCGACGCGATGGGGTCGGGTGCGGCGGACTGGTTGAGCTCGGTCAGCGTCTCGGCGTCGCTCGTGCCGCCGAACTCGCTGATCCGGCCGGTGACGCGGACCGACTGGCCGAGCGCGAGGTCGGTGCCGGCGGAGTCCTTGCCGGTGAAGCCGGAGCCGCCGTACACGAAGATCGCGTCGGACGCGTTGTCGGTCAGGTCGCCGGACGGGTCCTGGATGACGTAGCCGCAGAAGCCACAGGTCGTCGTGCCGGTGGAGCTGTAGCCCCGCGTGTAGACCGCGGTGACGACGCCCTCGGTGCTCACGACCTGGGTGCCCGGGGCGGTGCCCGTGGCCGGTGCGTACGTCGACCGGCCGGTCGTGCCCTGCAGGACGTGGATCGGTGTCACGGTGGCCGCGGCGGCGACGATGATGTTGAAGCCCGCGGTCTGCTGCGTCGATCCGGCGCTGTCGTCGAGCGTCACGGTCACCGGGTAGGTGCCGGCCGCCGACGGCGTACCGGCGATGGCGCCAGTCGCGGTGTTGAGGGACAGGCCGAGCCCGGTCGCGCCGAGGCCGGTCGCGCCCCAGGTGTACGGCGGGGTGCCGCCCGCCGCCTTGCTCGCCAGGTTGATGGTGGTCGCGGCGCCGGCCTGGGCGTTCTGGTCGCCGGGGTTGGTCAGGGAGAGCGGTGCGGGGGCGCCCGTGGCCGAGTTCTGCGGGTCGGGCGCGATCGAGGAGAAGTCCGCAGCGTTGTTGTCGGTGTCCACGCCCCCCGTCCGCGACAGGCTGTGCGTGATGTCGTATCCGCTCGCCTTGACGGTGCCCTCCGGCGTGTTGCTCGTGCCGTAGCCGAGCTTGTCCACGATGCCGGGGTCGGTCGTCGGGTTGGTGAGCGTCGTGGTCGTGGTGAGGAAGAGGGTGCCGCCGGTCGACGAGCCGCCCGGGCTGAAGCTGGTGTTCGTCGCGTCCGGGGTCGGCAGCGACGCCCCGTTCGTCGAGTTCGCGGCGCCCATCGCCAGGAAGTGGCCGTGACCGGCGACCGTGATCCCGGCGAGGTCGATCTTCGACGAGGCGTTGGCGGTCCCCGTCGCGGATCGGTACTGGATGGATCCGGTGAAGGTCACCGGTGACGCGCTCGGGTTGTAGAGCTCGACGTACTTGTTCAGGTACGTCGCGCCGGCCGATCCTCCGTTCAGGTACACCTCGTTGATGACCAGACCGGTGCCGGCCGGGTTCGCGGAGGCCGTCGGCACGACCGCGGTGACGCCGGCGAGCGACAGGAGGGGGACGACAAAAAAGGCGACGCTACGTACCGAGAGGCGCATGATCCGCAGAACTCCGAGGTCGAGGGAACAAAAAGATCCGCAGGAACACCCGAGTTCGCCCGGCGGAGGGGAAGTCCCCGCACTCCATCACGTCCGGCAGGACCGGACAATGGAAATGGCCAGAACCGGTGGTAACGGCTTGGTTACGAATTAAGGTTCTTCTCAGGTTCGAGGTTCCGCTGCCGGGCGGCGTCGCGGAAGAACTCGTAGCCCGAGGTGATGGTCAGGACGACCGCGACGGCGAGCAGCGCGAGCGAAAGCACGTAGATCACCTTGCCCGGGATGTCCCAGGCGCCGGTGGCCTCCAGACAGGGCAGCGTGAGCCCGCCGAGGGCGAGTGCCTGGGTGAGGGTCTTGATCTTCCCGCTGCGCGCGGCGGCGATCACGACCGACTTCATGATCGAGAGCCGCAGCAGGGTCACCGACCACTCGCGCACCAGCACGACGGCGGTGACCGCCCACATCCACCAGGTGTCCATGATGATCGAGACGCCGATGAAGGCCATCCCGGTGATCGCCTTGTCGGCGATCGGGTCGGCGATCTTCCCGAAGTCGGTGATCAGGTTGTGCTTCCGGGCGAGGTCGCCGTCGACCTTGTCGGTGATCATCGCCACCAGGAAGACGAGGTACGCCGCCACGCGCCAGCCGATGTCGTGGCCGCCGTGGCTCAGCAACGCCCAGCCGTAGACGGGCACCAGCACGATGCGCAGCGTCGTGAGCGCGTTCGGGATGTTCCAGTTCGACGGCTTGACGTCGACTGCGGGCTGCTCGGTCACCGGTCCCCCATCGCTTCGGCGATGAGGTCCACCCCGTCGCTCGCCACCACCCGGGCGCGCACCAGGTCGCCGACGCGCGGCGAGGCCAGGCCGGCGACGTACGTCGTGCCGTCCACCTCGGGGCCCTGGTGCGCGGCGCGACCCTCGACGTGGCCGGCCTCGTCGGACTCGAGGGACTCGACGAGCACCACGACCTCCTCGCCGATCCGATCCTCGGCCCGTTCGGCGTTGACGGCGGTGACGATGTCGGTGACGTGCTCCACGCGGGCCCGGATCTCGTCCTCGTCGAGCTTGCCGTCGAAGCCCTCGGCCTCGGTGCCGTCCTCGTCGGAGTAGCCGAACACCCCGGTGACGTCCATCCGCGCGGCGATCAGGAAGTCGGTGAGCACCTGCAGGTCCTCCTCGGTCTCGCCGGGGAAGCCGACGATCACGTTCGACCGCACACCGGCGGCCGGCGCGAGCGTGCGCACCTGGTCGAGCAGGCCGAGGAAGCTCTCGGCGTCGCCGAACCGGCGCATCCGCCGCAGGACCGGGTTGCTGGCGTGCTGGAACGACAGGTCGAAGTACGGTGCCACGCCCGGCGTGCTCGCGATGGCCTCGATCAGGCCCGGGCGGGTCTCGGCGGGCTGCAGGTAGGACACCCGGACCCGCTCGATCCCGTCGATCCCGGCGATCTCCGGCAGCATCGTCTCGAGCAGCCGCAGGTCGCCGAGGTCCTTGCCGTAGGAGGTGTTGTTCTCCGAGACGAGGAAGAGCTCCTTCACGCCCTGGGTCGCGAGCCAGCGCGCCTCGTCGAGGACCTCGCTCGGCCGCCGGCTGACGAAGGAGCCGCGGAACATGGGGATCGCGCAGAAGGTGCAGCGCCGGTCGCAGCCGTTGGCCAGCTTGAGCGGCGCCATCGGGCCGGAGTCGAGCCGGGTGCGGGTGCCGGACGACCCGGCGACCGCGACGTCGCTGCCCTGGCGCTCGGCCGGGGTGATCGGCAGCAGCAGCCGCCGGTCCTTCGGGGTGTGCGGGTGCGGCTTGTCGCCGGCCAGGATCGAGCGCAGCCGGGCGCCGATGTCGGTGTAGTCGTCGAAGCCCAGCACGGCGTCGGCCTCGGGGAGGGAGTCGGCCAGCTGGTCGCCGTATCGCTCCGCCATGCAGCCGACCGCCACGACGGCCTGCGGGCGCCCGGTCTCCTTGAGGTCGGCGGCGGCGAGCAGGGTGTCGATCGAGTCCTTCTTGGCCGCGTCCACGAAGCCGCAGGTGTTCACGACGACCGTGTCGGCGTCCTCCGGGTCGTCGACGAGCTGGAAGCCGTCGGCGGCGAGCCGGCCGGCGAGCTCCTCGGAGTCGACGTCGTTGCGGGCACAGCCCAGGGTGAGCAGGGCGACGGAGAGCGGCGGTGAAGTGGTCATGACTGGTCCTGAGTATGACGGTTGGCCCGGCCGCGTGGTGAAACGCGACCGGGCCAACGGTGGGGCTGCGGGACCTCAGCGGGCGATGAACGTCCCCGAGGCCTCCTGGCCGGTGGACCCGATGGCGGTGGCCGGCTTGCCGGCGATAGACACGGTCACCGAGCCGTCCGAGGACCAAATCCGGACCGGCGGGACGACCGAGAGGTTGGCCGTCTGGCCGTAGGCCAGCGGGCCGTCCAGCAGGATGTGGCCGTTGGCGTCACGAACGATCAGCCGGGCGCCACCGCCGGCGGCGTTGAGGACGACCTTGACCGGGTGCGCCTTCGCCGTGGAGCCGTTCGTGATGCCGCCGCTCTGGTTGAGCTGGGGCACGTTCTCGATCGGTGCGCGGCCGCCGAGGACCAGCTGGGCCACCGACCAGATCAGCACCGCGGCCATCACCGAGGAGATGAGGACCGACCAGTTGCGCCCACCGCGGGTGCTGCGGATCGAGCCGCCGTGACCGGTGGCCAGCTCGGACTCGAAGATGCGGCGGGGGTCGACCGGGGCGTCGGCGTACTCGTTGTCGTACGTCGTGACCAGCGGACCCGCGTCGATGCCGAGCACCCGGCACAGGGTCCGGAGGTGGCCGCGGGCGTAGAAGTCGCCGCCGCAGGGGCCGAAGTCGTCGACCTCGATGGCCTCGATGACGTGCGGTCGGATGCGGGTGCGGTCGGAGAGCTGGTCGATCGTCAGCTTGAGCCGCTGCCGGGCCACGGCCAGCTGCGGGCCGATGACCGGGATCGCGGCCGGGTGGACCGCCAGCTCCTCGAGCACGACCGTGCTCTCCTCGTGGGGGACGGAGTCGATCGCGGGGGCGACGTACGGCGTCGACGGGCGGTCGGTGCCGGCCATGTCGACCCGGGCCGCGAGGATCGTGGTGCGTCCGGGAGCGGGCGGCTCCACGGCGACGATCTCCTCGGTGTTCTCCTGGTCCGCGGCCGCGGTCGCCTCCGTGTCGTCCTCGAGCTCGCCATGGACAGCCTCGATCTCGCCGGTCTCGTCGTCCTCGTCGGTGGCCCGGACGTACGGCGACAGGTCCGTGGTGTCCTCGGTCTCCGCGGCGGGGGCGATCGGGGGGATCGGCGGGATCGGCGGGGCGACCGGCGCCTCCGCGGGGGCGAACGCGTCGTCCGTCGTGTCGTCGCCGTCGAGCCCGGGCACGACCTCGACCACGTCGGCCCGACCCTGCGCGAGCTCGGCGAGCACGTCGCTCAGCGAGCTCAGCGGGGCACCGACCACGCGGGTTGCCATGGTGAGCGGGACGACGAGCTGGCGGTCGTCGTAAGCGACGACGAGGAGGTGGCCGTCACGGAACAGCCCCGTGCGGGGCAGGTGCTCGAGGCACTCGATCTCGGGCCAGGCGATGCCCTTCCAGCGGGCGCCCTGACGCAGCCGCACACCGCGGTCGTCGACGACCATCAGCGGGGCGCGCGAGTCGACCAGCGTGCCGGCGTACGCGATGGTGACCAGCACCATCACGCCCAGGGCGAGCCAGTCCAGCGCTCCCCCGTGGCCGGCGAAGGTCCGCACGGCGAAGGCCAGCGTCAGCAGGCCCGCGAGGGTGCCGACGGCCGCCGCGAGGGCGACGTTGCGACGGACCTCGACGCTGGTGGCGCCGGCCGGACCGGTGAGCTGCTCGTTGGTGGTGTCGGTCATGGAGCTCACGCCTCCCCCTGGATGGTGAAGATCACTGCATCGATCTCGTCGGGCTTGACGAGCACGTCACGCGCCTTCGAACCCTCGCTGGGTCCGACCACGCCACGGCTCTCGAGGATGTCCATCAGGCGACCGGCCTTCGCGAAGCCGACGCGCAGCTTGCGCTGCAGCATCGACGTCGAGCCGAACTGGGTCGACACGACCAGCTCGATGGCCTGGATGACCAGGTCCATGTCGTCGCCGATGTCGTCGTCGAGGACCTTCTTGCTCGCGGCCGGGGCCGTGACGTCCTCGCGGTAGCTCGGCTCGAGCTGGCCCTTGCAGTGCTTGACGACCGAGTGGATCTCCTTCTCGGTCACCCACGAGCCCTGCACGCGGATCGGCTTGCTCGCACCCATGGGGAGGAACAGGCCGTCGCCCTGGCCGACCAGCTTCTCCGCGCCCGGCTGGTCCAGGATGACGCGGGAGTCGGCGAGGCTGGAGGTCGCGAACGCCAGGCGGCTCGGCACGTTCGCCTTGATCAGACCGGTGACGACGTCGACGGACGGGCGCTGGGTGGCCAGCACCAGGTGGATGCCGGCCGCACGCGCGAGCTGGGTGATCCGGACGATCGAGCTCTCGACGTCGCGCGGGGCGACCATCATCAGGTCGGCGAGCTCGTCGACGATGACCAGCAGGAAGGGGTACGGCGCCAGCTCACGCTCGCTGCCCGGCGGGACCTCGACCTTGCCCTCGCGGACGGCCTTGTTGAAGTCGTTGATGTGCCGGAAGCCGAAGTTGGCGAGGTCGTCGTACCGCATGTCCATCTCGCGGCAGACCCACTCGAGCGCCTCGGCGGCCTTCTTGGGGCTGGTGATGATCGGGGTGATCAGGTGCGGGACGCCCTCGTAGTTGTTCAGCTCCACGCGCTTGGGGTCGACCATGATCATCCGGACCTCGTCGGGCGTGGCCCGCATCAGGATGCTGGTGATCAGCGAGTTGATGAAGCTGGACTTGCCGGAGCCGGTGGCGCCCGCGACCAGGAGGTGCGGCATCTTCGCCATGTTGGCGACGACGAAGCCGCCCTCGACGTCCTTGCCGAGGCCGGCGACCATCGGGTGGTGGTCGCTGCGCGCGGCGTTGGAGCGGAGCACGTCGCCGAGGGAGACCGTCTCCTTGTCGGAGTTCGGGATCTCGACACCGACCGCCGACTTGCCGGGGATCGGGCTGAGGATCATCACGTCCGACGTACCGACCGTGTAGGCGATGTTCTTCTGGATGTTGGTGATCTTCTCGACCTTGACGCCCACGCCGAGCTCGATCTCGTAGCGGGTGACGGTCGGGCCGCGGGTGTAGCCGGTGACCTGGGCGTCGACGTTGAACTCGTCGAGCACGTTCTGCAGGCGGCGTACGACGTCGTCGCTGGCCGCACTGCGGGTCTTGTGCGCGTCACCGGGCTTGAGGACCTGGGCGTCGGGCAGCGTGTAGACGATGTCGCCGGAGAGCGAGAGCTGCTCGGCGCGGACCGGCAGCTCGGCGTGCGGCGGCGGGACCTCCTCGACCACGTCGGCCGGCGGCACGAACGCGGCCGGCAGGCCGGTCTCGGGGTTGGCGGCGCCGCGCCTGCCGAGGGCGCGCTGCTCGAGCGGACCCATGTCGGCGGGCGTCGGGCCGTCGTCGGTGCCGTCGGTGAGCGGGATGTCGATCGGCTCGAGGAGCTCCATCGACTCCTCCGGCGTGGCATCCGCGGGCTTGGTGCGCCCGCGGCGCTTCGGCTTGTCCTCGCGCAGCAGCGGGGTGTCGTACGCCGGGTCGCCGGTGCGCTCGAAGGTGTCGTCGAAGCGCAGCGCCTGGGTGGCGTCGGGGTCCTCGGCCTCCGGGTAGTGGCCGAACAGGTGGTGCGACAGGTCGCGCAGCCGGTCCGGCACCCGGTGCAGCGGCGTCGCGGTGATGACCAGGACGCCGAAGAAGGCGAGCAGGGCCAGCAGCGGGACGACCACGTAGTCGCTGCGCAGGAGGTCGAGCAGGAGCGCGGAGACGACGTACCCGACGGCGCCGCCGCCGTCGCGCAGCGGCATCGTGTTGCCGTCGACCGGCTGCGGGTTGCCCGCGGAGATGTGGACGATGCCGAGGATGCCGAAGGACAGGGCCGTCCAGCCGATGACCTGGCGGCCGGCAGGGCCGTTGGTGACGGGGTCGCGCATCAGGCGCCAGCCGGCGAGCAGCACCATCAGCGGCACCAGCCAGGCGATCTTGCCGACCGTGCCCGAGGTGATGGTGCGGACGAAGTCCATGACGCCGCCGGTCACCTCGAACCAGACGGCGGCGGCGACGATCAACGCGACGCCGAACAGCAGCAGCCCGGCGCCGTCGCGGCGCTGCTCGGGCTCGATGTCGCGGGCTCCCCCGACGACGCTGCGGACGACCGCGCCGACGGCGTGGGCGATGCCCAGCCAGACCGCGGCGATGCCGCGCGCGATCGCGGTGAAGAACGTGGCGATCGGGCCCGGCCCGTTGCGCACGGCACGCGGAGCCGGCCGCTTCGCGGTGGAGCGCGATCGGCTCTTGGTGCTGGTCGTACCACGGGGTCGCGAGCTGCTGCTCCCCCGTCCCTTGGCGCCGCTCGCCCGGGAGGTTCCGGACTTGCTGGCGGTGCGGGACGAGGAGGTCGTGCGGCTGCGCGAACCCGTCGGGGAAGACGTACGGGTCGCCATGCTCACAACCTACCCACTGGGCACTTGAGTCACAGGTGCAACACGCTG
>DATFHM010000352.1:0-16588 GCA_035248385.1 Nocardioides sp. | reverse complement strand
CTTCATCGTCGGCATCGACGTGACCGGCGTGAACGTCGCGCTGCCCTCGATCGCCCGCGACCTCGGCGCCAGCGGCGACCAGCTGCAGTGGGTCATCGACGCCTACACGCTGGTGCTGGCGAGCCTGCTCATGCTCGGCGGGTCCACCGGCGACCGGCTCGGCCGGCGCCGCGTCTTCCAGGTCGGCCTGGTCCTGTTCGGCCTCGGCTCGCTGCTGTGCTCCGCCGCGCAGTCCCCCGACGTGCTCATCGCCGCCCGCACGCTGCAGGCCGTCGGCGGGTCGATGCTGAACCCGGTCGCGATGTCGATCATCACCAACACCTTCCACGAGCCGCGCGAGCGCGCCCAGGCGATCGGCATGTGGGGTGCGACGGTCGGCCTGAGCATGGCGCTCGGACCGGTGCTCGGCGGCGGACTCGTCGACGGCATCGGGTGGCGGGCGATCTTCTGGCTCAACATCCCCGTGGTCGTGGCCGCGCTGGCCCTGACGGCCCGGTGGGTGCCGGAGTCGCGTGCGGAGCGGGTACGCCGGCTCGACCCGGTCGCCCAGGTGCTGGTCGTCGTCGTGCTGGCCACCCTGACCTTCGCGATCATCGAGGGTCGCGGCCTGGGCTGGGGCTCGGCGACCGTCCTCGGGTGCTTCGCAGCGGCGGCGCTGGCGGCGGTCGTGCTGGTGGGCTACGAGCTGCGGCGTGCCGAGCCGCTGCTCGACCCGCGGTTCTTCGCGAGCATCCCGTTCAGCGGAGCGGTGCTCTGCGCCGTCCTGGGGTTCTGCGCGATGGGCGGGTTCCTCTTCCTCAACACCCTCTACCTGCAGGAGGTGCGCGGCCTCTCGCCGATCGCCGCCGGCCTGATGACGCTGCCGATGGCCGGCGCGACCGCCGTGATGTCCCCGCTCTCGGGCCGGATCGTCGGTGCCGTCGGCCCGCGCATCCCGCTCGTCCTCGCCGCCACCGGCATCACGGTGAGCGCCGTCCTGCTGCTGCGCCTCGAGCCGGACACCTCGATGGTCTACCTCGGGTTCGCCTACCTGGCCTTCGGCATCGGCTTCGGGATGCTCAACGCGCCGGTGACGAACGCCGCGGTCTCCGGGATGCCGCGGGCCCAGGCCGGCGTCGCCGCGGCGATCGCGTCGACGAGCCGTCAGGTCGGCATCTCGCTGGGCGTGGCGCTGCTGCCGACGGTCGCCTTCGGCCACCTGGAGGGCACGGTGCCGACCGGTCTGGCCGACGCGACCCATGCGGCCTGGTGGCTGATGCTCGGCTGCGGCCTCGCCCTGCTGGTGCTGGCGTTCGTCACGACGAGCGCGCTGGCGCACCGCACCCGGGACCGCGCCGCGGCCGCCCTGGGCGCCGCCTGAGGGAGGCCCCAGGAAGGACCGTCAGCGGATGTGGCCGTCCCCGATGACGACGTACTTGGTCGAGGTCATCTCGGGGAGGCCCATCGGGCCGCGCGCGTGCAGCTTCTGGGTGCTGATCCCGATCTCGGCGCCGAAGCCGAACTCGCCGCCGTCGGTGAAGCGGGTCGACGCGTTGACGAGCACCGCGGCGGAGTCGACCTCCGCCACGAAGCGCCGAGCGGCGCCCTGGTCCTCGGTCACGATCGCGTCGGTGTGGGCGCTGGACCAGGTCTGGATGTGCTCGATCGCCTCGTCGATCGAGGCGACGACGCGGGCGGAGATGTCCATCGAGAGGTACTCCGTGCCCCAGTCGTCGTCGGTCGCGGCCTCCGCGCCGAGCTCCTGGAAGGACGCGTCGCCGTGGACCACCACGCCAGCGGTCTGGAAGGCCGCGGTGACGCGGGGCAGGAACTCCTCCGCCACGTCCTGGTGCACGAGCAGCGACTCGGCCGCGTTGCAGACCGAGGTGCGGTGCGTCTTGGCGTTGATGGCGATGGCGAGCGCCTTGTCGAGGTCGGCGGCCGCGTCGACGTACACGTGACAGTTGCCGACACCCGTCTCGATGACGGGTACGGTCGACTCCTCGACGACCGACTGGATCAGGCCGGCGCCGCCGCGCGGGATCAGCACGTCGACGTACCCCCGCGCCCGCATCAGGGCCTTGACGCTGTCGTGGCTGTCGCCGGGCACGAGCTGGACGACGTCGGCCGGCAGGTCGGAGGCGACGATCGCGTCGCGCATGACCGCGACGAGTGCGGCGTTGCTGGAGCGGGCCGAGGAGGACCCGCGCAGCAGCACCGCGTTGCCGGACTTCAGGCAGATGCCGGCGGCGTCGGCGGTCACGTTCGGCCGCGCCTCGTAGATCATCCCGACGACGCCGAACGGCACCCGGATCTGCCGCATCTCGAGCCCGTTGGCGAGTACGCCGCCGCGGACGACCTCGCCGACCGGGTCGGCCAGGCCGGCGACGTCGCGGAGGCCCTGGGCCATCCCCTCGAGCCGCTCCGGGGTGAGCCGGAGCCGGTCGATGATGTTGGCGGGCGTGCCGCCCTCCTCGGCGCGGGCGATGTCCTCGGCGTTGGCGGCGAGGATCTCCTCGGCGCGGGCCTGCAGCGCGTCGGCCATCGCGTGCAGCGCGCGGTCCTTGTGGGCCCGCGTGGCCAGGGCGAGGGTGCGGGACGCGGTGCGGGCGTTGCGGGCGACGTCGATCACGTCAGCGGCGATACTCACGGGCCCAGATTAGTCGCCGGAAAGACGCAACCGGTCGGTGTGCTCCCGCGTCCCAGTCGGCAGACGGCCGCTCGGGCCGGCACCCCATCCATCGCTCCACCGGGAGGATCCGCATGTCCCTCAGGTTCCGCGTCGCAGTCGGCGCCCTCGCTCTCGCCACACCGGTCCTGGCCACCGGGTCGGCGAGCCAGGCGGCGACCGCCGACACCCCGCCTCCCCCGGTGCTCAAGCTCTCGGCCCCCGCGAAGCAGGTCGTGTACGCCGACGGCACCAGCGTGTACGGCGGCTTCGGGCTGCGCCTGGTCAACTCCGGCGGCCCGTTCGAGCTGCGCGTCACGCGTCCCGACTACGACAACGCGCCGCAGGCCTACGAGCGGATCGGCGGGGTCGACGTCGCGCTGCCGACCGACCTCCCGGTCTCCTTCAACGAGCTCGGCAGCTTCCTGTCGCTGAAGTTCACCCCGCTCGGCACCAACCCGAACAAGGCGTTCTTCCGGCGGATCGGCTCCTGCATCGGCCAGCAGGCCGATCGCGTGGACCCGGCGGCGCCGGCGGAGTCCGACTACCCGACGCAGTGCTCCTACAGCCCCTACGCCCTCGGCTCGCTGATGGGCATCCAGCAGGGGTACGCCGCGTCGGTGACCGACCAGTGGGGCGGGGCCCCGATCCGGGTGCCCGCCGGGCGTTGGCAGGTCACGATGGCCGTCGCCTGGCCCTGGGCCCGCGCGCTGGACATCCCGGCCGCGAACCGCACCGTCACCTCGACCGTCGTGGTGAGGCGGCAGAGCGGTTGCATCGTCGACCGCGTCGCGGCGCGCGGCTGCCGCGCCGTGGCTCGTACGACGCCGCGGCCGGCCCAGCCCTCCGGCGTACGCCCCAGCGCGCAGCGCGCCATCACGGCCGGCGAGCTGCCTCCGGGCACGCCGCTGCCCGACCTGCGGGCGCTGCCGGCGACCGGCTTCCAGATCTCGCCGAACGGCAACTTCCTGCGCTTCTCGGCCACCGTGTGGAACGGCGGCACCTCGCCGATGGTCGTCGACGGCTTCCGCACCGGCGACCTGACGATGGACGGCTACCAGTACTTCTTCGGCCCCGACGGCAAGCAGCTGCCCGACTACGTCAAGGTCGGGACCTTCGAGTGGGACGCGCGGCCCACGCACCTGCACTGGCACTTCAAGTCGTTCGCGGCGTACTCACTGCTCCCGCTCGGCGTGACCCCGCAGCCCGCCGGCCACGCGCACGACGTCGGTGGCGTGGACTCGCGCAAGGAGGCCTTCTGCCTGGCCAACACCGACGCCGTCGACCTGGCGGGCCCCGGCGCCGACACCAACCCCGGCAACACCGACCTGGCGACCGCCTGCGGCGACTACACCTCGCTGTCGACGCGTGAGGTCCTCGCGGCCGGCTGGGGCGACACCTACGCGCAGTTCCGCGCCGGGCAGTCCTTCGACCTGCGCAAGCTGCCGAACGGCTGCTACAACGTCTGGGTCGAGGGCAACCCGGTCGTCAACGCCACCACCGGCGCCCGGACGCTCATCGAGTCCGACACCACCAACAACCAGGCCAAGCGCCGGATCTGCATCGGCGGTCGCACCGACCACCGCACGATCCGGAGCATCCAGAAGATCGGTCTGGTCGACGACCCGGGCTACGCCTACCAGGGCGACTGAGACGGCCTGAAGCACCGGTCGAGGCCAGTGCCCCCACGTCAGGAGGGGCACTGGTCTTGACCAGCGTGTCCCCCATTCCGCTGAAAAGCGCCGTTGGCGGGGAGACAGGAGGTTCTTTTCCTCCGGGCGCCGCCAACCGGATCTACCGTCGAAATCGAGCCGCGGGACTCGGCCGATGCGGGAACGACGACACCAAGGGGATGGGCAGGCATGCCCGCGACAACCAAGACTCCGATCAGAAAGGCACTGTCCTCGGTCACGACAGTGATGGCGATGGCTCTCCTCGGCCTCGGGGCGGGGATCAGCACCGAGATGGCCAGCGCGACCCCGGTCACGCACGCGATCTCGACGACGACGAACACCGGTGCGAGCACCGGCAACGGCGCCTGTCTCAACGGCGGTGGGTCGGGAGATCCGACCAACTGCAACCTCTACCAGGACAAGCAGGACGTCTGGTTCAGCGGCCTGCCGACGTCGCTGGCCGACGGGACCTACTTCTTCGCCGTGCTGTCGCCCGGCGGACAGCCGGACCCGAACGACGGCAGCGCCAAGAACCTGTCGACGAGCGACACCCACGGCGATCGCACGTTCAGCATCACCGGGGGCACCATCAGCTACAGCGGCAGCCACGGCTTCGAGAACAACAAGCTGCAGCTGTTCCCGTACGACGACACCACCAACCCGGGCGGCGTCTACACGCTGGCGGTCTGCTCCCTGGCGAACGGCTACCCGGTCAAGGCGAGCGACTGCAAGTACGACGCCTTCAAGGTCCTCGGCGGGAACCCGCCGCCGAACCCGCCGGCTGCCGAGCCGACGGTCACCAAGGACGCCGCGGGCGCCTACGACACCACGTGGACGTGGGGCATCACCAAGGCAGCGGACAAGACCCTGGTGAAGCAGGTCGGCGGAAGCGCGACGTTCACCTACACCGTCTCGGTGACCCACGACTCCGGCACGAACAGCAACGTGACGGTGACGGGCACGATCGACGTCACGAACCCGAACTTCGACGACGCGTTCAACACCGTGCCGCTCACCCTGAGCGACGTGAGCGACCAGCTCTCCGACGGCACGGTCTGCACGGTCGACACCAGCGGGGGGCTGACGCTGACGGCGTTCGACAACCTCTTCCCGTACACCTGCCACCTGTCCGGGCTTCCCGCCGGACAGCTGGACAACACGGCCACGGCCAGCTGGGGCGCGCAGTCGCTGAGCAACGGCACGGACCTGACCGCGGGGTCGGCGAGCTTCACCTTCGCCGGCATCTCGTTCACCCAGTCGCTCATCGACGACCAGGTGTCCGTCACGGACAGCTTCGCCGGCACGCTCGGCACGGTGTCGGCCGCCGACCCGAGCCCGACCACGTTCACCTACGCACGGACGGTGCCGGTCCCGTCGACGAACTGCCAGTCCTACGACAACACCGCGACCTTCACCACCGACACGACCGGCACCACCGGCAGTGCCTCGCAGACGGTGACGGTGTGTGGTCCGGCGAGGACGGGTGCCCTCACGATGGGGTTCTGGCAGAACAAGAACGGCCAGAACATCATCAAGACGGCGAGCGAGCCGGCTCTCATCAACTGGCTCAAGGGGTACGCACCGTTCGCGAACATCACCGCGACCAACGCGACCGGCATGGCCGCCTACGTCACCAACGTGATCAAGGCTGCCAACGCGAGCGGCGCGACGATGAACGCCATGCTGAAGGCCCAGATGCTGTCCACGGCGCTGGACGTGTACTTCAGCAACCCGGCGCTCGGCGGCAACCGGATCGGTGCCCCGGCGCCGATCGGCGGGGTCTCGATCGACCTGACGAAGGTCTGCAAGAACCCGGGCAGCTGCACGGCCTTCATCGACGCCCGACCCGCGTTCGGCGGGTCCGCGAGCCTGACGGTGAGCCAGATCCTGGCGTACGCGGCCAGTCAGTCGAACACCGGCGGCACCGTCTGGTACGGACAGGTCAAGTCCACCCAGGAGCTCGCGAAGGACGTGTTCGACGCCATCAACAACCAGGTCGCGTTCGGGCCGTGACCTGATCGAGTGACGCACGGCGGGGCCCCGCGGTACACGGGGTCCCGCCGCTGCGCGTCCTCAGGAGGTCGCCGTCACCGCGAGCGTGAAGGAGACCTTGCACGAGCTGCTCACGGTCCACACGTACGTGCCCGCAGGGACGGTGGCGGACACCGCCAACCCGTTGGGGCCGCTCGCCTGTGCAACGACCGAGCCGGACGTGGTCGCGACGGTGAGCGAGAACGCCGAGCACTTGCCGAACGACAGCGTGCCCGTGATCGGGCCGGCGCCGGCCGGGGTGCTGTAGGACCGGCTCGCGACCGTCCTGGTCAGGCTGCCGCTGAAGGTCGAGGTTGTCGTGGTGGCCACCGGGCTGGTGACCACCGACGTCGGGACCGACGCGGCCGAGGTGGACCCACCGGCGTTGCTCGCGGTGACGACCACGCGCACCGTCGATCCGACGTCGGCGCTCGACAGCAGGTACGTCGCAGTCGTCGCTCCCGCGACGTCGGCGCAGCCCGCGCCGGTGCCGTCGCAGCGCTGCCACCGGTAGGCATAGGACGTGGGGCTGTTCGACCAGCTGCCGCTCGTGGCGGTGAGGGTCTGCCCGCTCTGCGCCGAGCCCGAGACCGTCGGTGCCGTGACCGGCGCGGGAGCGCTGGGGGGCGGCGCGCTCGTCGTACCGGAGCCGGCGAGTGCTGCGACCGCCTTCGCCGCGTTGACGCGGCCGTAGGCGATCGCTTTGCTCCCGGTGATCGGGTCGGTCGTGGTGAACAGGGCGTTCGCCACGTCGGCCGGCGTGGCGGTCGGCTTCGCCGAGAGGAGCAGGCCCGCGATGCCGGCCACGGCCGGGCTCGCGATCGAGGTGCCGCCGACGGCGCCGTAGCCGCCGTTGGGCAGGGTCGTCACCGTCGAGCCCGGAGCGGCGACGTCGACCCAGGAGCCGTAGTCGGAGTAGGAGTACGGCGTGTCCGTCTGGTCGGTGGCGGCTACCGAGATCACGCCCGGGATCGACGCGGGGTACGTCGCCGTGCTGTTGCCGTTGTTCCCGGCGGCCGCGACGACCACGGCACCGTGCGCCGTCGCGTAGGACACCGCGCTCGAGAGCACGCTCGAGGGGGTGGTGCCGGCCATGCTGACGTTGAGGACCCGGGCACCGTGGTCGACCGCCCAGACCATGCCACTGGCGATGTCGCTGCTGTAGGCGCCCGCGCTGGTGTAGACCTTGATCGGCATCAGCCGGCACCGCCAGCAGTACGCCGCGACGCCTTGGCCGTTGTTGCTGCCGGCCACCGCGACGCCCGCGACCTCGGTGCCGTGGCCGTAGGTGTCGGAGGTGTCCGCGGTGCCGGTGAGGACGTTCCACCCCGGGACCAGGACCGGGGACAGGTCGCTCTGGCTGGCCACGACACCGCTGTCGATCACCGCGACCACGACGCTGCTCGAGCCGGTGGTCGCGCTCCACGCTGCCGGGGCCTGGGTCTTCAGGCTGCCCCACTCACCGCCGCTCAGCGCCCCGGCACCGGTCGGGAAGTAGGGATCGTCGGGCGTGACGTCGGTGGGGACCTCGGTACCGTCCACCTCGGCGTACGCCACCGACGCATCAGCGTGGAGGGCGGCCAGCACCGCAGCCGCTCGGCCCGAGGGGACGGTCACGACACGGGCGTGCAGCGCGCCGACGGCGGATCGCTCGGTCGCCCCCAGGCGGTCGAGCGCGCGGACGGCGGCCGGGCTCGCGGTCGCGCGGTAGCCCACCACCAGGCGGGTCTCCCCGCCCGGATCGGCCGTCGCGCGAGCGCCGCCGGCACCGACCAGCACCGTGGCAGCGGCCACCGTCGCGAGCAGGACTCCCCGCGTGGCGCGGGAGAAGGACGTGGACGATGACCTGGACAAGGGACTGGCAGCCTCCGCGACGATGGATCTCCGCCACACGGATCGACCCGGGCACGCACACGCTGAGCCGTTGCGTCAGCCGAATCGCGACAAGCGAGGCGAATCTGTCCGAACGTGTCGCGGGTCGGGGACATTGGTCCCAAGGGTGCTCTAGCGTCACGGCCATGCGCGTCCTCATGCTCGGAGACAGCCACTTCGACCGGCTGCACCGGTTCCCGCGCGCGATCTCGGGCGACACCGTGAACCTCGCGGTCGGCGGCGCGATCGCACCCGAGATGCTCGACCAGCTCGGCGACCTCGACCCGCGCGACTTCGACGTCGTGATGATGAGCATCGGCAGCAACGACGGCGCCAGCCGGCCGATCCCGCTCGAGGAGTTCCTGGGCGCGATCCGGCAGGTCCTGGAGCGCTGCGCGGGCCGCCAGGTCGTGCTCGCCACGAGTCCCGGAGTCGACGAGCGGGCGCCGTACCCGGAGATCCGGGTGGAGGAGTACGCCGCCGCGGCGGCCGCGCTGGTCCGCTCCTACGGCGGCCTCGTCGTCGACACCCCGAAGGTCATCGCCCCGCTCGGCATGCGGGCCCGCATCGCCGACGGCGTCCACCTCAGCAAGGCCGCCCACCTGCTCTTCGTCCCGGCCCTGCGCCGGGCCGCCCGCACCGCCGCCAAGCGCGCGAATCGTTAGCTCTCGTCGCGCGAATCGTTAGTTCTGGTCGCGCGAATCGTTAGTTGTGGTCGCCCGAAGCTGGCGTCTCGGTGGACGACAACTAACGATTCGCGGAGGGGTGGGCCGCTTCGGCCGCCACCTCCTCGGCCTCCTCGACGGACGTCGCCGCAGGCGCCGAGCCCCACATCCGCCGCCCGTTCGGCTCCTGCAGGAAGAGCAGCGAGACCGCGCCGACGACGCCGGCGGCGATCAGGTAGTAGGCGGGCCAGTTCAGGTCGCCCGTGGCGCTGACGAGGGCACCGACGACCACCGAGACCGTGCCGCAGAAGAGCGAGATCGCGACGTTGAACGCGACCGACAGGCCGGCTCCGCGCACCTCGGTCGGGAACAGCGACGGCAACGTCGACGGGCCCGTCGCGCTGAAGCAGATCAACGCGAAGCCCATCAGGGCCAGCCCCGCGAACACCGAGGCGGTGCTGTGCGAGCGTACGAGCAGGACCATCGGCAGCGCGAGCACGATCAGCATGCCCGTGCCGGTCCACATCAACGGCTTGCGGCCGATCCGGTCCGACAGCATGCCGAGCAGCGGGATCAGGAGGAGGGCGATCGCCATGACCGCGATCTGCAGCCACTGCGAGACCGACGACGAGATGCCGCCCGACGTCGCGTCGGGCACCGTCTCCGTGACGTAGGTCGGCATGTAGGAGGTGAGCATGTAGTTGGTGACGTTCCAGACGATCACCAGGCCCATGCAGACCAGCAGGTAGGGCCACAGCCGCGCGAGGATCCGCGCCTCGCTGCTGGCCCGCTGGGCCCGCTCCTTCTGCTCGGAGTCGCGCTCCATCTGCTGGAACGCCGGGGTGTCCGCCAGCCTGGTCCGCAGGTAGACCCCGACGATGCCGAGCGGCAGCGCCACGAAGAACGGCAGCCGCCATCCCCAGGAGTGCAGCTGGTCGCTGGTGAGCTGGGCGTCGACGACGGTCACGACGAGAGCGCCCATCAGGTATCCGGTGAAGGTGCCGAACTCGAGCCAGCTGCCGAGGAAGCCACGACGGCGGTCGGGGGCGTACTCCGCGATGAAGGTCATGGCGTTGCCGTACTCGCCGCCGGTGGAGAAGCCCTGCACCAATCGCGCCACGAGCAGGAGGGCCGGCGCCCACAGGCCGATCGTCTGCTTGTCCGGGATGCAGCCGATGGCGAAGGTGCCGAGCGCCATCAGGATCATCGTCGTGGCGAGCACCGTGTTGCGCCCGATCCGGTCGGCCAGCGGCCCGAAGAACAGGCCGCCGAACGGGCGGACCAGGAACGCCACCGCGAAGAGCCCGAAGGTGGCGATCGTGCCGGCGCTGTTGCTCAAGCCGTGGAAGAAGACGTCCTTGATGGTCGGTTCGAAGTAGGCGTAGACGCCGAAGTCGTACCACTCGGTGATGTTGCCGATCGCGGCCGCACCGATCGCGCGACGGACGACGGAGGGGTCCGAGACGATGACGTCGTCGGCGGACCAGGTCTTCGGGCGCTCGCGCGGAGCCAGGATGAACACGGGTACGGGAAGCACTCCTTCACGTCGGCGAGTCGGTGCGACGGGGTCCTGTTCCCGGATGGGACGTCCCCATGCCCTCCCCGGCCCCCGCCGACGCGGGGCCGGGCGCAAAAAATGCGATCGGGGAGCACCGTCGGGACGGTGCTCCCCGATCGTCGGGAGCTGAGGTGATCAGCCCTTGCGAGCGTTGATGCCCTCGGTGACCTTCGGGAGCACCGTGTGCAGGTCGCCCACGACGCCGAAGTCCACGAGCTCGAAGATCGGGGCCTCCTCGTCCTTGTTGACGGCCACGATGGTCTTCGAGGTCTGCATGCCGGCGCGGTGCTGGATCGCGCCGGAGATGCCGTTGGCGACGTACAGCTGCGGCGAGACCGTCTTGCCGGTCTGGCCGACCTGGAAGGTGTGAGGCTTCCAGCCGGAGTCGACGGCGGCACGCGAGGCACCCACGGCGGCGCCGAGGGCGTCGGCGAGGGCCTCGACCGCGGTGAAGTCACCGCCGGTGCCACGACCACCGGAGACCACGATCGCGGCCTCGGTGAGCTCGGGGCGGCCGGTGGCCTGACGCGGCTGCGAGGCCACGATCTGCGCGGTCTTGGCGGCGTCGGAGATCGTCACGGAGACGTTCTCGACGGTGCCGGCGCCGGCACCCTCCTCCGGAGCGGCGGAGTTCGGCTTGACCGTGATGATCGGCGTGCCCTTGGTGACCTTCGCCTTGACGGTGAAGTTGCCGGCGAAGACCGACTGCGTGGTCGTGCCGTCGGCCTCGACGTCGATCGCGTCGGTGATCAGGCCCGAGCCGAGCTTGATCGCCAGGCGACCGGCGATCTCCTTGCCCTCGGCCGAGGACGGGATCAGGATCGCGGCCGGGCTGGCCGTGCCGGCGATCTGGGCGAGGACCTCGGCCTTGGGGGCCACCAGGTAGCCCTTGACCTCGGTGTCGTCGACGACGTACACCTTCTCGGCGCCGTAGCCCTTCACGGCCTCCGCAGCGGCGGCGGCCTTGTCGGCACCACCGATGAAGACGGCCGAGGGCTCACCGAGCCGCTTGGCGATGGCGAGGAGCTCGTACGTCGGCTTCTTGACCGCACCGTCGACGTGGTCGACGAGAACCAGGACTTCAGACATGTTCAGCCTCCTCAGATGAACTTCTTCGAGGCGAGGAAGTCGACCAGCGCCGCGGCGCCCGACCCGTCCTCGTCCTTGACGATCTCGCCGGCGGTGCGCGGCGGGCGGGCGGCGGTCTCGGAGACCTCGCTCCACGCGACGGACAGGCCGACCTCGCCCGCGTCGACACCCAGGTCGGCGAGCGAGTAGGTCTCCAGCGGCTTCTTCTTGGCCGCCATGATGCCCTTGAAGGACGGGTAGCGGGCCTCGCCGGACTGGTCGGTCACCGAGAGGACCAGCGGCATGGTGCCGCCGATGACCTCGGTCGCCGCGTCGCCGTCGCGCTTGATGCGGACCTGGTTGCCCTGCGACTCGACGACGGCGGCCTGGGAGACCTGCGGCAGGTTGAGGCGCTCGGCCAGCATCGCCGGCATGACGCTCATCATCGAGTCGGTGCCGGCGAGGCCGGTGATGACCAGGTCCGGGACGCCGATCTTCTCGATGGCCTTGGCGAGGACGAGCGAGGTGGCGATCGCGTCGGAACCGGCGATCGCGTCGTCGATGACGTGGACGGCCGAGTCGGCGCCCATCTGCAGGGCCTTGCGCACGGCTGCCTCGGCGGCCTCGGGGCCGACGGTCAGCGCGATGACGTTGACCTCCTCGTCGGCACGCTTCTCCTTGAGCTGGAGGGCCTGCTCCACGGCGTACTCGTCGAGCTCGGAGAGGAGCCCGTCGACGCCCACGCGGTCAACGGTGTTGTCCGACTCGAACCGCCGGTCGGCGGTCGCGTCGGGAACGTACTTAACGCACACGACAATGTTCATGGTTGTGGCCGCAAGGGCCCCTTCCTACTCGTAGGACAGCGTTGGGCAGGTTACCGCCCGGTCACCAGCACCGGCGAACCCGTCCACGTGGCCTTCACCACGCCCGACGGGGCTCCCGGAGTCGTTCAGCGGCGGATCAGGCGCTCCAGCGCCCGCCCCACCACGAGGTACACGACGGCGGCGATGCCGTAGTTGGCGAGCACGGTCTTGGTCTCCGCGTTGGCGCCCGTCCCCCGCCAGATCGGGTTGCGCAGGTCGAACCACCCGAGGTCGCAGTGGTCGGCGACGTTGCGCAGCAGCTTGATCAGCGAGTTGGCCGGGTTGGCGTCCAGCGCGTAGCTGAAGGCCGCTCCCGCGAGGCACAGCGCGATCACCACGCAGATCGTCCAGACCACGGTCGCCACGCGGCCGCGCACCTGCGCGGCGGTGAGCGCACGGCTGCGCGACCTGGCCGGCGGCGCCTCGGGCGCCGCCGCGGAGCCGCGCTCCTCCCCGGCGTCCTGCTCCTCGCTCACCGCACGCCCTCCCGCGTCATCTGCTCCCGCGTCACTTCCCCGTGAAGGTGGCCTTGCCCGGCCCGTTCTCGACGAAGGACTTCATGCCGATGCGGGCGTCCTCGGTGGCGAAGATCGAGGAGAAGTGCCGGCGCTCGATGAACAGGCCCGTGTCCAGGTCGTTCTCGAGGCCCTGGTCCACCGACTCCTTGATCGCCCGCAACGCGTACGGCGCAGCCCCGGCGAACTGCTTCGCCCACGCGACCGCCGCGTCGTAGACCTCAGCGGCCGGCAGCACCTTGTCGACCAGGCCGATCGACAGCGCCTCGTCGGCCTTCACGAACCGTCCGCTGAACATGATCTCCTTCGCCTTCGCCGGGCCGACCAGTCGCGGCAGGCGCTGGGTACCCCCAGCGCCGGGGATGATGCCCAGCAGGACCTCAGGCTGGCCCAGGACGGCGTCCTCGGCGGCGTACCGGATGTCGGCGGCCATGGCGAGCTCGCACCCGCCGCCCAGCGCGTAGCCGTTGATGGCGGCCACGACGGGCTTGGGGATCCGCGCGATCGCGGTGACGGCGCCCTGCAGGGCGTCGACCCGGTCGACCATCGCGGTGTAGGAGATCTCCTCCATCTCCTTGACGTCGTTGCCGGCGGCGAAGACGCGCTCGCCACCCCAGACGACCACCGCCCGGACGTCGTCACGCGCGGCGGCCTCGGCCGCCACCACGGTGAGCTCGTCCTGCACCTGCAGGCTGATCGCGTTCATCTTGGGACGGTCCAGTCGGATCGTCCCCACACCGTCGGCCACGTCCAGCCGGACGAACTCGGTCATCGGGTCCCTTCCCTCGAGGTGCCTGTCAGCCGCATTCTGCCGTGACGGTCACCACGGCGCAGCCCGACCCGCGCAAGTGCGGGTCGTCTAACGTGGCGGCGTGACCCCCGGACTCTGGCGATCTCTCGGTGAGCAGGCTCCGACCTGGCCGGGCCGCAACTGGCCCCTCGGCGCGACGTGGACGGTCGCGTCGACCAACTTCGCGGTCTACGCGCCCCGCGCCACGGAGGTGTGGCTGTGCCTGTACGACGACGGGCCCGGTGAGGCCGAGCGGCGCTTCCCGCTCACGGAGCAGTCCCTGGGCATCTGGCACGGCGCGCTGCCGGGCATCGCGCCGGGCACCCGCTACGGCTACCGCGTCGACGGTCCGCACGAGCCCGAGCAGGGCCTGCGGTTCGACCCAGAGGTCGTCCTGCTCGACCCCTACGGCCTCGCCGCGGGTGGCGAGCCGCTGCGCAGCGTGGTCGTCGACCCGGCGTACGACTGGGGTGACGACGTCCCCATGTCGCTGCGGTGGCGCGACACCGTCATCTACGAGCTGCACGTCAAGGGCTACACCCAGCTCCACGACCGGATCCCGCCCGAGCTGCGCGGCACCTACGCCGGCCTCGGCCACTCCGTCGTCACCGACTACCTGCGCGACCTCGGCATCACGGCGGTCGAGCTGCTGCCCGTGCACCAGTTCGTGCCGGAGCCCGCGCTGGTCGAGCGCGGCTTGACGAACTACTGGGGCTACAACACCATCGGCTTCTTCGCGCCCCACGCTGCCTACTCCGCCTCCGGCGACCGCGGCCAGCAGGTGCTGGAGTTCAAGCAGATGGTGCGGTCGTTCCACGCGGCGGGCATCGAGGTGATCCTCGACGTGGTCTACAACCACACCGCCGAGGCAGGGCCGGACGGACCGACGCTCAGCTTCCGCGGCTTCGACGACCGCGGCTTCTACCGGCGGGTGCCCACCGCCGACGGCGAGTACGACGACACCTACTGGGACGTCACCGGCTGCGGCAACACCGTCGACTCCGAGGACCCGCTCGCGCTGCGGCTGATCCTCGACTCGCTGCGCTACTGGGTGACCGAGATGCACGTCGACGGCTTCCGCTTCGACCTCATGTCGGCGCTCACCCGCACCGCCGAGGACGACGCGATCCGGATCGACATGGCCTGCAAGCTGCTCACCGCGATCGGCCAGGACCCGGTGCTGCGGCACGTGAAGCTCATCGCCGAGCCCTGGGACACCTCGATGGACGGCTACCTGGTCGGCGACATGCCGCCGCCGTGGGTGGAGTGGAACGACAAGTTCCGCGACACCGTGCGCGACTTCTGGCGCACGCAGACGCCGGGCATGTTCGACGTCGCCACCCGGCTGGCCGGCTCCTCGGACCTGTACGCCGACGACGGCCGCTCGGCGTACAACTCGGTCAACTTCGTCACGGCCCACGACGGGTTCACCGTGCGCGACCTCGTCTCCTACGAGCACAAGCACAACGAGGCCAACGGCGAGGACAACCGCGACGGGTCCGACGACAACCGGTCGCAGAACTTCGGCGTCGAGGGCGAGACCGACGACCCCGCGATCGTCGCGGCCCGACGACGCCAGGCGGCCAACCTGATGGCGACGCTGTGCCTGTCCAACGGCGTGCCGATGCTCACCGCGGGCGACGAGCGCGGCCGCACCCAGGGCGGCAACAACAACGCCTACTGCCAGGACGACGAGATCTCCTGGGTGGACTGGCGGCCCGACGACGCGTGGCTGGACGTCTACGAGATCACCAAGACCGCGCTGCGGCTACGGCGCGAGCACCCGGCGCTGCGGCAGCGGCACTGGTTCGAGGGCCGGCCGACCATCGTCGGCGGCGCGAAGGACCTCGCCTGGCTACACCCCACCGGCCGCGAGATGACCGACGACGACTGGCACGACGAGGGGCTGCAGACGATCGGGATGTTCGTGTCCGGCAAGCCGCTGCGCGAGCCCGGGCCACGCGGCGAGCAGCAGCTCGACAGCTCGTTCCTGGTCTGGTTCCACGCCGGGGCGGGCGACGTCGACCTCTTCCTGCCCGACAACGACTGGGTGCACAGCGGGTCGGTCGTGCTGTCGACCGACCTCGACCTGGCGGTCGGCAAGCCGGTCCGGTCCGGCGAGTCACTCACCATCGGGCCGCGCAGCGTGGTGGTCCTGAGGGAGGACGACTAAGCCGACACCCGGCTCAGGCCGTCGCCACCACCCCGAGCTCGGCCGGCGAGACCAGCAGCGGGTGCCGCGGCACGACCCGCACGGTGTAGCCGAAGGGGCCCGACCGGTCGAGGACGACCTCGCCGTCGAAGCGGAACCGGCTGCCGTCGTAGGACTCGGTCAGCGTGAGCGGCGTCGACGCGGTGTCCACCAGCGCGTCCTCGGCGTCGACCCGGCCGTGCACCAGCTCGACGCAGACGTCCTCGGGCGCGAGCTCGCCGAGCGCCACGTAGGCGCGCAGGGCGAGGCCCGCACCGACCGCGGGCGCGTCGCTCACGCCGTGCGACTCGACGTGCTCGACGACCACGCCGGGCCAGGCAGCCCGCACACGCGCCTTCCAGGCCGCGAGGTCGCGTGCGGCGGCGTACCCATCGGCGACGAGCGCCGCGCCGTTGACGGCCGCCGGCGCGTAGAGGCGGTCGACGTACTCCATCACCATCCGGTCGGCGAGCACCTTCGGGCCGAGCTCGCCCCAGGTGTGGCGCAGCATCTCGACCCAGCGGCCGGGCACGCCGTCGCTGTCGCGGTCGTAGAAGCGCGGCGCGACCTCGTTCTCGATCAGGTCGTAGAGCGCGGCCGCCTCGAGGTCGTCGCGGTGGTCGGGGTCCTCGACACCGGTGGCGGACGGGATCGACCAGCCGAACTCCTCGTCGTACCACTCGTCCCACCAGCCGTCGCGGATGGAGAGGTTGAG
>DATFHM010000351.1:0-16649 GCA_035248385.1 Nocardioides sp. | reverse complement strand
TGCCCGTCGGTTCAGCGCTCCACCCGGGAGAAGGTCCTTCAACATGCAGCAACTGCTCGGCTGGCTGCCGATCCTGCTGATCGCGGTCGTCTTCTGGCTGCTGATCATCAGGCCCGCGCAGCGCCGCCAGACGGCGACCCTCACGATGCAGAAGAGCGTCGAGGCGGGCGACGACGTCGTGCTCACCTCCGGCATCCTCGGCACGGTGGTGGAGCTGACCGACGACCACATCGCCGTCGAGGTCGCCGAGGGTGTGACCCTGCGCGTGCTGCGCGGTGCGATCGCGTCCAAGGTCCACCGGGACGACGCCGGTGCGGACGACGCGGACGACCTGGACAGCTCGGACGAAGCGGCCGACGCGGCTGACGACAACGCGACCTCCGGCAACGACGACGTCGTCGTTGCCGAGCGAGAGGACTGACACCTCCATGGCGGCACGACGCCACCGGCCCGGCCGGACGCTCATCATCTTCTTCCTCGGCATCGCCGTGCTCTACGGGCTCGCCGCGCTGACCGGCACCTGGAAGCCCGCGCTCGGCCTCGACCTGCAGGGCGGCACCCAGATCACCCTGACCGCGACCAAGACGCCGTCGAAGGCGAACCTGGACGAGGCGCGCTCGATCATCGACCGCCGCGTGAACGCCTCCGGCGTCACCGAGGCCTCGGTGACCACCCAGGGCAACAACCACATCATCGTGTCGATCCCGAAGTCGACCAGCAACGCGGCCCAGCTCGAGGAGACCGCGAAGCGCCAGGCGGTCCTGCGGTTCCGGATGGTCGCCTGCCCGGTGATCGACTCCAACGGCAGCGCCACCTCCTCGCCGTGCGACAGCGGTTCGGGTTCCTCGGTCCTCGGTGGCAACGGTCGCCCGGCTCCGGCGTTCGGCAAGGTCGCCGCCAAGCCGACGACGAGGCCGACGACGAAGCCGACGGCCAAGCCGACCGCGACCGCCAAGCCGTCGGCCACCCCGCAGGCCACGTCCTCGGCGACGGCCGGTGGCGACAGCGGCTCCGGGTCGGCCGACCCCAACTCCGCGGAGGCGATCATCGCCTGGACCGCGTCCCCGGACGCGGCCTCCATCGCGGAGTACAACAAGCTCGCGTGCACCACCCAGGGCGAGCTCGTCAACCAGGACGGCACCCCGGCGAAGGTGGCCGACGAGCCGAACCAGCCGCTGGTCGCCTGCGAGGGCTCGCGGAAGTACCTGCTGTCGCGCTCGGTCATCGAGGGCACGGAGCTGACCGACGCGAGGGCCGAGGTCCCCCAGAACCAGATCGCCTGGGAGGTCGCGCTCACCATGGGCAACGACCGCTCGAAGGCCTACCCGCCGGGCAGCGCGGGCGCCGAGGACGACTTCGCCACGATCACCAAGAAGTACGCCGACACCGGCCACCAGTTCGCCGTGGTCCTCGACGGCCAGGTGATCTCGGCGCCGACCATGAACGCCGTCATCTCCGACGGGCGCTCCACGATCCAGGGCAACTTCACCGAGGATTCGGCACAGTCCCTGGCCACCAGCCTGAAGTACGGCTCGCTCCCGATCGCGTTCGAGCAGCCGAGCACCGAGACCATCGGTCCCTCGCTCGCCGGCAACCAGCTCCATGCCGGTCTCCTCGCGGGCGCCATCGGTCTCGCGCTGGTGATGCTCTACTGCCTCCTCTACTACCGCGGCCTGGGCATGGTCGTCGTGGCGTCGCTCTTCGTCGCCGCCTCGATCACGTACGCGATGGTGCTGCTGCTCGCCAAGGGCGCCGGCTTCACGCTCACCCTGCCGGGTATCGCCGGTCTGATCATCGCGGTCGGCATCACCGCCGACTCGTTCGTCATCTTCTTCGAGCGCATCCGTGACGAGATGCGTGAAGGCAAGTCGATGCGGGTCGCGGTCGAGTCCGGCTGGCACCGCGCGCGGATCACCCGACTCGCGGCGAACACGGTCTCGGTGCTGTCCGCCGTCGTGCTCTACGTCTTCGCGAGCGGTGTGGTGAAGGGCTTCGGCTTCGCGCTGGGCCTGTCGACGCTCGTCGACCTCGCCGTGTTGTTCTGGTTCACCAAGCCGATGGTCTCGTACCTGGCGCAGTTCAAGGCGTTCAACTCGGGTCGCAAGTGGTCGGGTCTCAGCCGCGAGACGCTCGGCATGGACACTCCGCGTACGGCGGGAGGGGAGGCCTGATGGGCAAGATGTCCCGACTGGGCAACGACCTGTACCAGGGTCGCAAGTCCATCGACTTCGTCGGCAAGCCGTGGCTCTGGTACTCCGTCTCCCTCACGCTGGTCACCATCGCGCTTCTCTCCGCGTTCGTCTTCAAGCCGCTGCACTACGGCGTGGAGTTCAAGGGCGGCACGACCATCTCGGTCAACGTCGGGGCGGGCAACGCCACGCAGGCGAACGCCGACAAGCTCCAGACCGACATCGGCAACGCCCACATCGCGCACGCGGGCCAGCCCGTGGTCACGACCGCGGGTGACAAGGCGCTGAGCGTCCAGGTCGAGAGCCTCAGCCCGGCCGAGCAGCAGCAGGTCGGCGCGGTCATCTTCAAGGACTTCCCGCAGGCCGGCAGCAGCGTCGACGACCTCTCGATCAACTCGATCGGCCCGAGCTGGGGCAAGGAGGTCGCCAACCGTGCCGCGCTCGGTGTCGCGATCTTCCTCGTGCTCGTCGTGCTCTTCATCTGGGTCTACTTCCGCGAGTGGAAGATGTCGGTGGGCGCCATGGTCGCGCTCGTCCACGACTGCGCGCTCACCATCGGCGTGTACGCCCTCTCCGGTTTCGAGGTCACCCCGGCGGCCGTCACGGGTCTGCTCGCGATCCTCGGCTTCTCGCTCTACGACACGGTGGTCGTCTTCGACAAGATCAAGGAGAACACCACCAAGCTGCGCACCAAGACGCAGACGTACGGCGATGCCGCGAACCTCGCCGTCAACCAGACCCTGGTCCGGTCGATCAACACCTCCATCGTCGCCCTCATCCCGATCGGCGCGATCCTCTGGGTCAGCGCCGTGATGCTCGGTGCCAGCACGCTGAAGGACCTCGCGCTCGCGCAGTTCGTCGGCATGGGCGCCGGTGTCTACTCCTCGGTGATGCTCGCCCCGCGGGTGATCGTGCACCTCAAGTCGCGCACGTCGGAGGAGCAGGAGCGAGCCAAGAAGGCCGCCCGGGCCCGCAAGGCCCAGGTCGACCGCTACGCGTCGGTGCCGTCGTTCGCCGAGGACATGCCGATCGTCGACCCGGACGCTCCGGGCGCCCCGGCAGCTCGGTCGACCGGCGACGGACAGACGCCGGGCGCCTCGCGCCCGGAGCCGAAGACCTCGCCGATGGGCAGGGGCCGCACGCTGCCGACCCAGCACCGCCCGGTGGGCGAGAGCGGCGCCTCGGGCCGCAGCCAGCCGGAGCGCAAGCCCCGGTCCAAGCGCGGCAAGTAGCGCCGATGCCCGAGTCGTCAACCGACGTGCTGCAGCGGCTGGTGCGGGACGTCCCCGACTTCCCGCAGCCGGGCGTGGTGTTCAAGGACATCATGCCGCTCCTGGCAGACCACGAGGGGTTCCGCACGGTCGTCCAGGCGCTGGCCGACGCCGGCCGCGACGCGTCCGGCCAGGTCGTCGTCGACAAGGTGATCGGCATGGAGTCGCGCGGGTTCATCCTGGGCGCGCCGGTCGCCCTGGCCCTCGGCGTCGGGTTCGTCCCGGCGCGCAAGCCCGGCAAGCTGCCGGGGGAGACCCACGCCGTCTCCTACGCCCTGGAGTACGGCGAGGCGACCCTCGAGATCCAGTGCGACGCGCTGCAGCCCGGTGACCGGGTGCTCGTCGTCGACGACGTCCTCGCCACCGGGGGCACCGCACGGGCCACCTGCGACCTGATCGAGCGGTCGGGCGCGCACGTGCACGGGATGGCCTTCCTGATGGAGCTCTCCTTCCTGCCCGGCCGCGAGGCGACGGCCGGCCGCGACGTCACCTCGCTGCTGACGGTGTGATCCCCGTGCGTCTGTGCGACGGGGCTCACTAGACTGGGCCAATGGCTGAGGAACGCACCGCCCCGCGTCCGTCGGCGGTGCGTGCCCGCTTGGCCCGGATGGGCACGCGCAACAGCGCCAATCCGGTGCTCGAGTCGCTCTTCCGCGCCGTACGAGCCAACCACCCGAAGGCCGATCTCGCGCTCCTCGAGCGTGCCTACACCACGGCCGAGCGCCTGCACGGCGACCAGAAGCGCAAGAGCGGCGACCCGTACATCACCCACCCGCTCGCCGTGACGACGATCCTGGCCGGGATCGGCATGACCGAGGCGACGCTCGTCGCCGCGCTCCTGCACGACACCGTCGAGGACACCGAGTACACCCTCGAGCAGTGTCGCCGCGACTTCGGCGACGAGGTCGCGCAGCTCGTCGACGGCGTGACGAAGCTCGACAAGGTCGTCTACGGCGACAGCGCGCAGGCCGAGACGATCCGGAAGATGATCGTGGCGATGTCGCGCGACATCCGGGTGCTCGTCATCAAGCTCGCCGACCGGCTGCACAACATGCGGACCCTCCGCTACGTCCCGCAGAAGAGCCAGGAGCGCACCGCGCGCGAGACGCTCGACATCTACGCGCCGCTCGCGCACCGGCTCGGCATGAACACGATCAAGTGGGAGCTGGAGGACCTCGCGTTCGCCACCCTGCACCCCAAGATCTACGACGAGATCGTCCGGATGGTCGCCGAGCGGGCGCCCTCGCGCGACCAGTTCCTCGCCGAGGTCATCAACCAGGTCGAGGCGGACCTGCGCGAGGCGAAGATCAAGGCGACGGTGACGGGCCGCCCGAAGCACTACTACTCGATCTACCAGAAGATGATCGTCGGCGGTCGCGACTTCTCCGACATCTACGACCTGGTCGGCATCCGCATCCTGGTCGAGCACGACCGTGACTGCTACGGCGTCCTCGGTGTCCTCCACTCGCGCTGGAACCCGGTGCTGGGGCGGTTCAAGGACTACGTCGCGATGCCGAAGTTCAACATGTACCAGTCGCTGCACACCACGGTGATCGGCCCGCAGGGCAAGCCGGTCGAGATGCAGATCCGCACCTTCGCCCAGCACCGTAGGGCGGAGTACGGCGTCGCGGCCCACTGGAAGTACAAGGAGGACGGCCGCAACGGCACCGACACCGACAAGTCGGGCGACCTCAGCGACATGGGCTGGGTGCGCCAGCTGCTCGACTGGCAGAGCGAGGTCGAGGACCCGGGGGAGTTCCTCGAGTCGCTCCGGTTCGAGATCAACCAGGCGGAGACCTACGTCTTCACCCCGCGCGGCGACGTGATCGCGCTGCCCACCGGCGCGACGCCGGTCGACTTCGCCTTCGCCGTGCACACCGAGGTCGGCTACAAGACCATCGGTGCGCGGGTCAACGGGCGCCTCGTCCCCCTGGAGTCCACGCTCGAGAACGGTGACGTCGTCGAGGTCTTCACCTCCAAGGCGCCCACCGCGGGTCCGTCGCGCGACTGGCTGACGTTCGTGAAGTCCCAGCGCGCCCGCTCCAAGATCCGCCAGTGGTTCACCAAGGAGCGCCGCGAGGAGGCGATCGAGAGCGGCAAGGACGAGATCGCCAAGCTGATGCGCAAGGAGGGCCTGCCCCTCAAGCGGCTGCTCAGCCACGACTCCCTCTCGCAGGTCGCCGAGCAGTTCAAGCTCGCCGACGTCTCCGCGCTCTACGCCGCGGTCGGGGAGCACAACCTCGGCGCGCAGACGGTGGTCCGCAAGGTCATCGAGCTGCACGGCGGCGACCAGGGCGCGCAGGAGGACCTGGCCGAGGCCGTCACGATCACCGGACGCCACCGCTCGCGCCTCGCCGGCGGCGGCGACGTCGGCGTCATCGTCAAGGGCGCGCCGGACGTCTGGGTCAAGCTCGCGAAGTGCTGTACGCCGGTCCCACCCGACGACATCCTCGGCTTCGTCACCAAGGGCGGGGGAGTCTCGGTCCACCGCAAGGACTGCACGAACGCCGCGAACCTGCTCGGTCAGCCCGAGAAGGTCCTCGAGGTCGAGTGGGCCCCCACCGGCCAGTCGACCTTCCTGGTCAACATCCAGGTCGAGGCCCTCGACCGCTCCCGGCTGCTCACCGACATCACCCTCGTCCTCTCCGACGCCCACCTCAGCCTGCAGTCCGCCAACCTGACCACCTCCCGCGACCGCGTCGCCAAGCTCCGCTTCACCTTCGAGATGGCCGACGCCAAGCACCTCGACACCGTCCTCAACGCGGTTCGGTCGGTGCCCGGGGTCTTCGACGTCTACCGCGTCACCGCCTGACCCCGTGAGGCGTCACCTCCGCACCCGCGAAGCGTCACCTGTGCACCGCCGAGACGTCACCAACGTCTCGGCGTGTACGACGGTCGAAGTGCGGCGCGCACCTCGTGCAGCCATGCGTCGAGACGCGGACCACTGAAGTCGCCGGCACGTACGACGATCACGGTCCAGTGGTTCTCGTTGAGCCACTCGGCGCGCGCGGCGTCGTGCTCGACCTGCTCGGGCGTCCGTTCGTGGGCGTCGAAGCCGTTGTACTCGATGCAGACCCGCTGCGCGACGTACGCGAAGTCCAGCCGGTACAGAGGTACGCCGTCGACCACGATCCAGTGCTGCGGCTCGGGTGCGCTCATCCCGGCATCGATGATGGCGAGGAACGTCCATGCCTCCCGGGGTGACTCGAGGCGCCTTTCGATCAGCGGCAACAGCCCGCGAAGCTGGATGACACCTCGCCGCCCGCGGAAGCGAGCGAGCTGCGGGCCGATGACGTGCTCGTCCAAGTCGTACGCCCGCGCGAGTCCGCAAAGGGCGGCGAAGGCTTCCCGTCGTCGGAGGTTGCACCCGAGGTCCAACGCGGTCCGCAACGGGTTCGTGGTGAGGATCCCCGACACGGCAGTGACGTCGCTCGGAAGGAGGTCGCGAGAGCGGCCGCGGACCGACGAGTGTCGGCACCGCGTGCCGCCACGGATCACGCAGACCTCCGGCACCGGGCCGTTCGCCTGTTCGGCTGCGGTGTAGCAGTCGACGCCGAGCAACCACGCCGCCGTCCGGTCGACGGCGACCTGGTTGGGTCCCAGCGTGACTCGCAGCGCCGCCACGCGCAGGTCGAGGTCGTCTGGCACCGTCGCATCGACGTAGACGTTGCGCAGGATGCGACGCACTCGCGCCTCGGTCTGCAGCCTGTCGAGCCGGCGTCGGCTCAGCCCGAGCTGCTCCAGCTGGTTCCGGGTGAACGGTCGCCCCGATGCGATCAGATCCATGGCGCGAGCGTGCCCGTCGAAGGCGCGACGAGCCAGCGCGCATCAGCCACCCTGTGGACAAAGGCCCCAGGCATCGAGCGAGACCTGACGCCTCGTGGGTGCGGAGGTGACGCCTCGTGGGTGCAGAGGTGACGCCTCGGCAGGCCGTCGGATCAGCCCGAGAAGTCCTCCGACGCCCGCCGCGCCATCTCCAGGAAGGAGCGGCGACCCTCGAGGTTCTCCTCCAGCTCGCGGACCTTCTTGGCGTCGCCGGCCGCCCGGGCCTTGTCCAGCTTGGCCTCGGCGTCGGCGATGGCGGCCTCGAGCTTGCTGACCATGTCGTCGGCACGGGCCGACTTCTCCGGGTCGGTACGCCGCCACTGCTCGTCCTCGACCTTGCGGATCGCCTGCTCGACGGTGCGCATCCGGCCCTCGAGGTCCTTGATCCGGTCACGAGGGACCTTGCCTGCCGCATCCCAGCGCTCGGCGATCTCGCGGAACGCGTTCTTCGCGGCCCCGAGGTCGGTCACGGGCAGCAGCGCCTCGGCCTCGAGCAGCAGCTTCTCCTTGACCTCGGCGTTCGCGGCGAACTCCTGGTCCAGGGCAGCGTTCTCGGCGTCGCGGGCACCGAAGAAGCGGTCCTGCGCGCCGCGGAACCGGGCCCACAACTCGTCGTCGACGTTCTTGGGCGCCGGGCCGGCGGCCTTCCACTGCCGCATCAGCTCGCGGTAGCGACCGGCGGTCGGGCCCCACTCGGTCGAGTCGGCGATCTTCTCGGCCTCGGCGACGAGCCGCTCCTTGATCACCTGCGCGCCGGCGCGCTTGCTGTCCTGCTCGGCGAAGTGCGCCTTGCGTGCCTTCGTGTATGCCGAGCGGGCGGTCGAGAAGCGCTTCCACAGCGCGTCGTCGGCGGCCCGCTCGAGACGCGGCAGGGCCTTCCACTCGTCGAGCAGCTCGCGCAGCCTGTTGGCGCCTCCGCGCCAGTCGCGGCCGGCGGCGATCTTCTCGGCCTCGGCCGCGAGACGCTCCTTGGCCTCCCGGGACTCGGTCGACCGGGCCGCCTTCTCGGCGCGCCGCGCGTCCCGCTGGGTCGCGATGACCGGTCCGAGCTCGTCGAGCCGGGCGCACAGGGCGGCGAGGTCGCCGACCGCGTTGGCGTCGACCACCTGCGCGCGCACGGTCTTCACCGACGCGGCCGCCTCCTCGGGTGAGAGCAGCGCCGAGGAGACCCGCTTGTGCAGCAGGTCCACCTCGAGGGCGAGCGCGTCGTACCGGCGGGTGAAGAAGGCCAGGGCTTCGTCGGCCGAGACGTCGGGCACCTGTCCGACGGCACGTTCGCCATCGCTCGTCTTCACGTAGACGGTGCCGTCGGAGTCGACGCGTCCCCAGTCGGAGGTAGTCACGGTAGGCAATGCTAATCGGGTCCGGCGCGGCCGATAGGCTGGGTCGGTGCTGATCGCCGGCTTCCCCGCAGGACCGTGGGGCACGAACTGTTACGTCGCGGCCACCTCAGCCGGCGCCGAGTGCGTCGTGATCGACCCGGGCAAGGACGCCGCCCCCGGGATCGCCGAGATCGTCCGCGAGCACCGGCTGAAGCCGGTCGCGGTGCTGCTGACCCACGGTCACGTCGACCACATGTGGAGCGTCACCCCCGTCGCCGGGACGTACGACGCCACTGCGTGGATCCACCCCGCGGACCGGCACCTGCTGACCGACCCCGCCGCTGGGCTGTCCCGCGAGTCCGCCGGCATGCTGCTCGGTGGCAGCTACGAGTTCACCGAGCCCGACGACGTGCGCGAGCTGTCCGACGGCGCGGCGCTCGAGCTGGCCGGCCTCACCTTCACCGTCGACCACACCCCGGGCCACACCGAGGGGTCGGTGACCTTCCGCAGCCCGTACGGCGGCGACGTGTCCGAGGTGATGTTCTCCGGCGACCTGCTCTTCCAGGGCTCGATCGGCCGCACCGACCTGGCCGGCGGCGACCACGCCAAGATGCTGCAGAGCCTGCGCACCAAGGTGCTGACCCTCGCCGACGACATCGTCGTCCTGCCCGGCCACGGCGGCCAGACCTCCATCGGTCAGGAGAGGGCGACCAACCCCTTCCTCCAGGACCTCATCGATGCCGGCACCACGAGCACGCCGACGAGGGGGCTCTGACCGATGGCCGACACCATCTCCGCGCCCAAGGGCGTGCCCGAGTACCTGCCGCCCGCCTCGGCGACCTGGCTCGCGATCAAGGAAGCCCTGGCGAAGCCGGCGATCCTGGCCGGCTACGGCTACATCGAGCTTCCGATCTTCGAGGACACCGCCCTCTACGTGCGTGGCGTGGGGGAGTCCACCGACGTGGTCTCGAAGGAGATGTACACCTTCACCGACCGCGGCGACCGCTCCCTGACCCTGCGCCCCGAGGGCACCGCCGGCGTCATGCGCAGCGTCATCGAGCACCGCCTCGACCGCGGCGCGCTCCCCGTCAAGCTCTGGTACGCCGGCCCGTTCTTCCGCGCCGAGCGCCCGCAGCACGGCCGCTACCGCCAGCTGCAGCAGTTCGGCGTCGAGGCGATCGGCTCCGACGACCCCGCGCTGGACGCCGAGGTCGTGGCCATGGCCGACGCCGGCTTCCGGGGCCTCGGCCTGACCGGCTACCGCCTCGAGATGACCAGCCTCGGCTGCAAGGAGTGCCGTCCGCCGTACCGGGCGCTCCTGCAGGCCTTCCTGGACACCCTCGACCTCGACGAGCCGACCCGCGAGCGTGCGCTGATCAACCCCCTGCGCGTCCTGGACGACAAGCGGCCCGAGGTCGTCGCCCAGCTCGCCGACGCACCGCTGATGCTCGACCACCTCTGCGAGCCGTGCGCGACGCACTTCGCCGCGGTCCGCGCGCTCCTCGACGAGCAGGGCGTCGCCTACGTCGTCAACCCGCGCATGGTCCGCGGCCTCGACTACTACACCCGCACGACCTTCGAGTTCGTCCACGACGGTCTCGGCGCCCAGTCGGGCATCGGCGGCGGCGGACGGTACGACGGCCTCATGGCCGAGCTCGGCGGCCAGGAGCTGTCCGGCATCGGCTTCGGCCTCGGCCTGGACCGCACGTTCCTCGCCTGCGAGGCCGAGGGCCTGCAGGTCGGCCCGCGCAGCCCGCTCGACGTGTACGTCGTCCCCCTCGGCTCCGCACGCGACCGCGCTCCCAGCATCGTGGCGGCCCTCCGGAGGGCCGGGCTGCGCACCGACCAGGTGTACGGCGAGCGCGGGCTGAAGGGCGCGATGAAGCAGGCCGATCGCAGCGGAGCGCCCCACGTCGTCGTGATCGGCGAGCGTGACCTGGAGGCCGGCGTGGCCCAGGTGAAATCGATGGACACCGGCGACCAGGTCGCCGTACCACTGGAAGACCTTGTCAAGCACCTCGAGGAGAAGAAGTGATCCGCACCCAGGACGCCGGCACGCTGCGTGCCGAGAACGTCGGCCAGACCGTCACGCTCGCGGGCTGGGTGGCGCGGCGGCGCGATCACGGTGGCGTGACCTTCATCGACCTGCGGGACGCCAGCGGCGTGGTGCAGATCGTCTTCCGTGACGAGGAGGAGGCGCACGCGCTGCGCAGCGAGTTCTGCATCGCCGTCACCGGCGAGGTCGTCGCGCGCTCCGAGGGCAACGTCAACCCGAACATCCCGACCGGCGAGGTCGAGGTGGTCGTGTCCGACCTGGAGATCCTCAACCCGAGCGCCCCGCTTCCGTTCCCGATCGACGACGCGAGCAGCGCCGGTGAGGTCGGCGAGGAGGCGCGCCTGAAGTACCGGTACCTCGACCTGCGCCGCAGCGGACCCGCGGCCGCCATCCGCCTGCGCAGCAAGGTGAACAAGGCCGCGCGCGACGTGCTGGACGACCACGGCTTCGTCGAGGTCGAGACCCCGACCCTGACCCGCAGCACCCCGGAGGGCGCCCGCGACTTCCTGGTGCCCGCGCGCCTGCACCCGGGCAGCTGGTACGCCCTGCCGCAGAGCCCGCAGCTGTTCAAGCAGCTGCTCATGGTCGGCGGCCTCGAGCGCTACTTCCAGATCGCGCGCTGCTACCGCGACGAGGACTTCCGCGCCGACCGCCAGCCCGAGTTCACCCAGCTCGACATCGAGATGAGCTTCGTGGACCAGGAGGACGTCATCGCCCTCACCGAGGACGTGCTCTCGGCGATGTGGGCGCAGATCGGGTTCACGATCCCGACGCCCATCCCGCGCATGACGTACGCCGACGCGATGCGCCTCTACGGCAGCGACAAGCCCGACCTGCGCATGGGCCAGGAGCTCGTCGAGTGCACCGACTACTTCAAGGACACGCCGTTCCGCGTCTTCCAGGCCGAGTACGTCGGCGCCGTGGTGATGCCCGGCGGCGCGAGCCAGCCGCGCAAGCAGCTGGACGCCTGGCAGGACTGGGCCAAGCAGCGCGGTGCCCGCGGCCTGGCCTACGTGCTGGTGCAGGAGGACGGCGAGCTCGGCGGACCGGTCGCCAAGAACCTCTCCGACGAGGAGAAGGCCGGTCTGGCCGCCCACGTCGGCGCGCAGACCGGTGACTGCATCTTCTTCGCCGCCGGCGCCACCAAGCCCAGCCGTGCCCTCCTGGGCGCCGCCCGCCTGGAGATCGGCCGTCGCTGCGGCCTGATCGACGAGGACACCTTCGCGTTCACCTGGGTCGTGGACGCGCCGATGTTCGAGCCGGCCTCCGACGCGGTCGCGTCCGGTGACGTCGCCGTGGGTGCGGGCGCCTGGACGGCCGTGCACCACGCGTTCACCGGCCCCAAGCCGGAGTTCGCCGAGACCTTCGACACCGACCCCGGCAGCGCCCTTGCCTACGCCTACGACATCGTCTGCAACGGCAGCGAGCTCGGCGGTGGGTCGATCCGTATCCACCGCGAGGACGTGCAGAAGCGGGTCTTCGCCGTGATGGGCATCGACGACGAGCAGGCGCAGGAGAAGTTCGGCTTCCTCCTGGACGCGTTCAAGTACGGCGCCCCGCCGCACGGCGGCATCGCCGTCGGCATGGACCGCATCGTCGCGATGCTCGCGAAGGCCGACTCGATCCGCGAGGTCATCGCCTTCCCGAAGTCCGGTGGCGGCTTCGACCCGCTCACGGCCGCCCCCGCGCCCATCACCGCGGAGCAGCGCAAGGAAGCCGGTGTCGACGCGACGCCGAAGGAGGATGTTCCGCCGGTCGACTGATCGGTCGGAACATCCCCGTGAGACGGGCAGGAACGCCGGATCGGCGTTCGTGTCCGGATCGTTACCTCGCGGTGATCGTTGTGCGCGTCACAGAGGGCTAAAGTCGCGGACGTCCGGGCTTCGACGGTGTCGTCTGCTCGGGTGTCACGACGTAGTCCCGACCAGCCGACGAGGTGTGCATGACCCTGCCAGCTTCTCAGCTCGAGAGTTTGGAGCTGCCTCCCATCGGCGAGGTCGAGCCCGAGGTGGTGAAGGGCAAGTCGCCCGGCCGGCTGGCGATGGATCGCTTCCGTCGCGACAAGGCTTCGATGGTCGCGCTCACGATCGTGACGATCTACATCATCGGCAGCGTGCTCGCCCCGCTTCTGGTGCACTTCCACGTCATCAAGCCGTACGACCTGCACCAGAACCTGCTCAACGTGGACCTCGGTGGCATCCCGAACGGCTTCATGGGTGGCATGAGCTGGCACCACATCCTCGGTGTCGAGCCCCGCACGGGCACCGACCTGTTCGGTCGCCTCTGGTACGGCCTGACCTTCTCGCTGTCGATCGCGCTGTCGGCGTCGATCCTCACGATGATCATCGGCACCGTCATGGGCATCGTGTCGGGCGCGAGCGGCGGCTGGGTCGACGCGATCATCGGTCGCCTCGTCGACATCACGCTCTCCTTCCCGCAGACGCTGATGCTGCTGGCGCTGTCCGCGCCCGGCGTCGCGCTGGTGGCGAAGCTGATCCACAGCTCCTCGGGCGCGGCGTTCCCGAACGCGACGTACGAGGTCGTCGTGCTGGCCGCGTTCGGCTGGCCCTCGGTCGCCCGTCTGATCCGCGGCCAGGTGCTCTCGCTGCGTGAGCGCGACTTCGTCGACGCGTCGCTGCTGCTGGGGGCGTCCCGCTGGCGGCTCTACTTCAAGGAGATCCTGCCCAACCTCTGGGCGCCGGTCCTGGTGCAGTTCACCCTGATCATGCCGGCGTACGTCTCCGCGGAGGCCGCGCTCGGGTTCCTCGGCGTCGGCATCCCGAAGCCCACCCCGACGCTGGGCAACATCATGCTCGACGCGTTCGGCTTCGCGAGCAGCGACTTCGGGTTCTTCTTCTTCCCGGCCGTGCTCCTCGCGGTCATCGTCATCAGCTTCAACCTCCTCGGCGACGGACTGCGCGATGCGCTGGACCCCAAGGCCGACCGCTAGGGCGGAGATCCGCCACCACCAGTCGTCGACAGCAAACAAGCTGTCGGAAGTGCCGCTCTGGCGGCGCGCCACCTAGAAAAGGGAGAGGTAATGGCCAGCTATCGGAAGAAGGCGTTGGCGGTCGCAGCCGCGGCGTCGATGTCTGTTGCGGTCGCCGCGTGTGGAGGCAACTCCAGCAGCGGCGGTAACACTGGCGCCGGCGGAGGCACGCTGACGTACTACATCCGCAGTGCGTACGAGCACACCGACCCGCAGCGCAGCTACCTCGGTGTGGAGATGACCAACTTCAGCCGCACCGTGTACCGCAGCCTGGTCGCGTTCCCGATCTCGGACGACCCCAAGACGTCGACGACGCCGGTCGCCGACCTCGCGACCGACACGGGTACCTCGAGCGACAACGCGAAGACCTGGTCCTTCACGTTGAAGTCGGGCATCACCTGGCAGGACGGCAAGCCGATCACCTGTGACGACTTCAAGTACGGCGCGTCCCGTGTGTTCGCGACCGACGTCATCACCGGTGGGCCGAACTACATCCTGACCTACCTGAACGTCCCCACCGACCCGAAGACCGGCCTGCCGAGCTACACGGGCCCGTACAAGAGCACCCCCGCCGGCACCGCCGCCTTCAACAAGGCGATCGTCTGCGACGGCAACAAGATCACCTACCACTTCAAGAAGTCGTGGCCCGACTTCCCGGAGGCGATCGCGTCGCTCCACATGATGGACCCGTACCGCAAGGACATGGACCAGGGCGACAAGTCGAACTACCAGATCTTCTCGAACGGTCCCTACGAGCTGCAGGGCGGCAAGTGGAACCCGGAGACCGGCGGCACCTTCGTCCGGAACCCGAACTACGACCCGTCGACCGACTCGACCGACATCCGCAAGGCGCTGCCGAACCAGATCGACTTCAAGGTCGGCAACACCAGTGAGGTCATCACCGACCTCATCAACGCCAACTCGGGTTCGGACCAGGGCGCGGTGACTCAGCAGTCGATCCCGTCCTCGAAGTTCGCCGAGGTCGCGAACAACAAGAACACCGTCAGCGTGAAGTCGCCGTACGTCGACTACCTGGTGCTCAACTTCAACCGCCTCAAGAACGCGAAGGTCCGCCAGGCCCTCGCCGCCTCGACCGACGACACCGGTTGGGTCGCCGCTGGTGGTGGCCCCAAGGCCTACGACCCGGCCACCGACATCGTCAGCCCGTCGGTCACCGGCTACCAGCCGAACCTGTTCCCGGGTGGTTCCGGTGACACCGCGAAGGCGAGCGCCCTGCTGAAGAGCGCCGGCGTCCAGCTGCCGTACCCGATCAACTTCACCTACCCCAGCACCCCGACCGCTGACGCGCAGGCTCGCGTTCTGCAGAAGGGCTGGGAGGCCGCCGGCTTCAAGGTGACGCTGCAGGGTGTGGCGAACCAGGACACCTACTACACCAACATCCAGTCCCCGACGCAGACCGCTGACGTCATCTGGGCCGGATGGGGTGCTGACTGGCCGTCCGCCATCACGGTGACCGCGCCGCTGTTCGACAGCCGCCCGAACCTGACCAAGAACTCCAACGGTCAGGACTACGGCGCCTACAAGAGCGACGCGTTCAACGCCCTCGTCGACAAGGCGCAGTCCGCTGCGAACCTCGACGACCAGACGAAGTTCCTGCAGCAGGCCGACCAGGTCCTGGCCCAGGACGTCGCCTACATCCCGGTGGACATCCCGATCTTCTACATGCTTCACGGCTCGAAGGTCATGAACTACACCAACACCGCCGCGTCGAACGGCTACCCGGACCTCGGTCCGATCGACGTGTCGAGCAGCGTCAAGTAAGTCCGTCAGGACTGCTTGCGTGAGCCGGGGTGGGGGAGCAGCGCTCCCTCACCCCGGCGCCTGCCCGAAACCGGGCAGCCCCTAACTTTCCGTTCCAACGGTCGACCACCGGTCGGCTGGTGAGGTGGTCTCCGAGTGTTCGCGTACGTCATCCGACGGTTGTTCATCGGCGTCGTGATGTTGCTGGCGATGAGCTTCATCACCTTCTTCCTGTTCTTCCACACCGGCATCGACCCGGGGCGCTTCGCCTGTGGCAAGAACTGCTCGCCCGAGCTGATCAAGCAGGTGGACAAGAGCTTCGGGTACGACAAGCCGATCGTCACCCAGTGGACGGACTTCCTGCACGGGCTGGTCGCCGGTCGCGACTACCCGAACGACCCCGAGCTGGCCAAGGCCGCTCCCCAGCTGGTCGCGCACTGCGCGGCTCCCTGCCTGGGTTACTCGGTCGTCCAGACCTCCACGGTCACCAACCTCCTCAAGGAGGCGGCGCCCGTCTCGATCTCGATCGGCGTCCTCGCCTTCATCATCTGGATCTTCGGTGGTGTCCTACTAGGAGCGTTGGCAGCAGTCTTCAAGGGAAGACTGATAGACAGGGGGATCGTCGGCGTCAGCCTGTTCTTCTACGCGTTCCCGACCTTCTGGGTCGGCGGCTTCCTGCTCCAGTTCGTCGCGATCAAGTGGGGGGTCGTGGCCGCCCCGTCGTACACGCGCATCGCGGACGGCGGTGTGATGATGTGGCTCAACAACCTGTGGCTGCCGGCGATCACGCTCGCTCTGTTCTACATGGCCGGGTACGTCCGGATCACCCGCGCGTTCGTGCTCGAGTCCTCCAGCGAGGACTACATCCGCACCGCCAACGCCAAGGGACTGGCGCGGCGTCGGGTGCTCTTCAAGCACACCATGCGCGCAGCGCTCACCCCGGTCGTCACCCTGGCCGGCCTCGACTTCGCCAGCGTCCTCGGCGGCGCGGTCATCACCGAGAACGTCTTCAACTTCAACGGGCTCGGCAAGCTGGCCGTCACCGCCGACGTCCGGTTCGACCTGCCGACCATCGTCGGCCTGGTGCTGCTGCTCGCAGCGTTCGTCATCGTGGCGAACATCGTCGTCGACGTCCTGTACGCATTCATCGACCCGCGGGTCCGGCTCGGCTGACGCTGGACGAGGAGATCAAAGTGACCGAGGAAGACTTCCTCTCCGTACGGGACCTCGTGGTCC
>DATFHM010000350.1:0-26909 GCA_035248385.1 Nocardioides sp. | reverse complement strand
GTTGGGCATGCCGGAGATCAGCGCCCCGCGGTAGAGCACCGAGTCGGACACCTTGACGGGAACGCCGTCGACCGTTGGCCGGATGCCGCCCAGCATCTGCATGACCAGGCCGGTCGCGGTGACGATGACGTCGGCCTCGAGCGTCCGGCCCGACGTGAGCAGGATGCCCTCAGGGGTGAACCGCTCGATCTGGTCGGTGACGACGTCGGCGTTCCCCTCTCGGATCGCCGCGAAGAAGTCACCGTCCGGGGTGGCGCACAGGCGCTGGTCCCAGGGCTTGTACGGCGGTGCGAAGTGCGTGTCCACGTCGAACCCGGCCGGCAGCTCCTTGGCCGTCAGCCCGCGCAGCAGCTTGCGCCCGAAGTCGGGGAACCTGGTCAGCAGCATCACGAGCAAGTGGTCGCGCCAGATGTTCTTGACCCGCGTGGCGGCGTACCCGCGCTTGACACCGAGGAGCTTCATCAGCGCGATCGCGATCTTGTCCACCCGTGGGATCGACGCGACGTAGCTCGGGGTGCGCTGGAGCATGGTCACGTGCGCTGCCGCGCCCTCGCCCACCAGCATCGCAGGCAGCATGGTCACGGCGGTCGCGCCGCTGCCGATGATGACCACGCGCTTGCCGCTGTAGTCGTAGTCCTCGGGCCAGTGCTGCGGGTGCAGGATGTCGCCGCTGAAGTCCTCGCGGCCCTCGAAGCGGGGCTCGTAGCCGTTGGCGTAGTCGTAGTAGCCCGTGCTGCTGAAGACGAACCTGGTCTCGATGACCTTGTGCGTCTCGTTGCCGGCCTCGTCGGTGACCGTCACGTGGAGCGTCCACCGCGCGTCGTCGGTCGACCAGTCGGCCGCGGTGACCCGGTGGCGCAGCCGCAGGATCCTGTCCAGGCCGTACTCGGTGACGGTCTCGTTCATGTAGCCGCGGATCAGCGCGCCCTCCGCGATCGCGTCCTCGTGCAGCCACGGCTTGAACTCGTAGCCGTAGTGGTGCACGGCGTCGTCGGACCGGACGCCGGGGTAGCGGAACAGGTCCCAGGTGCCGCCGACCGCGTCGCGGCCCTCGAGGAGCAGGACCTTCTTGTCGGGGAAGTCGGTCGTCAGGTACGTCGCCGCACCGACGCCGGACAGCCCGGCGCCGATGACCACGATGTCGGCCGACTCCGTCTGGATGGCGTTGTTCATGGGTCGCACTTCCTTCTCGCTGCTGCCGGCCGAGGCACGGTGCGCAGAACTGGGTCAAATGATTAAGTCGTACGACCGAGTATGCGGGTCCGTGTGACCTGGGTCAAGTGGTTCGTGTGGTCCGGGTCACCGAGCGGGCGTGGTGGGTGAGGCCAAAGGGCGAGAGATGAACCTTGTCAAACGACTAAGTCATATGACATGGTTCACGGGACGAACAGCTTCTCGGCACGGAAGGACGCATCGGATGACCGAGACCACGACGCTTCCCGCGGTGAAGCCCGCGGCCCATGAGGCGGTCCCGCCCGTCACGATCGAGGACGACGCGACCCCGGTCGTGCGGCTCATCGGTCAGCGGCTGCGCGAGTCCGTGCGCCTGGGCCACGCGACCGAGGTGCTGGGGCGCGGTCACGGCACCGTCGCCGTCCGCTCCCACGACACCCCGCAGGCCGCGACGATCGACCTGGGTGACGGGATCGCCGTCAGCGGTGGCGTGCCGGGCGACACGGACGCGACTGTGGTCGTGGACCTGCACGCGCGTTTCAAGCCGGCGGAGGAGCCGGCCGGCGACGTACCGCTCGCTCTCGCCGTCCTGGACGCGCTCCGGCCGCCGCTGCCGCACTGGCGGGTGGCGGCCGAGCGCTTCTGGGAGGCGACCCGGGCCATTCCGGGCATCCCCGACGTGCTGCTCGTCGAGACCGCGGGGCCGGACGGCCCCGAGCGCGGCCGGTTCGGGACGGGGTCCACCGAGTACCTCGTCGCCGGGCCCGCCGACCTCATCGCCGGCGTGTTCACCGGTGCCGACGACCTCCTCGCCGCCCTGGCCGCCGGGGTGCAGGTCAGGGGCACGCTCGCGCAGCTGTCGGTCATGACCGCTGCCTCCTGGAAGGTGCGTTTCGATGTCTGACCCCACGACCACCTCGACCGCCGAGCTGACAGCCCGAGCCGTCCGCCTCGAGGCGACCAACCACGAGGGCAGCTTCCTCGGCAAGAACGTCTCGCCCGAGAAGTTCGCGGCGGGCAAGGACTCCGGGTTCGCGTTCGCCGACATCCTCTTCGCCATCGACCTCAACAACGAGGTCGTCCTCGGTGACGCGTTCCCGGACTGGCGCGGGAACCTCCACGACATCGCGATGGTCCCGGACATGTCCACGCTCGTGGAGTGGAAGCCGGGGCTGGACTCGGTCATCGGCGACTACTGGCTGAAGGACGGCCGGCCGGTCCCGCTCTGCCCGCGCAACCTCGTCCGCCGGCTGCTCGACCGCCTCGCCGCGCACGGGTACGCCGCGACCGCGGCTGTCGAGATCGAGGCGACCCTCTTCGAGGAGTCCGTGCAGGAGGCGCGCCGGCTCGACTACCAGGGCCTCACCCCGCTGGGCGGCAGCACCGGAGCGACGTACCACCTCGCGCGGTCCAGCGACTGGGTGCAGTACATGGAAGCGGTCGTCGCCCGGCTGGACGAGCTGGGCATCACCTGGGAGGCGTGGACCGACGAGGCCGCGCCGGGTCAGACCGAGCTCAACCTCGCGCCGACCGATCCGCTGACGCTGTGCGACGGCTGGGCCCGGACCCGGCAGCTGATGCGGGAGGTCGCGCACGATCTCGGGCACACGGTCTCGTTCATGGCCAAGCCGACCGCCGGCTTCGGTCAGGGCGCGCACATCAACATCTCCCTCCAGGCAAACGGGGCCAACCTCTTCTACGCCGAGGACGGCCCGTCGGAGCTCATGGAGCACGCCGTCGGCGGGCTGATGGCCACGATGGCGGGGGCGACCTCGATCGTGATGCCCCAGATCACGTCGTACCGGCGCCTGGTCGACCTCACCGGCCCGCCCACCACGATCAGCTGGGGCGTCAACAACAAGACCGCCGCGGTACGGGCCATCACCGGTCACCCGAAGTACTCCCGCCTGGAGTACCGCGTGCCCGGGGCCGACGTGAACCCCTACCTCGCCCTGGCCGCGGTGCTGGCGGGGATCCTCGCCGGCATCGAGAAACGGATCCCGGCGCCGGCGCAGGTCACCGACATGGCGTGGTGCCTGCCCGACGACGGTGTGGTCGCGCGGCTCCCCGACACGATGTCGAAGGCCGGTGCGGCACTGGACGCCGACCCGCTGCTGCGCGAATACCTCGGCGACGAGCTCGTCGACTTCTGGGTAGCTTCGCGTCGCTGGGAGTGGATGGAGTTCCACACCAAGGGTGGCGATCCGTACGTCGAGCTCTCCGCGTGGGAGTCCCAGCGCTACTTCGAGTTCCCGTGATGCGCCCCCTGATCGGCGTCACCGGACGCCGCTTCCGACTCAGCCTCCTGGAGGGCGCGGACCCGCGGTACGGCGACCGCTGCGTCGACACCTCGCTCTCGGACTTCTCGACGCGGATCGCCGCGGCCGGGGGAGTGCCGGTGACGCTGTCGTTCGACGCGGACCCGGCTGATGCCTGCGCGTGGCTGTCGGGGGTGGTGATCTCCGGCGGGCAGGACGTCCACCCGGCCTGCTGGGGCGGCGACGCCTCGGTCGTCCGCGACGTCGACCCACGGACGGACACGATGGTCCACGACATCGACCGCGACGCCTACGAGATCTCGCTGGTGCGGGCCGCGCTCGACCGCGGCATCCCGGTGCTGGGGGTGTGCCGCGGGCTGCAGGTGCTCAACGTCGCGCTCGGCGGCACCCTCGTCGCGGACCTTCCCCCTGGCCCGATCAGCCACCTGTCCTCGGCGACCGCACCGCACGACGGGGACGACACGCACGTCGTCGGCTTCGTCGAGGGATCGCTCGCCCGCGACCTGTTCGGAGCGACGGCGACCACCAACTCCTGGCACCACCAGGCGGTCGACCGCTGCGGTGTCGGCGTCGTCGTGACCGGACGGGCCGCCGACGGCGTCGTCGAGGCGGTGGAGGTGCCGGGGCACGCGGTCCTCGGCGTGCAGTGGCACCCGGAGTGGATGGTCCGGTCGGACCCCGCCATCGACTGGCTCGTGCGCGCCGCTGCCGACCTGCTCGCCGGGCTCGACGTCGATCGCGACGTCGAGCGAGACGAGATGCAGAGGAGCGCACGGTGACACCGGCAGTGAAGCCCGACCAGGCCGCGGACGCTCCGGCGATCCGCACCCTCCCCGCCCTCCTCGCGCAGCGCGCCGTGGACGCGCGGGACCGCGAGTTCCTGCGCTTCGGCGAGTGGTCGTGGACCTTCGGCGACATCGACGAGTGGACGTCCCGTCTCGCTCACCGCTTCATCGAGGTCGACGGCGTCGCGCCGGGCGACCGGGTGGCCATCATGCTGCCGAACGTCGTGCACTGGCCCGTGGCCTGGCTCGCCGCGCAGAAGGCCGGCGCGGTCGTCGTACCGATCAACTCGGGGTACCAGCGGGGCGACCTGGAGTTCGTGCTGCGCGACTCGGGCGCCCGGGTGGTCGTCACCGACGCCGAGCACGCCGCCCTCGTCGCCGAGGTCGTCGGCGGCGATCCGGAGCTGGCCGGTGTGCGGGTGGTGGGCGAGGCCGACGACGGGTCGGAGCCCTTCCCCGCGACGGCGCCCGATGTCGAGGTCGCGCCCACGACGCTCGCCAACCTGCAGTACACCTCGGGCACCACCGGCTTCCCGAAGGCCTGCATGCTCACCCAGGACTACTGGACCCGGCTCGGCTGGCTCTGCGCCGCGGCAACGGGCCTCGGCGACGACGACGTCCTCCTCACCTCGCAGCCGTTCTCGTACATGGACCCGCAGTGGAACGTCGCCCTCGCGCTCACGATCGCTGCGCCCTTGGTCGTGCTGCCGCGCTTCTCCGCATCCACCTTCATGGCCGACGTACGCCGGCACCGGGCCACCTTCTTCTACGTGCTCGGCTCGATGCCGACGCTGCTCTTCAAGCAGCCGCTGTCACCGCAGGACCGTGACAACGACCTGCGCGTGGTCTTCTGCTCCGGCATCCCGGTCGGGCTGCACGCCGAGCTCGAGGAACGATGGGGCACGCCGTGGCGCGAGGTCTATGGCATGACGGAGACCGGCATCGACCTGTTCACGCCCTTCGACGACCTCGCGGTCGTGGGCAGCGGCAGCCTCGGTACGCCGGTGGCCACGAAGCGCGTGCGGCTCGTCGCCCCGGACGACACCCAGGTCGCCGAGGGGGAGCCGGGGGAGCTGGTCGTCTCCGGAGCGCCGCTGATGAGCGGCTACTGGAACCGTCCCGAGGCCACCGCGGAGGTGCTGCGCGACGGCTGGTTGCACACCGGCGACCTCGCCGTCCGTCGCCCCGACGGCGGCATCCAGCTGGTCGGGCGGATCAAGGACATGGTCCGCCGTGGCGGTGAGAACGTCGCGTCCGTCGAAGTCGAGGCCGCCCTGGAGCGGGACGAGCGGGTCGTGGGCGCCGCCGTCGTCGCTGAGCCCGACGAGGTCCTCGGCGAGGAGGTCAAGGCGTTCGTGCAGCTCGCCCCCGGCGTACCGGACGACCGGGAGACGGCCCGCAGCATCGTCGAGCAGGCCGGCGCGCAGCTGGCGCGCTTCAAGGTGCCGCGGTACGTCGAGTTCGTCGCGGACTTCCCGCGCACCCCGTCCGAGCGGGTCTCCAAGCCCGCGCTCAAGAACCGGGCGCAGCAGCAGCCCGGCACCACCTACGACTTCGCCGTACGAAGGGTTCCGTCATGACCGATCCACACCCTGCCGCCGAGCAGGTCGGCCACGCTGGGGTCGACGTCGTCGACGACGTCGCCGTCCTGACCCTGCGCCGCCCCGAGAAGCTCAACGCCCTCGACGTGGCCACCCGGCTGCAGCTGGCGCGGCTGGTCCGCGACCTCGGCGCCGGTGACGCGGTGAGGGGCATCGTCCTCACTGGCGAGGGGCGCGCGTTCTCGGCGGGGGAGGACCTCTCGAACGCGCCCACCAGCGCGGAGGAGTTCCACGAGGCGTTCGCCAGCTTCCACGACATCACCCGAGCGATCGTGGAGACCCGAGTCCCGGTCATCGCCGCCGTCAACGGGATCGCGGTCGGCGGCGCGTCCGAGATCACGCTGTGCTGCGACGCCCGCATCGGTACGCCAGCGACGGTCTACTACCAGCCCGAGAACGCGCGCGGCATCACCATCTCCAACGCCTCGAGCATCCTGCTGCGCCGGCTGGTCGGGAACCACGCGATGAGGATCGTGCTCGGCTCCCCGAAGGTCGGGGCGGAGGAGGCGCTGGCGATCGGCCTGCTCGACGAGGTGGTCGAGCCCGACGGTCTCCTCGACCGCGCGATCGAGATCATCCACGCCTGGACGCCCGAGGGCAGCACGACCGCCCTCCACCTCCCGTTGCTGCGCCCGCAGCCCGAGGAGATCGAGGCGGCCTTCGCCCGCGAGGACGTGGCGGCCGAGATCTCGTGGGAGAGCGGGCTGCTCACCGCCGGCGTCGCCGGCTTCTGGACCACGAAGGAGACGACAGCATGATCGAGACCCAGGCGGCGGTCCTGACCGCCATCAACGAGCCCCTCGAGCTGACCACCATCCGCGTCGACGACCCGGAGCCGCACGAGGTGCGGATCGCGGTCACCCACGTGGGCCTGTGCCACAGCGACCTGCACTACATGAGCGGCACGGTGCCGACGGACCTGCCGGTCGTCGTGGGCCACGAGGTCGCCGGCATCGTCGAGGCCGTCGGCTCCGGCGTGACGTCCCTGCGGCCCGGCGACCGCGTGACCGGGGCGCTGACGCCCTCCTGCGGTCGCTGCGCGAACTGCGAGGCCGGCCACTCCACGCAGTGCCTCCGGCTCGACGACGTACGCCGGCGCCGGCGACCTGCCTTCGAGACGACCGATGGCCGGACGATCGAGCGGCTGGCGTCCATCGGCGCCTTCTCGCGGCACATCCTGATGCGCGAGAACTCGCTCGTGCGGCTGCCCGATGACGTACCGCTGGAGGTGGCGTGCCTGCTGTCCTGCTGCATCGTCACCGGCGTCGGTGCCGTCTTCCGCGGCGCCCAGGTGCGTCCGGGCAGCACCGTCGCGGTCATCGGCTGCGGCGGCGTCGGCTCCGCGATCATCCAGGGCGCGCGGCTCGCCGGCGCCTCGGAGATCGTTGCGATCGACCTGGACGACGACCGGCTCAAGGCCGCGCGCACGTACGGTGCCACGCAGGTGGTCAACGGCAAGGACGGCGACCCGGTCGCGGCGCTCCACGCCCTTCTCGGCGACGGGGTCGACTACGCCTTCGAGGCGGTCGGCTCGGCTCGCACGGCCCAGACCGCGCTGGCCGCCGTGCGTGCCACGGGCACGGCCTGCCTCGTCGGCATCGCGCCGATGGGAACCGAGATCCCTGTCCCGGCGATGGACTTCTGGTACCAGGAGAAGCGCCTCATCGGCTCCTACATGGGCTCCGGGCAGGCGCGCGAGGACATCACCCAGTTCGCCCGGCTCTACCAGCAGGGGCGCCTGCTGCTCGACGAGATGGTCAGCACCGTCATCCCGTTCGCGCAGATCAACGAGGGCTTCGAGCGCATGTTGTCCGGCGACGTGACCCGCGTCGTCGTCGACGTCCAGTCCTGACCACCGGAGAGGGAGCGCCATGAACACCCACGACACCACGATGCCCGAGCCGGTGAACTACATCGCCGACGAGTGGAGCGCCTGCGCCACCGTCAGTGACACCTGGAACCTGGACCCGAACACGCGTGAGCCCGTCCACCGCCTCGTCACCACGAGCCCGGACGACGTCGAGCGCGCGCTCCGCCACGCCGAGGCGTCGTACGACGTCGGGCGGTGGGACGAGGAGGCCCGTCACGAGCGGGCCGCGGTGCTCGAGCGGGTCGCCTCGCTGCTGGAGGGCCACACCGAGGAGATCGCCCGGGCCGACGCCCTGACCAGCGGTACGCCGATCAGCACGACCCGCACGATCGCCGCGTTCCTGCCGTATCGCATCCGCGCGGCCGCCGCTGACCTCGTCAACATCCCGCGCGTCACCGCGCTGCAGGCGGGTGGGCGCGACGTACGCCTCCACAAGGTGCCGTGGGGCCCCGCCGCGATCCTCACGCCGTGGAACGGGCCGAGCTTCATCCCCGCGGCCAAGGTGGTGAGCGCGATCGCGGCCGGCTGCCCGGTCATCCTCAAGCCCTCCGAGCACGCGCCTCGGAGCGCGCAGCTCGTGGTGGAGTGCTTCGTCGAGGCCGGCCTGCCGAAGGGGGCGCTGCAGCTCGCGCACGGCACCGGCGACGTGGGTGCAACGCTGACTTCCGACCCGCGGGTCAAGGTCGTCTCGTTCACCGGAGGCCCCGGTGCCGGCCGCGCGATCGCGCGGGCGGGGGCTGAGGACTTCAAGGTCCTCCAGCTGGAGCTCGGCGGGAACAACCCGGTCATCGTGCTCGACGACGCCGACGTCGACGTCACCGCCGACGGGATCCTCGAGGGGATGACCAAGCTCAACGGGCAGTGGTGCGAGGGCCCGGGCAAGGTGCTGGCCCCACGCGAGTTCGTGGAGCCCCTCGTCGAGGCGCTCACCGAGCGGATCTCCAAGCTCGTCGTCGGCCACTCCCTGGACGACGACTCGCAGATCGGCCCGATCTCCAACGCGCCGCACTTCGCGACCCTGCAGAGCCGGATCGAAGGGCTGCAAGACCTCGGCGCGAAGGTCTACGGACCGGCGGCCCTCCCGGACCTGCCGGGCTTCTTCCTGTCCCCGACGGTCGCGGTGGGAGCCGATCCCGAGCAGGCCAACGCCGAGCTCTTCGGGCCCGTGGTCTCGGTGCACGGCGTGGACTCTGCCGATGAGGCGCTGCGCATCGCCAACGCCCATCCCTCGGGCCTGGACGCCTACGTGTTCGGGACCGACACCGACCGCGCGATCGAGGTCGGCTCGCGGATCGTCGCGGGTGAGGTGCGGGTCAACGGCGCCAAGGTCGCCGACCTCGGCGACGACTCGGCGCAGAGCTTCTGGGGCCCAGCCGGCCTGGGTGGGCACGGCCCCGCCGAGTCGGTGCGCGTCTTCTGCGGGGACCGGGTGGTCGGCGTCGACTCGCCCGATCTCCCGCTCTGAAGGGCTACGCCCGCACCGTACGACGCCGGCGGGCCGGTGCCTTGACGGCGCCGGCCGCCAGCCGCGCCGCGAGCCAGGCGTCGAGCACGGTCATGACGATCTCCAGCTGCTGCTCGGCGAGCTCACGGTTGCCGTAGGCGATCCAGCTGACCGCGAACCCGTCAGCCAGGGTCGCCAGGATGTAGGCGATCTCCTCGACCGTGTCCTCGGGCAGCGGAGCGTCGCCGGCTGCCTCCTGGAGGACGGTGCGCAGTGCCTGGGTGGCCCGTTCGTACACGGCGATGCCGCGGTCCTCGTGCTGCCGCCGCGCCCAGCTGATCAGCTCGATGGCGGCTACCGCGAAGCTGGGGGAGTCGAGGTAGAACCGCATGACGCCGCGCAGGACCGCGCGCGCGGCGTCCTCCACGGTGGTGTGCGGGTCGGATCCCTCGATGACCTCGGCGTACTTGCCCGCGACGTACACGAAGACGTCCGCGAAGAGCGCCTCCTTGGAGTCGTAGCAGTAGTGCAGCATCGCGAGGTTGGCCTGGGCCTCGTCGGCGATCCGGCGCGTCGTGGCCCCATCGATGCCGTGGGCCGCGATGACCTCCACCGCGGCATGGATGAAGTCGGTACGCCGCTGTGCGGCGGGGATGCGTGCCACGAGCCCTCCCACGTGCCATCGCGCCTGACTAGGACGCTTGATCAAGTCAGGTCGACCCTAGCAGCCGGCGCCTGGGCGGAGGTGGCGGCGAGAAGACTGGGTCATATTTCTTAGTCAAACATCTTGATCGAATGACTAACTTCGGCTTAGCGTATGAGCCGGGTCACACACCGGGCCTCAGGAGAATCGGAGAGATGTCATGACAGGGACTCAGTCGTCCACCGCGTTGCCGACGGGGGCCACGGGTCGCCCGGCAGCGCGCCGGGGGGTCATCATCGGCATCGGTGCGCTGATGAGCGTGCTGACCAACGCGGTGATCTTCGTGCTGCCGCCGCTGCTCCCGGTGATCCAGGCGCAGTACGGCCTGGCCACCGTCGCGGAGACCACCTGGCTCTACACCGCGCTCACGCTCGGCGGAGGCGCCGGCTTCATCCTGCTGCCCCGACTCGCCGACCTGTACGGCGACCGCAACGCCTCCGTGGTCTCGTCGCTGTTCCTGACGCTCGGGGCTCTCGTCCCCGCCGTCGGCGACTCCTACCCGACGCTTCTCGTGGGCTGCATCCTGATGGGCTTCGGCGGTGCGGCGCAGCTGTTGCCGCTCGGCTTCATCCGCCGCAACCTGGGCGAGGCGGGCATCACCATCGGCGTCGCCGTCATGGTCATCGCGACCGGCATCGGCATCGTCCTCGGCATGATCGGCGGTGGCTACATCGTCCAGTCGCTGTCGCTGCGCGACTTCTTCATCATCCTCACCGGCATCTGCGCGGCGACCACCGTCACGGCGTACATGACCATTCCGCACGCCCCGCCCGCGGAGCGGTCCGGACGCATCGGCGTGCTCGGCACGGTCTGGATGATCGCCTGGGTCGCCGCGATCCTGCTCACCCTCACCCAGGGCCTGGTGTGGGGCAACGCCGCACTCATCCCGCTGGCCCTGGGCATCCTCGGTGGCATCGCGTGGATGCGGGTCGAGCGTCGTTCGGCCTCCGCGGTCTTCGACGTGTCGCTGATGAAGGCCCCGCTGGTGACCGCGTCCTGCATCTGCATCGCCCTGTTCGCCGCGGTGAACTCGGCCTTCCTCCTGCTGCTGAGCACCTACGCCCAGATCATCCCCGAGCAGCTGCGACCCGTCGACGCCTACGGGCTGGGGCTCACGGCGCTCCAGACCGGCTGGCTGATGGTGCCCTTCGCGATCACGTTCGTCATCGGAGGCGCGGCGGTCGACAAGCCGGTCAGCGAAGGCAAGGGCGTCCCCGTCTTCGTCGTCGGTGCTCTGATCAGCACGGCCGGCCTGGCCTGGCTCGCCCTCGAGCACACGCAGTCGTGGCACTACCTCGTGGGCGCCGGGATCATGGGCCTGGGCTGCAGCATCGGGTACGCCTCCGGCTTCACGATGGTCCAGCGCGCCGTCCCCGAGGAGAAGGCCGGCATGGCCGCCGGTGTCGCCGGCACCTTCATGGCCGTCGGCTTCGCGTTCGGTACGGCGCTGGTGAGCGCCGCCCTCAGCGCCTCGCTGGTGCTCGAGCCGCGCACCCACCTCGAGGTCGCCGCCAAGGGCCTGTACGGCACCGGCTACTGGGCGGCGGGCGTGCTCGCCCTCCTCGCCGTCGTCACCGTGCTGGTCTCGCGGGCCCGCTCTCGCCGGCGCATCCGCGTCGCCGCCTGACCTCACGAACACCCGACTCACGAAGGAACCTGACATGAAAGAGCTGCTCTTCCTGCTGGCCGATCTCTGGATGATCTACGCCGGCTTCCGCTACGGCTGGCGCTTCATCCGCGAGTACCACAACTACCTGCTCGGCCTCGAGTGGTTCTGCGTCGCGACCTCGGGCACCAATTTCCTGGTGTGGACGGTGCTCGGTGGTCCTCTCCACGGCCCTCTCTACGAGATCGCCTTCTTCTTCGACGCCTTCTCGCGCGCCATCGGCATCACCCTCATCGCGGTCCTCGGCCTGATGCGCGTGACCCACCGGTACAAGGCGAGCCTGCCCGTCGAGATCGGCTCGTTCGCGCTCGCCGTGGTGGTCGGGGTGTACCTCGGTCAGTTCAAGGACGAGCACCACCTGTACGTCGGCCCGGCCACCTTCTACGTCGTCGTGAACGCGCTGGCCACGGTGTACTTCGCGTACTTCTCGTGGCGGCTGTGGAAGATCCGTGCGACCGGCCTTGCCGTGCTGACCGGCGTCGCGACCGTCGCGGCCGTGGCCATCGCCTGGACGTACAACTTCTTCCCGTTCCCGGACGACGAGTACCGCACGACGTTCTACATCCTCGCGCTGACGGTCTGGGGTCTCCAGGAGCTCGCCTACTTCCTCGGCTACAAGGCGCTGCACGAGCACAACGTGGCCCGCGGCCTGGAGCCGGTCGCCACGCCCCATCCCGTGCACGCCTGAGACCGCGTCCGACTGAGGAGCTGCGCCATGAACACCGACCACGTCGAGTACACCACCTTCAGCGGATGGGTCGACCCGCCGACCGACGTCCTGCCGCCGCTCACCGGCGACCTGTCCTGCCGCGTCGCCGTGATCGGCGGCGGCATCAACGGGATGTCGACGGCGCTCCGGCTCGCCCAACGGGGACAGGACGTCGTGCTCCTCGAGGCCCAGTTCTGCGGCCACGGTTCGAGCTCGCGCAACGCGGGGCAGCTGGCCGGCGCTCCCGGCGGCGACCTGCAGCTGCTGAACCTGCTGTCGCGCAGGAAGATGCCCGGGATGATGCGGCTCGCCGAGCACGCCGCCCACCACGTCGAGGACTTCATCGCGAAGCACGACATCGACTGCGAGTACGAGGCGACCGGCAACGCGTTCGCCGCCGTCTCCCGCGGCCAGATGGGTCGGGTACGCCGGGTCGCGAAGATCGTCACGAGGGCGGGCGGCCACGTCGAGGTGGGCACGGCGGCCGAGCTCGGCATCCCGCGCGGCTTCGTCGGCGGTCTGCGCGAGGTCGTCGGCGGACGGATGAACCCGGGGAGGTTCTCCCTCGGGATGCGTCGGGTCCTCCTCGACTCGGCCGCCCGCGTCTTCGAGCGGACGAAGGTCACCGACATCGCCCGCGACGGCGGTCGGGTCGTCATCACGACACCGCACGGCGTCGTACGCGCCGAGCACGTCGTGCTGGCCACCAACGCCTTCGCGGGGGAATGGGACATCACCCCGCGCCACCTCTCGGTGCCGATCTACGTCGTCGAGGTGGAGACCGAGCCGATCGACCCAGCGCGGATCGCGGCGCTCGGCTGGACCAGCGGCATGGGCCTGGTCACCCAGCACGCGATCATGGAGAACTACCGGCTCACGCCGCGCAACACCATCGTGTTCGGCGTACGTCGGCTCGAGCGCGGCACCGGCTACCCCCTGCCCGACAAGTCGCCGGACCCGGCGCTGGTCGAGGAGCTGGCCCGCGCCTTCGCGACCCGCTTCCCGTCGCTCGCGGACGTCGCGGTCGAGCGCGCGTGGGGCGGCTGGATCGCGATCACCTCGTCCTGGCTCCCCGTGGCCGGGCAGATCGGGGAGAACATCCACTACTCGATCGCTTGCAACGGCCACGGCCTCGCGCAGGCGCCGTACGTCGGCACCCTCGTCGCCGACCACATCGTCGACGGCGTGCGGCACGAGGACCTGGAGACGATCTGGCAGGCCCGGCCGAGGTTCTCCCGGCCGATGATGATGGGCCGGACCGGCCTGCGCACCATCTGGGCCTACGACCGGATCGCCGATGCGATCAACGGCAGCCGCGGCAACGCGCGCCGCGGCGCCGCTGCGCCCGTCGCTGCGAACGGATCGGTGGTTTCGCGATGACGGGTCTGCGATCGGCGACCCTGTCGTCGACCTCCGTGCTGGCGCAGTCCGTCGCCAACATCGCGCCGACCGGTGCCGTGGCGATCCTCGTCGCACCGGTCGCGGCCACGGCCGGCAACGGCGGTTGGCTCACGTGGTCGATCTCCATGGGAACGATCGTCCTGGTGGCCATCTGCGTCACCGCGCTCGCCCGCCGCATCACCGGTGCGGGCTCCCTGTACTCCTTCGCCACGCTCGGGCTGGGCAACCGCGCGGGCTGGCTCACCGGCGCCGGTCTGCTCCTCCTCACCCTCGCCGCGATCCCGGTGCTCACCATCGCGCTGGCGAGCTTCACGACGGCGTTCGCAGCCGGCGTCTTCCACGCCGACATCAGCGGACCCGGCTGGCAGTACGCGCTCTACGTCGCGACGCTCGCGGTCGCGGCCCTCATCGCGCTGAGCGACGTCCGCCTGTCGACCCGGGCACTGCTGGTCGCCGAGCTGCTCAGCGTGCTCGCCGTGGTGGCCCTCCTGGTCGCGGTCCTGGTCCACCGGGGCCACGTCGTCGACACGCCGCAGCTGACTCTCTCGGGGGTGCGACCGAGCGCCCTCTTCAACGGATGCGTGATCACCTTCTTCGCCTTCGCAGGCTTCGAGAGCTCGAGCGCGCTGGGGCTGGAGGCCAAGAACCCGCACCGCGCGATCCCGCGTGCCCTCATCGGATCGGTCCTCATCGGCGGGCTCTTCTTCACCTTCAACGCCTACGCCCAGCAGGTCGGGCTCGGGCCCGCCGGCATCGTCGCCTCGGCGTCGCCGCTCAACGACCTCTCCGCCGTGCTGGGAGCGAGCTGGGTCGGGTACGTTCTCGACGCACTGGTCTGCGTGAGCGCGATCGCCTGCATCGTCGCGAACCTCAACGGCGTCGCGCGGGTGCTGTACAGCAGCGCCGAGCGCGGTCAGCTGCCGGCGGCCCTCACCCGGACCTCCCGGCTGCAGGTGCCGTGGGTCCCGATCGTGGCCGTGCTCGGCCTTGAGCTCGCCTTCCTCAGCGTGGTCAGCTGGAGCGGCGCCGACGCCTTCGAGGTGCTCGGCTACTGCTCGACCACGTCCGGCCTCGCGGTGCTCGTCGCCTACCTCATCACCCTCTTCGCCACGCCCGTCTTCCTGCGGCGTCGTGGCGAGCTGCGCGCCCCGATCACGCTGGTCGCCGTCGCCGCGTTCGTGGTGATCGTCGTGGTGCTGGAGCAGTCGGTCCGTGACGCCACGGGTACGCCGGGGCGCTACCTGCCGTGGGCGGTGCTCGCCTACTTCGTCCTGGCCCTTCTCGCTTCGACCATCACAGGACGTGCCACGGAACGCGCGGCCGCCCATAACCCGGAGGTGCTGCAGCATGGGTGACGTCACCGAGTCCCGTTGGTCGCGACGCGGGATCATCGCGGCCGGGGGAGCGCTCGCCGCCGTACCGGCGATCGGCCTCCAGAGCCGCGCTGCGGCTGCGACGCAGGCGACGGCCGACGTCGTCGTCATCGGGGCCGGCATCTCCGGCCTGGTGGCCGCCCGGCGCCTCGTGGCGGCGGGCAGGTCGGTCGTGGTGCTCGAGGCCAACGACCGGGTCGGTGGTCGCACCTACAGCCTTTCGCTCGGCGGCGGGCTGACCACCGAGGGCGGGGGTCAGTGGATCGGCCCCGGCCAGGACCGGATCTTCGCGCTCGTCGCCGAGCTGGGCCTGCACACCTTCCCCACCTACGACGACGGCCAGTCGATCTACTACCGCAACGGCAAGCGCGGGTTCTACACCGGCACCATCCCGCCCCTGCAGTCACCGCTCGCGCTCACCGAGTTCGCCCGGGCCGAGGCGACGCTGACCGCGATGGCGGCGGCGGTGCCGGTCGGGCACCCCTGGGATGCACCTCTCGCCGCCCAGTGGGACAGGACGACCTTCGGCGACTGGCTCGACCACAACGTCCTGGACGCAGAGGCGCGCTGGCTCATCGGACTCGCGTTCACCCTGGTGGGCTGCCAGAACCCCCACCAGGACTCGCTGCTGTTCATGCTCAACCTGTTCAACGTCGCCGGTGGCTTCGAGGCCCCGATGGCGGTGAAGGGCGGTGCACAGGAGTCCCGGGTCGTCGAGGGCACGTGGAAGATCTCGGACACCATGGCGCGCCAGCTCCCCGCCGGCAGCGTCGTGCTGGGCTCGCCGGTCTCCGAGGTCCAGCAGTGGGACACCGGACGGATCACCGTGGTCTCCTCGCTGGTCACGGTCACCTGCTCCCAGGTGGTGGTGGCGATGTCGCCCACCGAGGTGAGCCGCATCCACTTCACGCCCGACCTCCCGGCCCGGCGCTCGAACCTGCAGCGCGACGGCGGCAGCGGCTCGATGGGCAAGCTGTTCATGGTCTACGACACCCCGTTCTGGCGGCAGGGGCTCAACGGCGGCCCACCGCTCAACGCGCAGGTCCTGAGCGACCTGATGATGACGCCGTACGTCTCGGACAACTCGCCGGCCGACGGCAGCGCCGGGGTGCTGGTCACGTTCATGCTGCCGACCACGGCGGCACCGAACGCGTACCTGGTCTGGACCGACGACGTCCTCGACGACCGGTCCCTACGGGCGCGACGCCTTGCCCAGGACCTCGCGACCGTCTTCGGCGACGACCGCTTCCTCACCGGTCGGTACGCCGAGAAGCTCTGGACCAACGAGCCGTGGATCCACGGCTGCGTGAACATGACGGCGCCCGGCGTCCTGACCCGCTACACCGACGCGTCGACGGCGCCGGTCGGCAACATCCACTGGGCCGGCTCCGACACCTCCATCGACAACCACCCGTCGTACATGGACGGTGCGGTGCGCGCGGGGGAGCGGGCCGCCCGGGAGCTGTTGACGCGGTGAACCGCGGGCGGGACCCTGGGACCACCAGCCGATCGGCAGCGCAGGGGGCTGATGATGACAGTGCCGGCTTCGTCGTACGACGTCGTGATCGTCGGCGCGGGGATCTGCGGCCTCAACGCCGCATTCGTGGCCGCCGAGCGCCTCGGGAAGCGTGGACGGATCGCCCTCGTCGACTCCCGGCACCGGGCGGGCGGCATGTGGAACGACGCCTACGACTACGTCCGTCTCCACCAGCCGCACCCGCTGTTCACCGCGGGCGACATCAAGTGGCGTTGGGACAAGGAGCCCACCCACCTGGCCAGCAAGCCTGAGGTCCTCGACCACCTGGGCTACTGCCTCGGCGAGATCGAGAAGCGGACCCACGTCGAGGAGTACTTCGGCTGGTCCTACGACGCGCACGAGGAGTCGGACGGGCGCGTGTGCACCACGATCCACCGGGGCGGCGAGCGCGTCGTCCTGGAGTCGGGGCGCCTGGTGAAGGCGTTGGGGTTCAACGTGGAGACGAACGATCCGCTGCAGCTCACGAGCGCGAAGGTCCGCTCGGTGTCGCCCGACACGTGCGACGTCCGGGCCGGCGAGATCGCGGCGTCCGACACGCCCGTCTGGATCGTCGGCGGCGGCAAGACGGCGATGGACACGGCGTACGCGCTCCTGACGGCGGACCCGCGGCGGGAGGTGAGCCTGCTGGCGGGCTCGGGCACCTGGTTCGTCCGGCGCGACGCCCTGTACCACCCGGATCGGCCGTTGCGTGGGGGCGTTCGGCCGAACGCGTGGGGCGAGGAGCTGGCGATGTCGTACGACGGGACCAACGAGGCGTCGGTCTTCTCGTCGATGGACGGCCTGAGGTACATCAAGGTCACGCCGGCGGCCTCGAACTTCATGATCGGGCTGCTGTCCGATGCCGAGGCGGACCGGATCAGGGACGGCCTCACCCAGAACCGCAACGACCACCTCGAGGACGTGGTCGACGCCGCAGACGGTCCCCAGCTCGTGCTCCGTTGCGGGGAGCGGGTCGCGGTGCCCGAGGGGACCTGGGTCGTCAACTGCACCGGCTACCTGCTGCGCGGCGGGCGTCCCTACGAGCCCTTCGCCTCCGCGTCCGGCCGTGTCCTCTCGATCGGTCAGCGCTCGAGCGTGCTCACCTTCACCTCCTACGAGGGCTACCTGCTCACCCACCTCCTGATGAGGGGCAAGCTGGCACGACTGCCGCTGGTGGAGATCGACTGGACCGAGCTGCGTGCGAGGTACGGGAGCGGTACGACGCCGGCCGCCTGGACCGTGCTGATGCACAACTTCACGATCCTCGCGCTGGCGTTGCCACCCCAGGTGTTCCTGCGGATGGGCGTCGACGCCGACCACTGGTACCCGCTGATCCGCCGCCAGATCGGTCTGCTCAGGTTCCTCATGACGCGTCGTCGGCAGCGCGAGCACTACGCCCGCACCATCGCGACCGTTCGCGAGCGCTACGACATCCGGCTGGGACCGCTCGACCACGCGGCCTAGCGTCGATGCCTGTGGTCAGCTGCCCGCCGGCCGCGCCGCGAGCACGGCGCTGCGGTGCGTGTCCAGGGGTGAGGGACGGCGCTCGAGGCGGGCGTCGAGGAGCCGGGAGGCGGCCTCGGGCCGGCCCTCGTTCGCGAGGCACCAGAGCACGGTCTCCTCGACGATCTCGCGCTGCGCGGCCGACCCGCCGACCGTGACGAGGTCGGGCAGCACACCGGTGAGTAGCGCGGCCGCCTCGTGCCACCGCTCCTCGCAGGCCTCGGCCAGGCCGGCGCAGATCGGTGCGACGACCTCGCGCGTCGGCCGCTCCGAGGCCCCGGCGCACCAGGCGGCCAGGGCACGCAGCGCGTCGGCGTCCCGGCCCGCGGCGTGGGCGAGGGCGGCGTGCAGCGCGGTGAAGGGAGTGCCGGGCCGCAGCAGGAGATCCGGGTCGGACGCGAGCAGGACCGGAGCGACCGGCGGCACGGGCGGCTCGGAGGGGTCCCACGCCTCGGTCGTCACCCTCCAGCGCCACAGCAGCGAGGCGGAGTCGACGAGCGCCCGGACACCGGTGACCGTCGGGGGTGCGAGCTGCGAGTAGTACCGGGCGCGCACGGCCTCGGTGTCGCCCAGGGCGAGCTCGTGCAGGGCGGCGTGCCACGAGAAGTGCGCCCGGTGGCTCGCCGAGCGGCCGCTCTCGGCGACCCAGTGGTCGAGCCACTCCCGGCCCGTCGCGTGCTGACCGGTCTCGTACAGGACGTGCGTCATGGCGTGGACCGCGTGCCCGGAGGACGGTTCGCAGGACAGCGCGCTCTCGGCGAGCAGGCCGGCCTCGTCGTACCGCGACTGGTCCTGGCGGATGAAGGCGAGGAGCGAGATGTACCACCAGTGGTCGCCGTACGCCGGCGCGAGCCGCTCGACCAGGTCCCAGACGTCGCGCTGGACGTCGATGATGCCGGAGAACGCGATGGTCGGCACCGCGGCGGACACCGCGAGCACGTCGCGGGGGTACTCCTCGATGTGCCGCAGCAGGGCCTTCGCTCCGCCGCGACGCGCGTCCCGGACGCGACGTCCGACGACGTCGACCAGCCCGCGCTCGCGGTCGTCGCCGCGCTTGCGCACGGCCCGTCGCGCGGCGGCCAGGGAGGCGGCCACGTCGCCGTCGGTGCCCGCCTCGTGGGCGAGCATCGCCAGCGCGGCGTGCGCGAGCGCGAACCCGGGGTCGAGCTCGGCCGCGTCGCGGATCAGCGCCTCGCCTCCGCTCTGCAGGCGCATGACCCGCTCGAGGCCGGCGTTGTACGCCGCGGCCGCCTCCGCCGTCGTCGACAGCGGCAGCCCGAGGGGGTCGCGCGGGCGCGCGACCGGGTGGGTCCCGGGGACCAGCGTGCCGTCGGCCAGCCGCCGGGGCAGCGGTGCGACCGCGTCCAGGACGTCGGTCGCGAGCGCGAGCGCCTGGGCCCGGATCTCGGGGACCGCGGTGGACTCCCACAGCTCGCCCCGGCGCAGCGCGCCCAGCGTCCACAGCGGAGTCCGGGTCTCCCCGTGCTCGTCGACGAGCCGCCCGTTGCGGGTACGCACGCCCATGCCGGCCGTCGCCAGCTGCGCCAGCGCGCCGGCCTCGCGCGGCCGGAGGAGGTCGTCGAGGATCTCCTCGCCGAGGGTCCGGATGTCGAGTCGCGGGCCGGTGCAGTTGACCACCCAGCCGACCTGCAGGACCCGGCCGCTGGCGAGCTCCACCTCCAGGCCGCCGCGCGGCAGCGGCCGCGCGTCCGCGACCTGGTCCGCGCCGACGGTCAGCCGGCCGGCGGCCCGCAGCTCGCTGACCACGACCGCCGAGGACGGAGCCATGCGGTGTCGCAGCTGGTTCCACGGTCCCGCGCCGGTGGCGAGCCACTCGGCCCGCTCGGTCTCGTCGAGGCGCGACCACAGGACGGGCAGCCGGAACCGCAGGCCGTCGACGGCCGGGCGCCAGTCGCCGGTGCTGCGTCGTACCCGCTCGAGGTGCTCTTCGCCGCGGGCGCGCAGCTCGGCCAGGGACGTGCCCCAGTCGTCGACCTCCGGGATGGCAGCGGGCAGCAGGGACGTGGCGTGCCGGTGCGGGAGCCGGCCGCTCCGGGAGACTGCGTGGATGACGCGTTCGGGGGACCGGTCGTCGGTCAGGGTGAGCGTGACGTCGACCATCGTCAGGCCGGTGCCGACGAGCAGCACGTCGCTCGGGCCGGTGCGGTCGCGACGTACGACGTCCAGGGCGCCCGGCGCCCAGGGGTCCGGCACGAAGAACGCCGAGTCGCGCAGCCCGGCTGGAGCCCAGCCGTCGCCCGCCGCCGGGAGGCCGGTCGCCACGACGACGGCGTCCGCGGTCAGCTCCTCGCCGCTCGCCAGGGTCACCGCGGCGCCCCGGTCGAGGGCACGCAGGGTGCGCGCCTTGCTGCGTCGGTGCGTCACGTGGACGGTGTCGGCCTGCCGGACCGCCTCGGTCAGGGTCTCGTCGAGGTAGCAGGACCACTCCCGCCGCGAGGCGAAGTCGTAGCCCTCGGCCCCGCGGCCCTGGCGGGTGCGCCAGGCCACGAAGTGGCTGGGGTCCTGCGGCAGCGCGCTCATGCCGAGCGCGGGGACGTTGAGCAGGTGCTGGTCGTCGGTGGTGCCGAACGCCGTACCTCGGCCCCAGCGGTCGGCCGGGTCGACCAGCACGATGTCGACCGGTGTGCTGCGACGGCTCGCCTCACGGACCAGGTGCAGCGCGGTGAGCGAGCCGGCGGCGCCCGCGCCCACGATCAGGACTCGGGCGCGTCTTCCTGGTTTGCTCATGCCGCCACCTCCGGAGTATTAACTCGACCGACTTAGACGACTATAGATCGGACGTGCGCGTACCTCGGTATTCCGCGAGCCTCCGGCGGGAGTGAACCGACACGCGGAACCCGTGAACTGATCCCTCCGCGGGCTCGTGAAGAGAGAGGCCCCTCTCTCCATGGAAGGAAGTTCACGATGAGAAAGAAGACCGCCGCGATCGTCGTCGCGGCACCGCTCCTGGCGGTGGTGCCCGCGATAGCCCTGGCGACCACCGGCCCGACGAGCCGGGTCGCGACCTACACGGCCAACCTCAAGCCGGTCAACCACGGAGGCTCCGGAACCGTCCGCCTGATCCAGCAGGGCACGCAGCTGAAGGTCGACCTCTCCGCCTCCGGGCTCGACGACGGCATCCACGTCGCCCACATCCACGGCATCCGCAAGGCCATGTCGGAGTGCCCGTCCATCGCCCGCGACCTCGACCACAACGGCCTGATCGACATCCTCGAGGGCCTTCCCGACTACGGACCGGTCCTGCGCACCCTGTCCAACGGGACCAACGACCGCGGCACCGCCATCAGCTACGTGCGCACGTTCAAGCTGATCGACAGCGGTGACGCCATCGCCTCGCTCGGCCCGCTCAACCAGTACGCCATCGTGGTCCACGGCGTCGACCTCAACGGTGACGGCCTGGCCAACAACCCCGACGTCCAGGGCGACGGCCCCGACCCCGACGACAACGAGATCACCATGCCCAGCCTGTGTGGGGTGATCGTCCGCAATTGACCGCTGCTTCCCGCAGTCCCCTGATCGGGCTTCCGGCTCGGTGCCCCCACGATTACGCCGAGCCGGGAGTCTGCCCCCGAGGGGTGCGGGTCAGTCCGTCGCCGCGGCGATGACCTGGGTGAGCCTCCCGATTGGGAGCCCCGCCGCGGATGGGTTAGAGTTCCCACGCTTCGCCCGTGAGGGAGAAGCGACAACCTGGCCCCGTAGCGCAGTTGGTTAGCGCGCCGCCCTGTCACGGCGGAGGCCGCGGGTTCGAGTCCCGTCGGGGTCGCAAGGTAGAAACGGCCTCTGGCCAGCGGAAACGCTGATCAGAGGCCGTTCCTCATTCGGCTTCGTGCCCAATATGTGCCCAATGTGCTGCATCTTGTGAGTGGCTGTGAGGCGCTTGGCCATCCAATCAGGGGCCGTCATGCGCGCTTGGAATTCGGCGTCCGAGGGCCTCTACGTCGGCCAGTCGAACCCGAATCGACCGTGGGCCGAAGCGGTAGGCCGGCAGTGTTCCCGATGCGATCCGGCGGCGGAGTGTGTTGACCGACTGACCGACGATCTCGGCGGCCTCTGACAACGACAAGTACGGATTGGCCTTCGTGTTCTGCAGGACGACAGGCATGTCGCGCCCCTTCTTGGTGAGGTCTGGTCACGAGATAGGTGCTCTGGTCGTGCCAGGGATTGCCACTGTCGTTCCGTGCCGCGCCGTTCCCAGCCATCTTCGGCCGCTGGCAGCTTCGGTCCGTGCCAGCGCCGACGGGTTCAATTGCGATGCGTGTCGCACGATGGTCAGGGTGAGCGGACGCGGTCGCGATGTCGCATCGGCGAATGTGGGGCAAGGCGAAGCGATCGTGGTCATGGAGGGCGAGGGACGACTCCACGGTCTGCGCGACGGGTTGAAGGTCGGCGACGGATGTAGACCGCTGTTGGTGTGCGCTGCAGCCGCTTCAGACGTGGAACGGGCGAACTTCGCGCGCGTAGACCGCCAAGAGCGCCCCAGGCGTCACCAGCCGAGACAGCGCGTGCAGGTTGAGTCCGAGAGAAGTCGCGGCTACGACTGGGTCGGCCTCTGCGGTCCCGATCAGCGCGAGTCCGAGGCGTCGGGCCTGGTTGCGGAGCTCGGATGAGTGCAGCGGAGCCGTGCCCAGGAAGATGACGCCACTGAAGTCGCCATTCGCGGCCTCAAGCAACTCGGTATCCGTCAACCCCTCGTTACTCCAACGCCAGACTCTTAGATCCGTCAGTGCGTTCAACTCGACAGAAGCTGGGAACGACTGATCAGCAAGCAAATTCACCGTGACACGGCCCGGTTCTTGTCGATCTGGCGCGCCACACTGACGGCGTCCGAGATTGAGGTTGAGTCAAGCTCGGGAAATGCGGATCGAGTGGCTTCAGCTCCGCGCAGTGTGAAGACGTGATTGATCGATCGGGCAGACAAACGCCGACCCCGGATGACCGGAGTTCCTCCGAGGATCCGGGGATCGACCAGCGTCCTGGCTGATGGGTTCAGCAGGTCTGGCACCTGGCCGCCCCCAAGTTTGAAGGGACGAAACGCTACATCGACCTGGAGCACCTCTTCCATCGCCTCCTGATCGCTCTCTAGCGTTCTGAAGCCCCCTCCCTGATTGATGTAGAGCTCTCCAGCCGCGTCGAACGCCACGGCGCTGGACGCGCTTGCGAGTGCGATGTCGTTGAGCCGCTCGTAAACGCGTTTGGCGTCGATACGGGTTCTCTTGAACGCCTTGAACCCCTGAACTAGCCGGAGCGTCACCAGTTGGTCAAACGTCCACCGTTGACGGTCAGCTTCGCGCGGCGTCAGGAAATCCTTCGCCATCGATTGCAGAACCGACCGTCCTGCCGCCCCCAAGTAGATCATCTCGAGGTTGTCAAAGCCGCCTTCGCTGAGCGTCTCCACTGAGAACACCGACGGTTGTTCTTCGAAGGACTCGGAACGTCCAGCCGGCTTCATTGCCCAGCCAGCTGGAAGCTTCGAGCGGACCTCGTTCACAAGGCGAGGAAGTGACAGAGCCGAATCAAATTCACCCGCTGCGAGAACTGCCTTGGGTGCATCGAACCTGGTGATCGACTTCCATTGCATGAGCGCAGTTCCCGACCAGTAAATGAGCGGTGACGGCTCGCTGGCCCAATGCTGAAACGGCAAGCGCTTGACGTCCGCGCCCAGTCGGCGGACCCGTGCGCCTGATTGAGCAAGCGCTCCGATGACCCTCCACATGGCAGCGGGGGGAGCGCCGCTCTCCGCCACATACACGACTGGCGCGAAGCGGCCTAGCTCGCTGACGTGATGTCTCCCCGGCCAGACCTGCGCATCCAGCATCTGCTCTTCTCTGGATTCGGGTCGCGCGTCGCCGAGCCGAATCTCCAGGAAGCGTCGCAACGTCTGAGTCGACGTGCGGCCAGTCAGCAGGCTCTTGCCTTGCTCGCGTTCCTCGTCGCTAATAGCCGGATTTGCGAGGAGCATTGCAGCAGTTCCGAGCTGGTGGGGATCGGGCAACTGGGGCAGCCCGTCGAGGAGCGTTCCGACCGATTCGTATAGGTCTAGTTGCACCGCCGCCTCCGCAGCCGCTCGCCACCTCGGGACATCCGAGGACACGGCCCTAAGTGCGGTTGCGAATGCCGACGCGACGAATGGCGCTTCGGTGTCATCGACATCGACGAGAACGGCCGCGACATCGAGGACGGCGTCGGGCGCCTCGTATACGTCGCGTGCGACGAGAAGGTCGAGGAATGTCTTGGCAAGCGCCAACTCCGAGCCGATCATCTACTCCACCCACTCCACAGACCCCACCGCCGCAAGCGGCACGTCGCCGTCTACGAACTCTTCGACTCCACTTGCCAGACCGGAACTGCTCCACTGCGGGTTCGGTCCGAGCACGCTATCGAGACTGCAAGGCCGGCGGATCATGACCCCAGTGTCGATCATCCGGCGCAGCGGCAAGTTGAACCGAATCAGCGGAGGAGACACGCTCGAGCCTAGTTCAAGCGCGGCAATGAGCGCTCGGCCATCGAGCCGCTTGATCTGTTGGGTCGGGGCGAGCCATGACCGTTGCCACGGAAATATCGTTACGTCATCTGTGAGTGCGTCTGCGAGTTCTTGATTTGGGTTGTCGGAAGTCTCGACGAATCGGACGAAGTCGTCGGTGGTGGCGAATGCCTCGCGTACTGCGAGGCGTGTGTGATGGCGCAGGAACGTCCCGGCGGTCACCACCCTGGACAGGCCGGTTGTGGGCGTGTCCCGTGGTTCGTGTGGCAACGTCTCTTCCGCCAGGGTCTGCAGTCGGCGAAGCGCCTGCGCTGGCTGAGACACGTCGGACGCGGTTCTCCAAGCCAAGGTGCGCACCCGCGCGGCCAGGCCCCGGTCGTTCCGGACCTTCTCCAATATCACGGCCGTCTGCTCACTCGAGAGCTCCGCAACCATGAGCGAATGGTAGGTCGAATCGAGCATGAGAACTGGGAGTACAGCGAATTGGTTGACGGAGCCTGCCTGCTGGCAGGCACCTTCGCCCGCTCATTCTCGCAACGAAGGTGACCGTAGGGCTGCCGGATGCCTGACGTCGGGTGGACTGTCACACGGTCGGTGTGTGCGTGACCTCGTCGCCTGGTGGCACTGGCCAAGGTCGGGGACGCTGTCACCGGTGCCACGTGATGATGCACCCGCTCGCGGCGCGGGTCGGCATCCCGTTTCCCGCCTGAGCCGACGCCAGATCCGGTCATTTCTGACCACGTGTTGATGCGCTTGGCCGCCGATTCCGCGGTTGTTTGCATCATTTCTTGCATCACTCGAGGTCAGGCCGATGCAGTTGAGTCCCCGATAGTGGTGTAGCGCGGTAGCCGAGGTCGTCACCGGCGTGTACGGCAGACGAAGCAGCGGCCACCGCGTGATCCTTCGAGCGAACATCTCACAGCACTCTCGAATGGAGTCATCACGATGACCGCCGCCCACATTGTCGACCCTGCACGCCTGCTCGGCGAAGCCCTCGCCGAAGCCAGCCCCGATCTGATGCGCGCCCTGCTGCAAACGATGATCAACGCCCTGCTGTCCGCTGATGCCGACGCAGTCGTCGGCGCCGAATACGGCCGCGTCTCTCCGGGCCGGACGAGCCAGCGCAACGGCTACCGCCACCGCGACCTGGACACCCGGGTCGGGACGATCGACGTCGCGATCCCCAAGCTCCGCAACGGCACCTACTTCCCCGAGTGGCTCCTCGAGCGTCGCAAGCGTGCAGAGACCGCGCTGATCACCGTGGTCGCTGACTGCTACCTCGCCGGCGTGTCCACGCGTCGGATGGACAAACTGGTCAAGACCCTCGGCATCGACTCCCTGTCGAAGTCGCAGGTCTCACGGATGGCCGCCGACCTCGACGAGCACGTCGAGCAGTTCCGCCACCGCCCCCTCGACACCGCAGGCCCGTTCACGTTCGTCGCCGCTGACGCGCTCACCATGAAGGTCCGCGAAGGCGGACGGGTGATCAACGCGGTCGTGCTCCTCGCGACCGGCGTCAACGGCGACGGCCACCGCGAAGTGTTGGGCATGCGCGTGGCCACCAGCGAAACCGGCGCGGCGTGGAACGAGTTCTTCGCCGACCTCGTCGCCCGCGGCCTGTCCGGGGTCCGGCTGGTCACCAGCGACGCACACCGTGGCCTGGTCGAGGCCGTCGCAGCAAACCTGCCCGGCGCGACCTGGCAACGCTGCCGCACCCACTACGCAGCGAACCTGATGTCGGCCACCCCCAAGGCCATGTGGCCAGCAGTCAAAGCGATGCTGCACTCGGTCTACGACCAGCCCGACGCACCCGCCGTGCACGCCCAGTTCGACCGGCTCCTGGACTACGTCGAAACCAAACTGCCCGACGTCCACGAACACCTCGACACCGCACGCGTCGACATCCTCGCCTTCACCGGCTTCCCCAAGGACGTGTGGACCCAGATCTGGTCCAACAACCCCGCCGAACGCCTCAACCGCGAGATCCGCCGCCGAACCGACGCGGTCGGGATCTTCCCCACCCGCGACGCCATCGTCCGCCTCGTCGGCGCGGTCCTGGCCGAGCAGACCGACGAATGGGCCGAAGGCCGCCGCTACCTCGGACTCGAGGTCCTCGCCCGCTGCCGCGTCACCATCGTGCCCACCACCGACACCCAGATCGGAGCTGACGACCTGCCCGCACTCACAGCCTGAACAACCCCACCGAAGGAACGCAGCGCTACACCACTACCCGAGACTTGACCGACCACCTGGGCAGTAGTGAGAAGGCGACGAGGACAGAAGAGGTTTGAACAGCCTTCCAGGTGAAGACTCTGCTGTGGTTTGGGAAAGCCGTCGCGCAGTGACCGTTCGCTGAAGGGCCACTCGCCTCCGCAAACAACGCC
>DATFHM010000349.1:0-7765 GCA_035248385.1 Nocardioides sp. | reverse complement strand
CTGGCGGTGCTGGAGATGTTCGCGGCGACGTACGTCCACCTCGGGCTGTGGACCATCGCGGAGGCGGTCGGCGGCTACGACTACCGCTACCTGGTCGCCGACGGTCCGGTGCGCGAGGGCGCCCCGCAGGTCGGTGTCCTCGACGACGTCTCGATCCCGCCGGAGCGGGTGCTGGCCGTCATCGACGAGCTTCTCGGTTGACCTGATCGGTATCCGGCAGCGGGCCGGATACCTGTGGATATGCTGGTGTTCCTTCGGGATTCAAGGAGATTCGACCCCCATGGCACATGTCGATCCTGCGGCGCGCCCCGCGCCGCGGCCTGAGTCCCTCGTGGCTCGCATCCGTCGTCGGACCGGCTGGTACGTGCGCGACCGGTGGCCCAACCGGTGGGTCGAGCGCGAGCTGGACGGCGTGCGCATGGCGATGCCGTGGGCACACCGGCTCCCCGACTACATGCGGCTGGACCCGGCGTACGGCGTGAACCTGCTCGACCTCGCCGCCGGCCTCGCGGCCGGCAAGGAGATCGCGATGGTCGACGTGGGCGCGAACATCGGCGACTCCACGCTCCTGCTGCTCGACCGCGTGCCCGGCAAGGTGCTGGCCGTCGAGCCCGACGAGGTCTTCCTGCCCTTCCTGCGGCACAACGTCGAGGGCAACGACGCGGTCGTGGTCGAGCCGTCCGTGCTGACGGTCGACGACAGCCAGGCCACCTTCTCCACCGCCCGCATCGGCGGCACCGCCACGCTGCAGCAGTCGACCGACGGCGCGAGCCTGCCAACCATCAGCGTCGGCGAGCTGCGCCGCCGGCACCCCGACTTCGCCGACGTGCGGCTGGTGAAGTCCGACACCGACGGGTACGACGTGACCCTGGTGCCCGCCATCGCGGCGGAGTGGGCGGACTCCCGCCCGGTCCTGTTCTTCGAGTACGACCACCGTGCGTCCACGGCGGCCGGCAACGACGCCCTCGCGGTCTGGGACGCGCTGGAGAAGCTGGGCTACTCCGAGTGCGCGGTCTGGGACAACGGCGGCCACCCGCTGTTCCGCGCGTCGCTGGCCGACGCCCGCGCGCGGGCCGAGCGCGACCAGCCCAGCTCGCCCACGGGCTTCTGGGACGTCGCGGCGGTCCACGCCGAGGACGCGGCCGCGATCGCGGTGATCGACCGGCTCGTCCCCGCGGTCTGAGCGTGCGCTACCCGACCGTCCTGGGGTTCGACACCGCGCGGGCGGCCCACTGGGCCCGTCGTACCCGCGACTTCCTGATCTCGGCGGGGACCACGCTGCGGCTCGTCGTCGACCTGGCGACCGGCGGCGTGCGGGAGGTGTGGCTCGGCGACTCGCACACGGTCCACCTCAACCGCGGCTACGTCACGGCCAACTTCCTGCGCGGCCGCGACGGCGTCTACATCGTCCACCTCGGCTCGCGGCTGATGTACTCCGTGGCCGCGGGCGGGGTGCCGCGGTGGGCCCGGCGGTACCTCACGCTCATCGCGAAGGCGTCGCGCCGCCCGGTCCCGCTGCTCGTCTGCCTCGGCGAGATCGACGTCCGCTGCCACCTGGCCAAGCACGGCTCGCCCGGCCACTGGCCGCTCGGCTTCGTCGACGGCTTCGTGCACTCCACCGTCGCGCTCGGTGAGGAGCTCGGCTACGCGCCGGTCGTGTTCGTCGTGCCCCCGCCGCCGTGCCGTGACCACCTCAGCGTCGGCGCCCTGCCGGTCGTCGGCGACTTCCCGACGCGCATCTCCGCCTTCGAGACCCTGCGGGGCGAGCTGTCGCAGCGGTGCGCGGAGACGCCGGGCGCGCGCTACCTCGACATGACCGAGCTCGTCTTCGACGCCGACAACGGCATCCGCGAGGACCTCACCGACGACCAGTGCCACGTCAACGTGGCCGGCGCGCGGCTGTTCCGCGCCGCGGTCGACGACTTCCTCGCCTGACCGCTGGACCCCCGCGGCCCTCAGCCGATGACGTCGGCGAGGGTCTGCTTGAGGCGCTCCACCAGGGCCAGCCGCCCGTGCTGGTTCCAGTGCTCAGTGCCGTCCTGCGGCAGGATGAAGTGCTCATCCGGCGGCGGAGGTACGTCGAGCAGGAGGCCGCCGTCGCCGAGCCCGGTCTTGAGCGCCTGCTCGATGAGGGCCCAGTTGTGCTCGACGTGGGCGACGAACTCGGGCCCGAACAGCCGGGTGCCGAACTGGAACGGCATGTGGGCCCGGTACGCGATCAGCGGTACGCCGAGCAGGCGGGCCTGCTCCCCGAGCCGGACCCAGTCCTGCAGGCCCGGGTGGTCGTCGCTGAACTCGCCGTGGAAGTAGTCCCACATGACCCGAAGCCGGTCCTCGGAGGCCGTCGTGGCGTCGATGCCCTTGAGCTCGCGGCGGAAGTGGCCGATGGTCTGCTGGCCGCCCCAGCGCGAGCTGCGCTCGGTCGCGTAGAAGCGGTCGTAGTCCTCCTGGGTCGGCGCCGGGCGCAGCACCTTCGTGGCCAGCGAGCTCATCCGCGGCGCCTGGCGCAGCGTGCGACGCGCGTTGCGGTAGCCGAACACCGGGTGCTCGGTGGCGTGCAGCTGGGTCGACGGCCGGATCGGGATCGAGCAGAGGATGGCCTTCGGGCGCTGGTACGGCCGGATCAGGCGGAGCAGCTCGGCGAACACAGCCGGCGGGTACGCCGGCCCGAAGTACGCCGCGACGTCGTAGCCGCTCTCCTCGGCGAACATCTCACCGAGCCGGCGCCGGTCGGTGTCCTCGTGGGAGATGTGGATCATCGAGGAGTCGCCCAGGTAGACGATGTCGGCCTTCCCGGACCGGACCTTCGCGCCGACCTTGAGCGCGCTGGTGACGGGGCGGTCGACGTGGTCCTCGGCCCAGGTGCGGGCCTTGGCGCGTGCACCCGCGAGGGCGGGGGAGCGCAGGACGGTGGTCAGCGATGCAGGCAAGGGGACTCCGCGGAAGCGTCGAGAGCAGGGGGATGAGCCATCCGAGAACGCACCTCAGTCTAGTGACCGTGGGGGACCGGACGACGACGAACGGAACAACGGACGGAGCGCCCGCAGGTCATGCCTGGAGCGCCGCCCGATAGCCGTCGACGGTGAGCTCCGCCGTACGCCGCCAGGTGAACTCCGCCGCTCGCGCCCGTCCCTCGCTGCGCCGGCGGGTGGCGAACGCGTCGTCGCCGAGCAGCCGCTCCAGGGTGGCGGTCAGGGCGGCGGCGTCGTCGGGGTCGACGACGTCGGCCGCCTCGCCCGCGACCTCGAGCAATGCCGGGGCGTCGCTGATCACGCAGGGCGTGCCGGCCGCCATCGCCTCCACCAGCGGCAGGCCGAAGCCCTCGTAGCGCGAGGGGAACACGAACGCCTGCGCGTGCTGGTAGGCGCCGGGCAGGTCCCGGTCACTGAGCCGTACGACGCGGGTGCGGTCCGCGATGCCGAAGCTCTCCAGCCGCTCGGCCTCGTCGGCCATGCCCTGGCCCGACAGCACCAGGTGCAGCGTGGGGTCGGTCTTCACGAGGTCGGCGAACGAACGGAAGATCAGGTCGACGTTCTTGTGCTCGACCCGGTTGCCGACGTGCAGCAGGTAGCGCTCGGGCAGCGAGCGCGGGCGGTGGTGCTGCCCGCGGAACTCCTCGCCGACGGCCAGCGGAGTGGTGACGACGGGCTGGTCGAGGTGCGGGTGGACCTGCTTGAGGTCGCGGGCGGTGGCCTCGGAGATGCAGAAGAGCACGTCGCAGGCCGCGAGGAACTCCTTCTTCAGGGCCAGCTCGCGGCTCTGGTCGCCGAACAGCTCCGGCATCAGCTCGAAGGTGAAGTCGTAGACCGTCGTCGCGGACCGCTGCTCCCGGGCGGCGTCCAGGAACGCCTCGTCGTAGAGCGGGTAGTGGACCACGTCGTGGCCGGCCCGCTGCGCGGCCCGCGCCGGCGCGGCGTTGAGCCGGCCCAGGACCGGGTCGCGGAAGCGGCGGGGCAGCGGCAGGCTGTGCACGCCCTTCAGCCGGCCGGCCTGGGCGTTGGTGATGTACCGGTACGGCAGGACCGGGGTCACGCCGAGACCGGGGTCACCGGCGTACGCACCGACGAGCTCGCTGAAGTAGCGGCCGATGCCGGAACGGCGGTGGCGGAAGAAGGCCGAACCGTCGAACAACACGCGCATGGGGCGAACCCTATCGGCGTACCCCCGTTGGCTTTTCCGGGTCTCTGCCCATGAGTAAAGAGCAGGTCCTAGACTCTGCCCGACCTGATGTGAGGAGTTCGCATGGAGTTCCGCCCTGGGCGCCTGTTGACCAGGCTCTACCCGGAGGTCGAGGCAGGTGGCTTCACCCGGTACGACGGCTTCGTCGAGTTCTACTCGCGGGTGAACGCGCTCCTCGGTGACAAGAGCACTGTCCTCGACTTCGGTGCGGGCCGTGGCCTGTGGGCCTTCGAGCCCATGTCGGACTACCACAAGCACCTGCGTGCCTTCCACGAGCGCGTGGACCGGGTGGAGGGCGTCGACGTCGACGACGTCGTGCTCACGAACCCGACCCTCGCCGCCGCGCACGTCATCGAGCCGGGCGCGACCCTGCCCTACGACGACGAGACCTTCGACGTGGTGCTGGCCGACTACGTGCTCGAGCACGTCTCGGCCGAGGACGCCCCGACGGTCGCCGGCGAGGTGATGCGGGTGCTCAAGCCGGGCGGCTGGTTCGCGGCCCGCACCCCGAACAAGTGGGGGATGATCGGCCTCGGCGCGCGCACCGTGCCGAACGAGCTGCACACCACCTTCCTCAAGCGCCTGCAGCCCGAGCGCAAGGAGCAGGACGTCTTCCCGGTGCGCTACAGCATGAACACCCGGCGCGACCTGCGCCGGCTCTTCGCGCCGCACCACGTCGTCGTCTACGGGCACGCCTCGGAGCCGACGTACTTCGGCTCCAGCGCGGTCGCCTGGCGCGCGGCCCAGGTCGCCGACCGGCTGACGCCGCCGGTGCTGGCCCCGACCCTGATGGTCTTCGTCCGCAAGGCGGACTGAGCGCGGGGATGGCACGCGGCAGCCACAAGCTCCGGAAGGGCAACACCGGGCGCAGGATGGGCGTCGTGGCGCTCGACCAGGCGGTGTCGGGTGGCTCCAACGTGCTCGCGTCGCTCATCGCGGCGCGCACCCTCGACCCCCGCGACTTCGGCACGTTCAGCCTGATCTTCCTGGTCTACGGCCTGGTGCAGGCGGTGTCCCGCTCGATCGTGAGCAACCCGGTCCTGGTCGAGCCCAAGGACGCGTCCGCCCGGCTGGGCGAGGTGATGGGCAGCGGCTGGCTGGTCGGCATCGTCACCGGCGTCCTCACCTACCTGGTCGGGCTCGCGCTGGTGCCGCTGTCGAGCAGCACCGGCTGGGCGATGTGCGTCTTCGCGGTGTGCATCCCGCTGCTGACGCTGCAGGACATCGGGCGCTTCCTCGCCATCGGGCTGCAGCGCGCCGGGATCGCGCTGCGCCTCGACGTGCTCTGGCTCGTGTTGCTCGTCGGTGCCGTGGTGGTCCTCCAGGTCGCCGGTGTCACCGGCATCAACGCGATGGTCGGCGCCTGGGCCGGCTCCGGCGCCGTCGCCGGCCTGTACGCCGCGTGGGTGTGGCGTGCCCGCGGCACCCGCATCTCGGCCTCGTGGCTGGTCGCGACCTGGCAGCTCTCGTGGCGCTTCGCGGTCACCTTCGGTGTCACGCAGGCCTGCCTGCTCGCGATCGCCGCGCTGGTCCGTGCGATGTTCGGCTCGGCCACGGTCGGCGCCCTGATGGGCGCGCAGCTGCTGATGCGGCCCTACACCCTGCTCGAGGCCGCCCTCGTCGCCGGCACGGTCGCCGAGATCGCGCACAACCGCGACGACATGGGGTTCGTCGCCGCGCACACCCGCCGGATCACGGTCGTGGCCGTCGTCATCGCCGCGCTGAACGGCCTCGCGATGGTGCTGGTGCCCGACGTGCTCGGTCGCCAGCTCCTCGGCGAGACGTGGGCCTCGGCCAAGGACTACCTGCCCGCCAACGGCGTCCTGCTCGTCGCCATCGGGCTGAGCATCGGTGCGCGGGCGGGGCTGGTCGGCCTGCGCGCCGTACGCCGCTCCATGATCCTCAGCATCGGCGTCATGGTCATGCTCGTCGGCTTCGTGTACGGCGGCGCGCTCGTCGGCGGGGGAGTGGGCTGCGCCTGGGGCCTGGCCCTCGGCTGGTTCGTCTCGGCGATCGCCTGGTGGGCCGCGTTCCAGCAGCTGCGTCGGCGCGCCCCCGTGGCGGAGCTCCTGCCGGCCGCGTAACCTGTTCCACTCACGCTGGTTTTAACCTTTGTACCCCGGGGCTTCGTTTCCCCGTGTCCGTCGGTCGGGTGGGCGCGGGTGGCGGGTCCCGGTTCCACCGACCGCTCGAACTCGGGAGTTCTTCAATGTGCTGGACCTTTTCTCGGCGGAGCTGCTGACCGTGACGCTGCTCTCGCGAAGCGCGATCGACCCCTCGATGGTGTCGGTCGCGTGCGACCTCTGCTACCTCCCGCTGCTCATCACCAACCGCGAGGACGTCATCGCCGGCCTCGGCTGGCAGCTGACCTCGCGCGGTGACGCCCTCGACGCGTGCCCGCCGTGCCAGGAGCTGCGCTCCCACCTGCCGCGCCGCGCCCAGTGCGACGACCCGCTCCCCGCCGACGGTGGCCGGCTCCCGGACCTGTGCGTGATCGGTGCGGCCAAGTCCGGCACGACCAGCCTGCACACCTACCTGAACCAGCACCCCGAGATCGGGATGGCGCCGCTCAAGGAGCTGCGCTTCTTCGCGGACCCCGACCACGCCGGGTGGGAGAACCGCTACCGCGGGCTGTTCCCGAGCGGCAAGCGCCTCGTCGGCGAGAGCTCGACGATGTACACCCGTGCGCCCGCCCTGCCGGGTGTCGCGGCGCGGATGCGGGCGATGGTGCCGGACGTCCGGCTGATCTACCTGGTGCGGGACCCGGCCGAGCGGGCTCTCGCGTCGTACGTCGAGGAGCGCTACCACGGCCTCGAGCCGCGCACCGCCCAGGAGGCGTTCGCCGACCTCGAGGACCCGTACAACCCCTACGTCTCCGCCAGCCGGTACGCCGAGCAGCTGGCCGACTTCCTCGACCACTTCCCCGCCGAGCAGATCCTGGTGCTGCCGCTGGAGGACCTCGACCACCACCCGGAGCAGACGATGCGCCGGGTCTTCACCTTCCTCGGCGTCGACCCGGCCGCCCCGGTCGACGTCTCGGAGCGCTTCAACGCGCGCGCGGAGAAGCGCGAGCTGGTCGGCGCCGCCGACTCGATGCGCAGGTCCCTGCTGGGCCGCGTCTACCGGCGGATCCCCTACGAGCGGCGCCGGCGGTTCAGCGCGGCCGTCCGCCGGGTGATCACCCGGCGGATCGAGCAACCGGAGCTCACCGAGGCGCAGATGGAGCGGCTCCGCGACGTCCTGGCGCCCGACGCCCGGCGCTTCCAGCAGATGACCGGACTCACGCCCGAGTGGATGGAGCGCTACGCCGCCGCACTCCGCTGAGCGGGATGCGGCGCGGCCGCGGCGCTACTTGCGCCGGCGGCCGGCGTCGCTGCCGCTGCTGCTCTTGCTGGAGCCGGCCGGGCCGGTCTCCTCGTAGTAGTAGTAGTAATAGGAGCCGACGGCGCGCTTGGCGACCATGTTGACGACGACGCCGTAGAGCCGGCCGCCGACCTGCTGGATGCGGTTGACCGCCTCGGTGACCTGGTCGCGCGTGGTGTGCGCGTGCCGGATGACGACGATGACGCCGTCGGCCAGCGTGGAC
>DATFHM010000348.1:0-2981 GCA_035248385.1 Nocardioides sp. | reverse complement strand
CGGGCCTCGTAGAGGCACTCGTACACGGCCTTGTCCGCGACGTAGGCGGTCACGATCGCGTCCTCCTCGGGGGTCAGCTCGCGGGCGGGGATCAGGGTGGCCGGGTCGCCGCCGGTGTACGCCGCCAGGAAGGCCACCTGGCTGCGATGGGCCCACTCGCGGGCGCCCTCCAGGCGGGCCGACGTCAGCTCGGGGTCGTCGTCCTCCTGCTCGGCGGGGAACAGCGCGTGGGCGGCGTAGTCGAACGAGCGCAGCATCCCCGCGACGTCGCGCCAGGGGGTGTCCGGGCGCAGCCGCTCGGCCAGCGGCTTGGCGGGCTCGCCCTCGAAGTCGACGAGCTTCCAGCCGACGACGGTGCGCAGGGTCTGGCCCAGGTGCAGGTCGCCGTGGACCCGCTGCACGGCGAGGTCGCCGAGGCCGAGCAGGGCGTCGTACCGCTCCTGGAGGGCGGGGGCGAAGGGCTCGAGCCGGGGCACCACGGCGGCCGTCGAGGCGAGCCGCTCGCGCATCCCGGCGACGACGTCGGCCGCGGGCACCGTGCCGACCGGGAAGGTCTCACGGAGCTGGCCGTGGACCTCGGCCAGCGCCGCCCCCAGCCGCGCGGCTTCGCCGGCGAAGTCGCCGCCGAGGTCGCCGACGTGGATGTGCTCGCCGGTGTGCATCTCGGCCTCGGCGTACAGGCTCCGCACGCTGGCCAGGGCCAGCTCCCAGCCGTCGGTGGCGGTGCGCAGGAACTGCTGGAGCAGCGCCAGCTGCAGGGTCTCGCCGGTCTCGGCGTCGGTCGTCTCGAGCCAGCCGTAGAGCTCGGCGACGTGGGTCGAGCCGGCCTCGGTGAGGGCCCGGTGCGTGGTGATGTCGGGGTTCTCGCCCGGGGTGACCTTGCGGAACACCTTGAGCGCGGCGTCCTCGCCGAAGAGCACCGTGGAGTTCGACTGCTCGCCGGAGAAGGCCGAGGCCATCACGTCGTCGCCCAGCTCGGGCCAGCCGGCCAGCCGGTGCCAGTCGGCGCGGACCAGGACGTGCATGGCGGCGGTGTCGTGGACCGCGTCGTATGCCGTGCGGCCGTCCGGCCACTGCCCGACCATCGCGTGGTCGAGCCGGGGCTGCGGCTCGTCGTACAGCGCGAAGGGCAGCTGGTAGAGCTCCACGTCGCCGCCGTCGTAGGTGACCTCGACGAGCAGCAGGACGACCTCGGGGTCGCCCTCCAGCCGGCCCGCCTCGCGCCGTCCGGTGACCGTGAACGTACGGCCCTTGCCGCCGAACCAGCGACTGCGGGCCAGGAAGTCTTCGATCACAGGACGGGCCTCCCCGAGGGGTCGGGATGGGTGAGTCGGAACCAGTAGAACCCGTACCCGCTCAGCGTCAGGAGATACGGGAGCTCCCCGACGGGCGGGAAGGGGACGCCGCCGAGGAGCTCCACGGGAACGCAGCCGACGAAGCGACGCAGGTCGAGCTCGACCGGCTGCGGGAACCGAGAGAGGTTGTTGACGCACAGGATCGAGTCGGTCCGGCCCGTCTCGGGATCGGTGTGCTCACGGACGTAGGACAGGACCGACGGGTTGGAGCCGCCGAGGTCGGCGAAGGTGCCCAGCCCGAAGGCGGGGTGCTGGCGGCGTGCGTGGACCATCCGCTGCGTCCAGTGCAGCAGCGAGGACGGGTTCTGCAGCTGGGCCTCGACGTTGACGGCCTCGTAGCCGTGGACCGGGTCCTGGATCACCGGCAGGTGCAGCCTGCCCGGCGTCGCGGAGGAGAAGCCGGCGTTGCGGTCGGGCGTCCACTGCATGGGGGTGCGGACGCCGTCGCGGTCGCCCAGCCAGATGTTGTCGCCCATCCCGATCTCGTCGCCGTAGTAGAGGACCGGCGATCCGGGCAGCGACAGCAGCAGCGCGGTGAACAGCTCCATCCGGTTCACGTCGTTGTCGAGCAGGGGAGCGAGGCGCCGGCGGATGCCGATGTTCGCCTTCATCCGCGGGTCCTGGGCGTACTCGGCCCACATGTAGTCGCGGTCCTCGTCGGTGACCATCTCCAGGGTCAGCTCGTCGTGGTTGCGCAGGAAGATGCCCCACTGGCAGCCGTCGGGGATGGGCGGGGTCTGGTCGAGGATCTCCGAGATCGGGTAGCGCGACTCCCGGCGTACCGACATGAAGATGCGGGGCATCACCGGGAAGTGGAAGGCCATGTGGCACTCGTCGCCGTCGCCGAAGTACTCCACCACGTCGGTCGGCCACTGGTTGGCCTCGCACAGCAGGACCCGGCCGGGGTAGTGCTCGTCGACGTACCGGCGGACCTTCTTGAGGAAGGCGTGGGTCTCCGGCAGGTTCTCGCCGTTGGTGCCGGGGCGCTCGTAGAGGTAGGGCACGGCGTCCAGGCGGAAGCCGTCCAGGCCGAGGTCCAGCCAGAAGGACATCGCCTCGAGCATGGCGTCGTGGACCTTGGGGTTGTCGAAGTTGAGGTCGGGCTGGTGGTGGAAGAACCGGTGCCAGTAGTACTGCTGGCGCACGGGGTCCCAGGTCCAGTTCGACGGCTCGGTGTCGACGAAGATGATCCGCGCCTCCTGGTAGAGCTCGTCGGTGTCGGACCAGACGTAGAAGTCGCCGTAGGGACCGTCCGGATCGGACCGCGAGGCCTGGAACCAGGGGTGCTGGTCCGAGGTGTGGTTCATGACGAAGTCGATGATCACCCGGATGCCGCGCTCGTGTGCCGCGGCCACGAAGTCGCGGAAGTCCTCGATGGTGCCGATCTCGGGGAGGATCGCGGTGTAGTCGGCGATGTCGTACCCGCCGTCGCGCAGCGGCGAGGCGAAGAACGGCGGCACCCACAGGCAGTCGACGCCGAGCCACGACAGGTAGTCGAGCTTCTCGGCCAGTCCCTTGAAGTCGCCGGTGCCGTCGCCGTCGCTGTCGCGGAAGCTGCGCACCAGCACCTCGTAGAAGACGGCGGTGCGGAACCACTCCGGGTCGTCGTTCCTCAGCGTCACGGCA
>DATFHM010000347.1:0-6105 GCA_035248385.1 Nocardioides sp. | reverse complement strand
GCGACGTACTCCCGAACGTGGGGGTTCGTGAGGCCTGCCTCATCGAGCGCCTTCTCCACATCCACCATGTGCCTTTGCCAGCCTTTCGGTCCTGATCAGGGTGGGGCGACGTTACCTCATTGAAATAGAGGTCACGACGGCCCCGTGCATTGCTGCCCGTCCGTTGGACACCGTCGTCCGCATCGCCACCCTCGCACGCCGGGTGCGGGTGCGCACGCCGGGGGTCGAATCCTGTGGCAGGTCCCCCCGAAGGCGCACGAGTTGGATCGGCAAGCCGCAACGCGGAGGGCGGGACGTCCGGGTCAGCATACGGGAGGATGGGCCCGTGGGCCGATTCACGATCGGGGACTGCCTGCAGGGCTACCTCGCGCACCAGGTGGTCGAGGTGCGCCGCCTCGGCGAGCGTCGGTACGCCGACGGACGGCTCGACGGCGACGGCAGCGAGGACGTCCACGACCTGCGGGTCGCCCTGCGCCGGATCCACAGCACGCTGTCGGCCGGGGCGCCGGCGTACGAGAAGAAGGCGGTGGCGCCGCTACGCACCGCGGTCCGGGAGCTGATCGGGGTGCTCGGCGTACCTCGCGACCTCGAGGTGCTCTCCGGGCTGCTGCTGCCGCGGATCGAGGACCCGGCCGACCGGGTGCTCGTGCGCGACGTCCTGGCCGGCCGCCACCAGCGGGCGGAGGCCGCCGCCCTTGCGGCGCTGGGGCCGTCCGCGCTGGAGGCCCTCGACCGCTCCCTGGACCACCTGCTGGCCGCGCCGCCGACCAGCGCGCGGGCGGACCGGTCCGCCCGCAAGGAGGCGCCGCGCCTCGTCCGCCGGGAGGTACGCCGGCTGGCCCGGCTCGCCGACCACGCGCACCGGACGCCGACCGATGCCGAGCGCTGGGAGGCGCTGCACGACCTGCGCAAGGCCACGAAGCGGACCCGCTACCTGCTCGAGGCCACCAAGGAGGCGCGCGCCGGCCACCGGGGCGCCCGGATCAAGGAGCTCACCGCCCTGCAGGACGTCCTCGGCGACCAGCACGACCTCGTCGTGGCGGCCCGGGTCGCGCGGGAGCTGGGAGCAGCCGAGCCGGCCGGGCTGGTCACGCTCGCCGACACGATCGAGACCGAGGCCGAGTCGCTGGTCCCGGCGTACCTCCAGGCGTGGGGGCGGGTGCGCGACCGGGCGGTCGCGGCAGGATGGCTCGGGTGACGAACCGCTCCTGGTGGGGCTGGGGCACCGACGCCGCCCAGCTCTCCCCCGGCGAGACCGCCGAGCTCACCGCACGCGTGGGCGCGCTGCTGCCCGGCCACGATCTCACCGACCACATGCCGCCTGACCCCCGCACGCTCGGGGTCGCCGCTTCCCGGGTGGCTCCCCCGGCCGCCCTCGCCGAGCTCTGCTCCGACGACGTCGTCGACCGGCTCGGGCACGCCCGCGGCAAGGCGTTCCGCGATGTCGTCCGCAACCTGCACGGCGACGTGTCCCACGTGCCCGACCTGGTCGTCCGGCCGCGTCAAGAGCAGGACGTCGTCGACGTCCTCTACTGGTGCACGCGCTCGAACCTCCCCGTCGTCCCGTACGGCGGCGGCAGCTCGGTCGTCGGCGGCGTGGAGCCGCGCTTCGACGGGCCGGCGATCTCGCTCGACCTCGGCCGTCTCTCGCAGATGCTGGAGGTCGACCCGGTCAGCCGGGCCGCCCGGATCCAGGCGGGCGCCTACGGCCCGGCCCTCGAGGACCAGCTCCGCCCGCACGGTCTCACCCTGCGGCACTTCCCCCAGTCCTTCGAGTTCTCCACGCTCGGCGGCTGGCTGGCCACCCGCGCGGGCGGCCACTTCGCCACCCTGGCCACCCACATCGACGACCTCACCGAGTCGATGCGGGTGGTGTCGCCCGCGGGCACCGGTGAGTCCCGCCGGTTGCCCGGATCCGGAGCCGGGCCGTCGCCGGACCGGATGTTCCTGGGCTCGGAGGGATCGCTCGGCGTCATCACCGAGGCCTGGATGCGCCTGCAGCAGCGGCCCGTCTGGCAGCAGACCGCCACCGTGGGCTTCGCGTCGTACGACGCCGCGGTGGCCGCCACGCGTGCCGTCGCCCAGTCCGGGCTGCACCCGTCGAACTGCCGCCTGCTCGATCCCGCCGAGGCGTTCCTGAACGCCGGCACCGCGACCGAGGGCGGCCTGCTCCTGATCGCCTTCGAGTCCGCCGACCACCCCGTCGACGCCTGGCTGGCACGCGCCCTGGAGCTGGCCGCCGACCACGGCGGCACGGTCCTCGCCCGCCGCGACCGCTCCGAGGCGTCGCCGGCCGGCGCCGACGCGTCGCAGTCGTGGCGCTCCGCGTTCATCCGGATGCCCTACCAGCGCGACGCCCTCGCCCGCCGCTCGATGATCGCCGAGACCTTCGAGACGGCGTGCACCTGGGACGCGTTCCCGGCGTTCCACGCGGCTGTCACGACGGCCGCCCAGCAGGCGATCGCGGAGGTGTGCGGCGGCCAGGGGGTCGTCACGTGCCGGTTCACCCACGTCTACCCGGACGGCCCGGCGCCGTACTACGGCATCTACGCGGCCGGCCGCTGGGGCAGCACGCTCGCGCAGTGGGACGAGGTCAAGGCCGCCGTCTCGGACGCGATCGCCGCGAACGGCGGCACGATCACCCACCACCACGCGGTCGGCCGCGACCACCGCCCCTGGTACGACGCTCAGCGCCCGGCCCCCTTCGCGGCCGCCCTGGCCGCGGCCAAGCGGGCGCTCGACCCGGCCGGGATCCTCAACCCCGGCGTTATCGTCTGACCAAGATCCTGATCAGGCGACCCACGCCTCGCTGCGCTCCCACAGCTCGGCGGCGAGCTCGGGAGTGACGACCTTCGACGGCTGCTTCTCGCGCTGGTTGTCGTAGTAGCGGCCGGTGGCGTCACCGACGTCCGGCGAGGTCGCGCAGTAGATCGAGGTCTTCGCGCCGTCGGCCGTCGACTTCATGAAGAGCTTCATCACCTGGCGCAGCCCCGGCGGCACCTCGCGCCACACATCCGACGCGATCGCGCCCGGGTGCAGCGAGTACGTCGTCACGCCGGTGCCCGCCATCCGGCGGCCGAGCTCCTGGGCGTGCAGGACGTTGGCCAGCTTGGAGACGCAGTACTCGTCGAACGCGGTCCGCGTGACCGTCGGCTTGCGCACCGCGTCCCAGTCGATGCCCTTGGCCCGGTAGTGGCCGGTGCTCGCGACGTTGACGATGCGGCCCGGACCGGTCTCGGCCACCTTGTCGCGCAGCAGCTCGGTGAACAGGAAGGTGCCGACGTGGTTGGTGCCGAAGGCCAGCTCGAAGCCGCTCTGGGTCATGCCGCGCTTGCCGGCGAGGCCGGCGTTGTTGATGAGCACGTCGAGCCGGTCAACGGACGCCAGGAAGGTCGCCGCGGCGGCGCGCACGGACGCCAGGTCGCCGAGGTCGAGCGGGATCCAGTCCAGGTCGGTGTTCCCGGTGTCGTCGGCGATCTCGCGGATGGCGGCCCGGTTCTTCTCCTCGGACCGCCCCGCGATCACCACCCGCGCACCCCGCCCCGCGAGGTTGCGCACCGTCTCCTTGCCGATGCCCGTGTTCGCACCGGTCACCAGGAACGTCTTGCCCGTCAGCTCAGCCATGGTGAGCATCCTGGCGTGCTCCCGCGCGGAAGTCGTCCTACCCAGGGCGGAACCCTGGGCGGGTCGCCAAGGGAGGGCCGTCTGGCGGGGAGGGGTGCGCCGGGGACGTGAGGCCCCTATGGGTCACCCCGGTGCTTTCGTAGGGCCTACGCAAGGCGTCGGGGTGACCCATAGGGGCTAGTCCCCCGGACACCCCTCCCCGACAGACGACCCGGACGGGAGCGACCCGCCCAGGGTTCCGCAGTCCCTACCCGATGTAGCTCATCACGTGCTTGATGCGGGTGTAGTCCTCCAGCCCGTACATGGAGAGGTCCTTGCCGTAGCCGGAGTGCTTGAAGCCGCCGTGGGGCATCTCGGAGACGAACGGGATGTGGGTGTTGATCCACACCACGCCGAAGTCGAGCTTGCGGCTCATCCGCATCGCGCGGGCGTGGTCCTTGGTCCAGACCGAGGACGACAGTCCGTACTGCACGCCGTTCGCGTAGGACAGCGCCTGCGCCTCGTCGGCGAAGGGCTGGACGGTGATGACGGGGCCGAAGATCTCGCTCTGGACCTGCTCGTCATCCTGCTTCAGGCCGGACAGCACGGTGGGCTCGTAGAAGTAGCCGCCCTCACCACCCTCGACCGTCGCGAAGCGACCGCCCGCGGCGACCGTCGCGTGGTCCGGCAGCCTGTCGACCATCCCGGCCACCCGGGCCAGCTGGTCGGCGTTGTTGAGGGCGCCGTAGAGGACGTCGGGGTCGTCGGGCAGCCCGGTCCGGGCCGCACGCGCCTGCTCGGTGAGCGCCGCCACGAACTCGTCGTGCACGCCGGCCCCGACCAGCACCCGCGTGGCCGCGGTGCAGTCCTGGCCGCCGTTGAAGTAGCCCGCGGTCGCGATGGCCTCGGCCGCCGCGGCCACGTCGGCGTCGTCGAAGACCACGACCGGCGCCTTGCCGCCCAGCTCGAGGTGGACCCGCTTGAGGTCGGTGGCCGCGGAGCCCGCGACCTCCATGCCTGCGCGCACCGAGCCGGTGATCGCGACCATCTGCGGGGTCTTGTGCGCGACGATCGCACGACCGGTGTCGCGGTCGCCGCACACCACGTTGAGCACGCCGGGCGGCAGGAACTCCTGGCACAGCTCGGCGAGCAGCGTCGACGACGCGGGCGTGGTGTCGCTGGGCTTGAGGACCAGGGTGTTGCCGGCCGCGAGCGCGGGGGCGATCTTCCAGATCATCATCATCATCGGGTAGTTCCAGGGCGTGACCTGGCCGATGACGCCGATCGGCTCGCGCCGGATCCAGCTGGTGTGGTCGGCGAGGTACTCCCCCGCCGACTTCCCCTCGAGCACCCGCGACGCGCCGGCGAAGAACCGGAAGTGGTCGCTCGCGATGCCGAGCTCCTCGTCCATCGTGAGCTGGAACGGCTTGCCGGTGTCGGTCACCTCCACCCGGCAGATCTCCTCGGCCCGCTCGTCGATCGCGTCGGCGATCCGGAGCAGGGCGCGGGCGCGCTCACGCGGGGTGGTGTCGGCCCAGCCCTCGAAGGCGGCGTCGGCGGCGGCGTACGCGACGTCGACGTCGTGCTCGTCGGAGAGCGGAGCGGTGGCGTAGACCCGGCCCGTGGCCGGGTCGATCACGTCGTACGTCGCCCCGCTGGCCGCGTCGACCGGCTTGCCGTCGACGATGTTGTGGAACGTGGTGTCAGACATCTCTATCTCTGTGTCAGTGCGCCAGGACCCGGGCCCGGCGCCGGTTGTTGACCTCGCCGACCAGGACGATCGTGATCGAGATCAGGAACATGGCGGTGCCGATGACGTTCACCTGCATGGGCACGCCGCGCTGCGCGGCACCCCAGACGAACATCGGGAACGTGACCGTCTGGCCGGCGTTCAGGTTCGTGATGATGAAGTCGTCGAACGACAGCGACAGGCTGAGCAGCGCCGCCCCGAGGATGCCCGGGAGCACCAACGGGAAGGTGATCCGCCAGAACGTCTGCGACTCGGTCGCGTAGAGGTCCATCGCGGCCTGCTCGAGGTTCTCGTCGAGGCCGGCCAGTCGCGCCTTCACCGTCACGATGACGAAGGACAGGCAGAACATCACGTGGGCGATCAGGATCGTCCAGAAGCCGAGCGGCGGTCCCCACCGGCTGGCGGAGAGGAACAGCGCGAGCAGCGAGGAGCCCATCACGATCTCGGGCGAGGCCATCGGCAGGAAGATCACGGTGTTGGCGACCGAGCGCCCCGCGAACTGGTGCCGGACCAGGCCGAACGCGGCCATGGTGCCGATCGCCGTCGCGACGATCGTCGACGCCAGGCCGATCAGGACGCTGATCCCCACCGCGTGGCACATGCCCTCGGGTTGGCACATGTGCGCCCAGTTGTTCCAGGTGAAGCCCTTGAACTCGTAGACGTTCTTGGACTTGCCGGGGTCGTTGAAGCTCATCAGCACGACGACCGCGATCGGCACGAACATGTAGACGAGGACCAGCAGGCCCAGGAGC
>DATFHM010000346.1:0-51070 GCA_035248385.1 Nocardioides sp. | reverse complement strand
GTTCCTGCACATCGACGGGGAGTGGCGCGACCACCGGATCTTCGCCATCACCAAGGAGGAGGCGCCCCTCGGGGTGCTGGCGCGACTGGTGAACCACGCCTGACCTGCGGACAAATCACACGAGTCACACGAACCAATCCGTGACACACCGATTGACATTCGTCCCGTCACGCCCGTCCGCTCCTAACCTGCAGGGGTGGACATGAGCGCACTGATCTTCGTCGCCCTGGCGGGGGCTTGGGCCGTCTACCTGGTCCCGAAGGCGCTCAAGCACCAGGAGGACGCCGACGCGGTGCGCTCCGTCGAGAGCTTCTCCGACCGGCTGCGGGTCATCGACCCGCGCAAGGCAGTGTCGTCCCCGGTGGTCGAGGAGGTCGCGCCGCAGGCGTCGTCCGACGAGGCCGCCGACACCGACGAGGACGAGTACGTCCTGGAGCCCGTCCGCCTCACCAAGGTCCAGCTCCGGCTGCGTCGTGCCGCCGCCCGCAAGGCCGCCGAGCGCCGGCGTCGTGTCCTCGGCAGCCTGGTGCTGCTCCTGGTCGCCGTCGTCGTGCCCGCGCTCACCGGCGCGATCGGCAAGGCCTGGATCGTCGCCCCGGTGGTCCTCATCGCGGCCTGGCTGGTCGCGTGCCGGCTGATGGTCAAGAAGGAGACCGCCAGCCGCACCCGGATGGTGAAGAAGCGTCGTACCACCCTGGCCGACCAGGCGATCGCCGACGAGGCCGTCGTCGAGGAGCCCGTCGTCGACGAGGCCGAGGCGGCCGACTGCACCGAGGAGATCCCGGCCGTGGGCGCCGCGTCCGCGTCGACCTGGGAGCCGGTCCCGATGACGCTGCCGACGTACGTCGACAAGGCCAGCGCCGCCCGCACCGTGCGCACCATCGACCTCGACTCCACCGGCGTGTGGAGCTCCGGCCGCAACGCCGGCGACTCCGACCTCGCGCGTGAGGCCGAGGCGTCGCGTCGTACCGAGAAGCAGGCGGCCGAGGCCGCCGACGAGCGCCGCGCCACCGGCTCCTGACCCGGGCGACACGCCCGGCTCGCCCGAGCGCCCTAACTCCTCCGGCCCGCCTCCGTTGGACCCTTGCCACCTCGGGGTGGAGGCCGGGACCGTCCCGGCCAGGCATTTCTCGGGAGTTGATCCAGCATGACCCAGGAGAGCTACGGTTCCGACCAGGGCAGCAACGAGGAGCGGTACGGCTCGAGCGAGGAGCAGGGCCAGGAGTCGTACTCCGGCACCAGCTCCGACGAGGAGTCCTCCGGTGGCTCGGGCGAGGAGTCGTTCGGCTCCTCCACGGAGTCGTCCTACGACGAGTCGAGCGACTCGAGCGAGTCGAGCGAGTCGAGCGAGGGTGAGTCCTCGTACGGCGAGTCCAGCGAGGGCGGCGAGTCCTCCTACGGGGAGTCGAGCGAGTCGAGCGACTCCGGCGAGTCCGGTGCGTCGTCGTACGGCTCCAGCGACTCCGGTGAGTCGCAGGAGCAGCAGTCCTACGGCGACTCCGACGAGCAGCAGGAGCAGTCCGGCTCCTTCTGATGTGAACGCGTGAGGAGACGGCCGGGGCCCTGCGCCCCGGCCGTCTCGTCGTCGAGGGCGGCCCTCACCGCCGCGTACTTCCAAGTAACCCGTGCCCGGCGCGACACTCGTCGTGTGTCCAGCAGATCCGTGACCGCCTCGTCCAACTCCGTCACCATGCGTCTCTACACCGCGCCCGACTTCAAGGTCGTGGGAGCGGTCGCCACGGCGATCGCCGACGCGGGTGGCGTCGTCACCGCAATCGACGTCGCGGACTCGCGGCACGACCGCCTCGTCGTCGACGTGACGTGCTCCTCGGCCGACGCCGACCACGCGCTGGAGCTCCAGGCGGCGGTCGAGGCCGTGCCCGGCGTGACCGTGCACAAGGTGTCGGACCGGACCTTCCTCACCCACCTCGGCGGGATCATCGAGGTCTCCTCGAAGGTGCCGCTGAAGACCCGTGACGACCTCTCGCTGGCCTACACCCCCGGTGTCGGCCGGATCTCGCAGGCCCTGGCCGAGCGGCCCGAGGACGTCTCGCGGCTGACCATCAAGGGCAACGCCGTCGCGGTCGTGACCGACGGTTCCGCCGTGCTGGGGCTGGGCAACATCGGCCCCGGTGCCGCGCTCCCCGTGATGGAGGGCAAGGCCGCGCTGTTCAAGAAGTTCGGCAACATCAACGCCTGGCCGATCTGCCTGGACACCCAGGACACGGACGAGATCGTGCGCGCGGTCGAGCTGATCGCTCCCGGCTTCGGGGGCATCAACCTCGAGGACATCGCCGCGCCGCGCTGCTTCGAGATCGAGGCCCGCCTGCGCGAGCGGCTCGACATCCCGGTCTTCCACGACGACCAGCACGGCACGGCCATCGTCGCGCTGGCCGGCCTGACCAACGCTCTGCGCGTCGTGGGCAAGAAGCTCGCCGACGCGCGGATGGTCGTGTCCGGCGGAGGTGCGGCCGGTACGGCGATCGTCGGTCTGCTCCTCGCCGCCGGCGTCACCGACATCGTGGTCTACGACCGCGCCGGCTGCCTGGTGGCCGGCGCCGAGGGCCTGTCGCCCGCCCACACCGAGCTCGCCTCGCGCACCAACCCGCGCAAGGTGACCGGCACGCTCCGCGACGCGCTGCAGGGTGCCGACGTCTTCATCGGCGTCTCGGCGCCGGGCATCCTCAAGGCGGAGTGGATCGCGGAGATGGCTGCCGACCCGATCGTCTTCGCGATGGCGAACCCGGACCCGGAGGTCGACCCGGTCGAGGCGGCCAAGTACGCCGCCGTCGTGGCCTCGGGGCGTTCCGACTTCCCGAACCAGATCAACAACGTGCTCGCCTTCCCCGGTGTCTTCCGGGGCCTGCTCGACGCCCGTGCCCACGAGGTCACGACCGACATGATGCTGCGCGCGGCCGCCGCCATCGCCGGCGTCGTCACCGACGAGGAGCTCAACCCGAGCTTCATCATCCCGACCGTCTTCCACCCCGAGGTCCACACCGCGGTGGCCGCCGCGATCGCCGGGCACTGAGGGGGATCCGGATTTCGGACGACCAGCAGCGGGGTGCTAGCGTTTCCCACTGCTTGGGGGTGTGGCGCAGCTGGTAGCGCGTCTCGTTCGCATCGAGAAGGCCAGGGGTTCGAGTCCCCTCACCTCCACCAAGTACGCAGGTCAGCGGCAGGGTTCCAGAACCTCACATGAGGAGAAGGAACCCTGTCTCTCCATTTACTCTCCACTTCAGCGAACGTTTCTGACCGTTCTCGGCGTCGTTCGAAGGCCTGTCATCGCGCTTCGGAACGGCTCGCGCACCTGTCCGGCATGGACACCACGAACACGCACTCCGAGGCCATCGACTCGATCCTGACGCTCTCCGAGCTCGCCGATCGGCTGCACGTCCCGACGCAGACGCTCTACGACCTGCGCAGCCAGGGTCGGGGTCCGCACGGCTTCCGGGTCGGGCGTGAGCTGCGGTTCCGGGCCAGCGAGATCGACGCCTGGCTGACCGGGATGGAGGCCGCGGACGCCGCGCGACATCCGGCAGCGCATCGGGAGCCGGCATGACCGGAGGCCGCCCGCGCACCTCCATCGGTACCTACGGTGCCATCCACGTACGCCGGCGCGGCTCACGCAGCGTCGCGGAGACGCGGATCCGCGATGTCGACGGCCGGCTCCGGCGCGTGGCGGCCACCGCAGACTCCCCGGCGCTCGCTCGAGCCCTGCTCAAGGAGCGGCTGCTCGACCGGTCCGGCTACGGGGCAGCCGGCCGGCTCACGGCCGCCAGTCGCTTCGGCGAGCTCGTCGCGCTCTGGACCGCCGACCTCGAACGCAGGGAGCTGCGCCACGGCACCCGGGAGAACTACCTCGACACGCTCCGGCTGCACGTGCAGCCGGCCTTCGAGCACTTCACCCTCGGCGAGATCACCACCGGCCGGGTCGAGTGGTTCCTGAAGGCCGAGGGGGCCATCTCGTACTCGCGTGCCTCGCACTCCCGAACGGTCCTCAACCTGCTCTTCGGCTTCGCCTTGCGCCAGGACGCCCTCGCCCGCAACCCGGTCGAGGGCACGTCCCAGCTTCGCAAGCCGAAGAACACGCCGCAGGCGCTGACCCCGGACCAGATCGTCGCCCTCCGCCGGGCCGCCGCCGCGTGGCGGACCGGGACGGGCTTCATGGGACCGCGCAGCGACGGCCAGGTCCGCGACATCGTCGAGGTCCTGCTCGGTACTGGCATGCGCCCTGGGGAGGCGCTGGCGCTGCGCCCGTGCGACGTCACCGACGGCCCGAACGGGATGGTCGTCCGCGTCACTGGCACCGTCGTCCAGCGCAAGGCCACCGGCGTGATCCGGCAGGCGCACCCGAAGACCGAGAGCTCGGTGCGCAACATCCCCGTCCCCGAGTTCGCCGCCGTCGTGATCCGAGAACGACTCCGCGCCCTCGGGCCTGCCGACCGTGAACGCACGATCTTCGCGAACCGCAAAGGCGGACCGCTCAACCCCTACAACGTCCGCCGGACCTTCCGCGAGATGGTCGAGCTCGCCGGATTGGGAGACACCGGCATCAGCCTGCGCTGGTACCGACGTACCGCGGCCACAGTCATCGCTCGCGGCCTCGGCTCCGACGCAGCCGCGACCTTCCTCGGCCACACCTCGACCGCGATCACCGAGGGCCACTACATCGAGCCCGACCGCACGATCGACCGCAGCCCAGCGGCACTCTTGGAGCGCACCCTGCGTGCCGAGGGACCGGACAGAGGCCTGCTCGCCTCGCCGGTGAGTGAGGCAGAGGAGGAGCAGTTGGCGGAGCTGACCGACGAGACCAGCGATGCACTCGGGGAGACAGGCTGAGGGCTGTGCGGTGTTCGGGTCCGCGCCGGGCGCGGAGCCGGTTGTGGACCCGGTCCACCACCGGTGGTGGGCTGTCGGAAGTGCGCCCAGATCCGGTTCAGGACCCGGTCCTGCACCGGCCCTGGACCGGGCCCAGGGCCGTGGCGCTGCGGTCCCGTACCGGGTACGGGACCGCTCGGCACCGGACCCGGTCCGGAGCCGTGCCGCGACGGTGGTGCACCGGGTGCACGACCGAGAGAGCGGGCGTGAGGGTGCAACCTGTCGGTCAGGCCGATAAGATTGCGTTATGAGTTTGCTGGCCCAGTATCGCGAGGCCCGTCGCGACGAGGACGTCGCGCGGCTGCGACGGATCCTCGCCCTGCGGGCCTTGGGCGCCACCGGGATGTCGCAGCGACAGGTCGCCCAAGCGCTCGGCGTCAGCCAGCCCGCGGTGAGTCAGCAGCTCAAGGCCGGCCACCAACTCGGCGACGTGCACCCGGAGGTGTTGATCGAGGCAGCAGCGCCCATCCTCCGGTCGATCGCCGCGGAACACGGCTACAGCGACCCGGCCGTCTTCGGGTCGGTCGCGCGGCACGACGCGAGAGCCGATTCGGACATCGACCTGATCGTGAAGGCTCCCGAGGGAACCTCGTCATTCGACTTCATCCGGTTCCAGCGGCTGCTCGAGCAGGTGCTGGGGCGGGAGATCGACCTGGTGGAGTACGGAGGCCTGAGGCCGGGCCGCGACGACGACGTACGCCGTGAAGCGGTGCTGCTGTAATGGACCGCAAGGCAGCCAAGGAGCTCGCCCACATCGAGGCTTGGCTCGAACGCGTCGCCGAGATCGTCGAGCGCGGCCGCGACGCCTACCTCGACGATGCACTGCTGCAAGAAGCCGGCGACTCGCTGATGATGAAGCTCGGCGAGGCCGCGAACCGGCTGTCCAAGCTGGGAGTCCTCGCGCCCGACGGCGTCGAGTGGGCGATCGCTGTGGCGAACCGGAACTTCATCATCCACCAGTACGACCTGATCAACCGCTCGATCACCTGGGTGACCCTGGCGACCGACCTCGCCGCGTGGCGCGAGTCGTTGTCGGCCTTGTTCGAGGCGGCGAGGCGCGTCGGCGGTGCCGAACCTTCCGGCCAGTGACGACGAGTTCTGGATAGCCGAGCTCCGCGTCAGCCACGGCCCTGGACCGGGTCCAGGGCCGTCGAGCACGGCTCCGCACCGGGTGCGGGGCCGCATCAGCCCGGTCCTGCGCCGGGTGCCGAACCGCGGTCGGGCCAGTCGGGCCGGCGTGATGGTCACAGGCTGATCCCGCGTTCGTCGCGGATGGTGCGCGACGGTGGCGGTGGAGGCAGCGGTCGGCGGCGGGGTGCGTTGGGGCCGTAGCGGTCGATGGCGTCTGCGGCGAGGGTGCGGGCGTGGGCCGGGCCGAGGTCGGCGCGGTCGCGGCTGAACGCTGCCACCCACTGCTGGCGTGCTTGGTCGAGGTTGTTGGCGACGAGGTGGGCGGTGTTCGTGTGGCGGCCGCGGGTCATGGCGACGTAGATCCCGGCGGCTCCGCTGGTGTCGTCGAGGGCGAGGTGGGCGTGGGGGACCGTGTCGCCTTGGGCGCCGTGGATGGTGGAGGCGTAGGCGAGCTCGACGTACTGGGCCGCGTATCCGGCGGGCACCTGGCGGTCGCGGCCATGGCTTCGGAGGGTCATGCTGCCGTCGTCATGGATGGCCTGGATGGTCCAGGTCTGTCGGTTCGCGACCTGAAGGTCCCGATCGTTGCGCCTCGTGGCGACCCGGTCTCCGACGCCGAGGCGCTCACCGGCGACGATCGTGAGCACGCGCTCGTCATCGTCGCGATCCCGAGTGCCTAGCTGGTCGCGGATGGTGGCGTTGAGGTCGGCGACGAGGTCGCGTCGTTCGGCGAGGACGAGCTCGCCGGTGGCGCCGATCTTGGCGAGGGCGGCGGTCCGTTCGACGTCGCTGTGGTGGAGGACGATCTGTCCGCGCCGGTGGAGCTGGTCGAACACGGCGGCGGGGTCGTCGCCGGTGCGCATCTTCAAGGTCAGGGCGGCGTAGTCGGGGTCGGTGAACCGGTGCACGGTCTCGAGGGTGAGGACGGCGCTGGGATGAGCCCAGTGGTGGGCATGGTCCAAGACGCCACCGCGTCCGACGGCGGGGAGCTGGTGCCGGTCCCCGACGAATGCGACCCTCGCACCGCTCTCGTCGGCGATGGTGAGGAGCGCTTGGGCGGTGTCCTGGTCGAGCATCCCGGCCTCGTCCACGAGCAGCAGGTCACCCCACTTCAGTTGTGCAGATTCAGTGGGGGAGCGGTCAGGGGAGTTGTCGGGGAGGCGGCTCCAGCGCCCGTCGGTGTCCCAGCGCCACCCGTGTTGATGGATCAGCCATGCCGCCGAGTGTCCGTCGGCGCCGGTCTCTTCGGCGGCGACCTGCGCTGCCTTGAGGGTGGGCGTGACGACCAGCATGCGATGTCGGTCCTGGGCCAGCAGTTGCTGTGCGGCTTTGAGGATGGTGGTCTTCCCGGCGCCGGCGGCGCCCTCGACGACGATCAGGCCGCCCGTGCCGGCCAGGGTCGCGGCAACCCGGGCCTGTGCACGGTCGAGCCCAGCGACAGCGCGGCGCCGCTCACCGGAATGGTCCATGAGACGCATCGGGCGGGGCTCGCGCTGGCCGCGTCGGGCGAGCCTGGTGATGAGGTCGGCCTCGACCTCCAGAACCCGCGGCGAGGTGAGGGACCGGACGTGTTCGGGAACGTCGGGGGCATAGAGGAGGCGTTCGCAGCGGTCGATGGCACGGGCGGTGACGTCCTCGGCCAGCTCGACCCGGGCTGCGGGTTCGGTGACCAGGTCGGTGCGGGCTAGGAGGACCTCGACCCGCCCGCGGATGTCGGCGCCGTTCCAAGCCGACTTCTTCGCCGCGAGTTGGGTGAGGACGAAGTCGGCGGCAGCGTCCCGATCGATCCACCCCGCCAACGCCGGCTCCAGCTCAACTCCAGACTGGGGATCGCGGTAGCCGAGCTCGCGGAGCTCGTGGTTCCACCGCGAGACGAGGTCCGCGCCGTCGACGGGGACGATCTTGTCGGGCCGAGCTTCGGCCCACGCCCGCCGGTCCCACGCCCGCCTCTGGCCGGGACCGGGTTCCTGGCCGGGGTGGTCTGTGCGCCACTCGGCCTCGTAGCGGTCGATGTTGCGATGGATCTGCTTCGTCCGCGCACTGAACGCCCCCGCGAACGGAGCAAGCTGCTGGATCTCGGAGGTCTCCGCGTCGATTGTGTAGCCGTATTTGGCGAGGACTGCTCGGAAGTGGGGGTTGGTGGCGACGGCGGCGTGCCCGATGCCGTTGATGGCCTCGATCGAGTCCCGCAGGCCGATGGAGTGGATGCCGCGCCAGAGGCCGCCGGCCGCTTGGACGCGGGCGTTGATCTGCAGGTGGAGGTGACGGTGTGGGTCGCCGGCGCGGGAGGTGTAGTGCCGGATCACGGCGGCTTCGATCTCCTCGACCGGCACCTGGACCCGGAGGTTCTTGGTCCCGACGCGGGTGGTGGCGTGCTGCGCGATCCACGCCACGATCTGGGTTGCTGCTTGGTCCTGGGCCGCATCCAACGCGTCGGAGATCTCCGGATGCAATGCGGCTGCGAGGGACCAGGTCTTGGGTCCGTTGACGGTGACCTCGAGGAATCGCAGCCCGTCCGGACCGGTGCGGAGTCGGCCTTTCGGCTGGCCGGTCTCAAGGTCGATCCCCGCCACCCATTGCTCGTACGTGTCGCCGTTCATCGACCCGTTCACCTCGACCCCTGTTGCGGTGGCGGTGAGGCGGGTGGCGAGGCCGGTGCCCTCGTGCAGGTAGTAGTCGTCGGCGCGTGAGTGGTCCCGCTCGAGGTAGGCCCGGGCGGCTTTCGCTGCACCGGTGTAGAACTTCACGCCGCCATGCACTCCAACCACCCCGCACCATCGAGACCTCTTGGTCCCTAGGTGCGAGGGCCTTGCCTGACGGCCCCGGGCGGCATACGTGCCGACTGGAAGAAGTAGGAAAGGGTTGGGAACTGCGGGGCGAGAGGTGAGGAGGAGGAAGAGGCAGGAGCCGAGTGGAGATTGAGCGGTGAGCTGAGGGGGACGCGTGGGAATGGAAGGTCAAGGAGGTCGGTCCGACGCTCAGCGTGACCCTAGAAGGCGAGCGTCGCGACGAGTCCGAGGATCGCGCAGACCCCGAGGGTGCGCATGGTGGACCAGCCGACCTTGAAGATCAGGACGACGGCGACCGCCGTGATCGCCCAGGCCGTTGGGCTCCAGGAGGAGAGGACCGGGACGTCGAGGTGAATCGGTCCCCAGACGTGGGCGACGGATCTGGTGAACAGGTTGTGCAATGCGAAGAAGACTGCGAGGTTCGCGATGACTCCGACCACGGCGGCGGTGATGCCGGTCAGCGCGGCGGAGAGCGTTTGGTTCTGTCGGAGGCGCTCGACGTAGGGGGCGCCGAGGAAGATGAACACGAAGCAGGGCACGAACGTCACCCAGGTCACGAGGAACGAGGCGAGGAACGCGGCGACCCAGGGGTCGAGCGAGCCGGGGTGGCGGTAGGCGCCGACGAAGGCGACGAACTGCACGACCATGATGAGCGGTCCCGGTGTGGTCTCGGCGAGCGCGAGGCCGCGGACCATCTCGCCGGGTGCAAGCCAGTGGAAGACGTTTACCGCCTGGGTGGCGACGTAGGACAGGACCGCGTAGGCGCCACCGAAGGTGACCACGGCGGCGCCGGAGAAGAACAGACCCTGGTCGACGAACACGCTGTGCCGGCCCCAGGCGAGCGCGGCGATGCCGACAGGGGTGAACCACAGCACCAGTCCGAGGACCAGGATGAGGGCGCCGCGCTTGAGCGAGGGCCTGTCGGCGTGCAGCGCGTCGTCCGGGATCAGTGGGGTCGGTCCGTCGGCTGATGCGTGGGCGGGTGCTTTGCGTAGGCCGGGGATCTTCTTGGCGAGCAGCCAGCCGAGCGCGGCGGCGGCCAGGATCACGAGTGGGAACGGGATCTTGAACACCGTCAGGGCGACGAAGGAGGCCACGGCCATCGCCACCAGAGCTGGATGGAAGAGGGCCTTCTTCCCGACGCGTTGGACGGCGTGGATGACGATGGCGATCACCGCGGGGGCCAGGCCGGCGAACAGGCCGGTGACCAGGGTTGTGGAGCCGGCGCCGACGTAGAGCGCCGAGAGTGCCAGCAGTGCGACCACGCCGGGCATGACGAAGAGGATGCCCGCGATCAGGCCGCCGGCGTAGCCGTTGAGGAGCCAGCCGATGTAGATGGCGAGCTGTTGGGCCTCGGGTCCGGGCAGGAGCATGCAGTAGCTGAGCGCGTGCAGGAACCGCTCCTGCCCGATCCACCGCTTCTCCTCGACCAGCTTGTGCTGCATCACCGCGATCTGCCCTGCGGGACCACCGAAGGTCTGCAGGCAGATCGCGAACCAGGTCCGGGTGGCCTCGTTCAGCGGGATGAGGTCGCCTTGTCGGGCAGTTCGGGTCGTCATCGGTTCTCCGTCCGAGAGGTCAGGGGGTTCCGTCGATGAGGGAGCGGCGCAGGTAGGCGTAGACGGCGTCGAAGATCGGAGTGGTCAGATCGAGGACGTCGGGGTCGGTGTGGCTGACGGAAAGAGCACGCAGGATGAGGTCGAAGCCGGGAGCTTCGGGAGCGTCGTACGCCTCGTCCTCGATGTCGGCCTCGTGGACGATCGCTGCGACGCGCCACAGCACGGGGTCGGTGAGGTCGTAGCGGCGGAGGATGGTCTCGAAGGTGCAGTCGCTGCCCTGGTGGCCCAGCTCGACACCGCGCATGTCGAACGGCGTCGCGTCGGGCGGTACGTCGTCGGGGTCGGTCACGAACACGAACTCAGCCGTGCCGTCGACGTAGCGCCGGATCAGCCAGGCGCACGCGGCGCGGTCGATGTGCACACCGGCCCGGGTCGCCCACTTCATGACGTCACCTCGGCGCTGTCGGTCGCGCCGATACCTTCGACGAGGGAGGCGGCCAGCTCGTCGAGCGCGCGTCGAGCGTTCTCGCGCTGGTCGGGCCGGAAGAAGTCTCGGCGCCGGATCCGATGGTTCTCCTCGCGCAGCCGCCGCAGGGTGCGCCTTCGCTCGGTAGCCGGCCGGGCAAGTGCGGAACGCGCCTGGCTGACGACCTCGTCGTACTCGTCGGCACGTGCGGCGTTCATCGTGCCCTTGAGCTCCCGCTCCTGGGCTCGTGTTGTGGGGCGGGCCAGCCAGACCCCGGCCCGGCCTCCGCTCTCGACGACCTCGTCGGCCGCCCACTCCAGCTGTTCCCGCGTGCGCGAGTCTGCCGGCAGCGCGACCAACCCGTCAGCGAGCTGCGCAACCCCCAGCCGCTTCAGCCGCCGCCACAACGCCAGGCGTGGCTTCGACGGATTCCGCGGCAGGGCGTAGGTGAGGAACACCCACTCGCCGATGCCGTCGCGCTGAGTCACAAGAACTATGTAACCACGGTTACAAGGTCATCTGGTGGGTGGTCCTACGAGGCCCCTCTCTCCGCTGGAGCGTCTGCGTCACGTTGACGCCGCCCGGCCGGCGCGTGAGCGGAGCCCTGAATCTCAGATGCGGACGGAACCGTGATCGTGGCTGTGCGCGCCGTCCGGGCTCACGTGGATGACGGCACTGGCGAGGCGGGGCAGTGCCTCCAGGAGGTGTTCCTCGGCGTGGTGTGCGATGTCGTGTCCAGCCGAGACCGGAAGCTCGGCAGGCACGGTGATGTCGCCGTCGGCGTGCAGGGTGTGTCCGATCCATCGCAGCCGCAGGCTGCGCACGTCGAGGACGCCATCGACGGTGCCGACCGCCTCCCGGGCGTCGTGCACGAGCTCGGGTGCGACGGCGTCCATCAACCGTGCGCCGACCTGGGTGACCGCGGAGCGGAGGACACCGAGGATGGCGATCGCGATGAGAAGGCCGATGACCGGGTCAGCCCAGGGCAGGCCGAGAGCGACGCCCGCCGCACCCACCACCACCGCCAGCGAGGTGAAGCCGTCGGTACGGGCATGCAGCCCGTCGGCAACCAGGGCCGCAGATCCGATCTGTTGTCCGACACGGATCCGGTACTGGGCGACGACCTCGTTGCCGAGGAAGCCGATGACTCCTGCGATCGCGACTGCCCAGACATGGGTGACGTCCTGGGGGTGGAGCAACCGGCGGATCGCCTCCCAGCCAGCGACGGCGCTTGAGAGGGCGATCATCGCGACCACGAACAGGCCGGCGAGGTCCTCGGCCCGGCCGTAGCCGTAGGTGAAGCGGTCGTTGGAGGGACGCCGGGCGAGCCAGAAGGCGACGAGAAGCGGAGCTGCGGTGAGGGCGTCGGCGACGTTGTGGAGGGTGTCGCCCAGCAAGGCGACCGAGCCGGTCAGCACCACGACGACGGCTTGGAGCAGCGCTGTGACGGCGAGGACGAGGAGGCTGATCCACAGCGCGCGGCGGCCGCGGGCGTCGGCTTCCAGCGCCTCGTCGACCTGGTCCGCGGCATCGTGGGAGTGACCGCCGAGCAGATCTGACGTCGCGTGGAGGATCCGAGCCCAGATTCCGTGGTCGGCGTGCTCGTGGTGCCCATGTCCGTGTCCATGGCCATGCGACAGGTGGTTGTGCTGGTCGGACTTGTGCGTCATGCGGGTCGCTCCGGGGTGCGGTGATGTGCGGGGGCCTGGTCGAGCAGATGCTCCACATGGCCGATGGTGTCGACGACCAGCTGCCTCACGTGCCCGTTCTCGATCCGGTAGAGCACGGACGTCCCATCCCTCCGGGTCGTCACCAGGCGCGCCATCCGCATCTTCGCCAGGTGCTGCGAAACACCGGGAACCGGCTTGTCGAGTGCGCTCGCAAGCTCCGAGACCGAGTGCTCCTCGTCGAGGAGGAGCCCGGCCAGCTGCAACCGCGTGGGGTCGGCCAGCATCCGCAACACCTCGACCGCGAGGGTGACCACGTCGTCTGCCCACACAGGAGGTTGCGTAATTGCGTGCATGCGCAAATAGTAACCCCGGTGTGGCGCCGCGTCACTTCCGCGCCCCCCAACGAAACGTCTGCAATCTCAGACATCATCCCGCTCCGGCCCGCAGCGCTGAGCTCGCCGGCATCACTAACTTGACCGACGAGAACGCATCGACCGAGGCGTTGAAGGGGAATCACCATGGCGCAGACCAGCGAGCAGTCGGCGGCGGCGACGGAGCCTGATCGGCCCCAGCCGAAGAAGCGACCCGGAGGGCTGCGGCGGAAGCTCGCGGCGACGCACCGCTGGATGTCGCTGGTGGTCTCGGGCTTCCTGGTCGTGCTGATGGCGGCCGGTGTCCCCTTGTTGTACGGCGCTGAGAGCTTCCGCGCACGCAACGCTGACATGTACCAGCCCACACACTCGACTCATCCCTTGACGGCCCAGCAGGCGCTCGAGGTGGTACGACGGCAGCACCCGGACTTCGCCGCGGGCAACGTGATCTCGGACAGCGGGATCTATGTCGTGGCCGACCCGCGGCTCAACCTCGCCTACGGCGTCGATCCGGGCTCCGGCAGGATCACCGGCTCCGGCCACTACTACGGCGGCTTCCAGGGCTTCGTCGAGAACCTGCACGCCTTCGGGCTCTCGAGCCCGCGCTACCCGGGCTACGTGCCGTTCATGGCGACCGAGATGCCGAGCTTCGGCGTCTCGGGACTCGAAGGCAAGACCCTCGGCGACTCGTTGATCGGCGTGCTCGGCTGCCTCCTCGTGCTGCTCGCGCTGTCCGGCCTCTACCTGTGGTGGCCCGGCATCCGCCGCCTCAGCAGCGGCTTCCGCGCCCGTACCGGGAAGACCCGCTACATCACCCATCGAGAGCTCCACAAGGTCGTCGGGATCCTCGCCCTGCCCTTCCTTCTGATGTGGGGTCTCACCGGAGCAGCGGACAAGTACCCGATGATCGAACAGGGCCTGCTCGCGGCCACCGGGGGAGACCCGGGCCAGGTCAAGGCTCTCAACTGGGACTTCGCGAGCGTGCCGCACGGCGGAGCGAAGGACATCGGCCTCGATGCGGCATCGGCTGCCGCGCTCACGCAGGTCGATGGCCTGATCAGCAACCGAACGCTGCCGGATCCGAGCGACCCGACGTCGGCGTACCTCTTCGAGATCTCAGAGCCTGACTGGGATCCCTACGACGGAACGATGCTCGCCGGCAACGACTGGGTGTACGTCGACAGGTACGACGCCACGCACACCAAGGTCGTCTGGAGCGGGCACGGCGAACCGGTGCAGAACCGTGCCTACGAGGAGCTGGTCTACCCCAGCCACTTCGGCTGGTACGTCAACGGCTGGGTGCGCCTGCTCTGGGCCGCGTTCGGACTGGCGCCCCTCTTCCTGCTGACCACAGGACTCGTGAGCTGGACCATCCGGCATCGCCGCAAGCGCGCCCGGCAAGACGGCCGCGTGGCATCGTGAGCACTGCCTCGATGGCTGCGGGCACCGCCGCCTTCGCTCTCGCAACAGGCCTCGCATGCGGGGTAGCCGCAATCGGCGGGCGGCCGATCTCCCGCACCCTGGGCCTGGCTCTCGGTGCGGTCGAGCTCGCGATCCTCAGCGTCGTCCTCGTCCATGCCGAGGCTCTTGTGTCCGGTGCTGCGCCGGCGACACCGAAGCAGATCGCCTACCTCCTCGCAGGCGCGCTGCTGCTCCCGGCGCTCGTCCTCGGGACGGGTGCGACGGGGCGGTCGCGCTCGCTGACCGCCGCCATCGGCTGCCTGGCCACGGTTGTGCTGGCCCTTCGGATCCAGGTCGTCGCATGACCTTGGCCCGAGCTCTCTACCTGCTCTTCGCGGTCGCCGCGGGTGGTCGCTCGGCGGTGCAATGGCTCGACGACCCGGGTCGCGCGCCGCTCGCCTACGCCCTGTCGACGGTCGCCTTCTGCTGCTACTTGGCGGGTTACGTCGCCACGAGGCCGGAACGCATCCACCGGCGGCGCCGGATGCTCAGCCTCCTTGCCAGCGTCGAGCTTGCCGGTGTGATCCTCGTCGGGACGCTCAGCGTGGTCGCCCCGGCACTCTTTCCCGAGGCCACCATGTGGTCGGATTACGGAACTGGCTACGCCTTCATGCCGCTCGTCATCCCCGTGGTTGTGCTGGGCTGGCTGCGCCGTTCGCGCGTCGTCCCAGCCGTCGGCCCAGCTCCCGTGCCGTCCGTGTGACCTCGCCGGCGAGGGCGTCGACCTTCGCCGGCGCAACCGCGTCGATGGGGTAGGTGACGGCGACGCTGGCGACCGGGTACTCCTGCGAGTCGATGACCGCCACTGCCACCGAGGCGAGGCCTTCGGCGACCTCGCCGACCTCTGTGGCGTAGCCGCGTGCTCGAACCTGGCGCAGCTCCTCTCGGACTGCGCTGAGCCGAGACGAGCCGTAGCCGCGATCGAGGCCAGGGAGCGCTGTCAGGCTCGCCCGCAGCTGCTCTGGGGTCAGCATGGCGAGCATCGCGCGACCGCTCGCCGTCCGCACTGCGGGAAGGCGCACGCCGACCTCGGTGAGCATCAAGGGGCCGCCGGCGACCTTGTCCTCGAGCACGTAGACGACGTCCCTGCCGTGGAGAACCGTGAGGTGCACGGTGAAGGCGACGCGTTCCTTCAGTGCCGCGACCGGCTTGCGTGCGATGCGCTGCAGGGGCACCTGTCGGAGGTAGCCCGCCCCGAGGTCGTAGGCGGCTGGACCCAGCCCGTAGCGGCGGTCCTCCGGGTAGGACATGACGAAGCCCTGCGTCTCCATCGTCGCGAGGAGCTGGTACGTCGTGGAGCGCGGGATGCCGATCTCGGTGGACAGCGCCGCCGCGGAGACCGGGCTGGGCTGGGCAGCGAGGAATCGCAGCATCGCCAGAGCGTTGGCAGCAGCTGGGACCTCGCGCACCGACGCAGAGTAGTGCGGATCAGCACGACGCTGAGGGCGTCTCAACGTCTGCAATCTCAGACGGGCGGCAGGGCGGCGGCGTAGCCGCGACCGTCCACCATGGGGTGCGATGGTCTCCTCGATCCACCCAGTCCAGGAGGACTCATGCGTTTCATCGTTGATCTCCGCGCGTGCCAGGACCACGGCCACTGCGCATTCACCTCCTCCGCGTTCCCACTCGACAAGCGCGGAAAGCTCGACCTGCGTCAGGGCGGCCTCAAGGAGTACCGGTCGGACGTTCTGCCGGTGTCCATGCGCGACGAGCTCGAGGAAGCGATGTTCGCCTGCCCCGCACAGGCCATCGAGCTCGTGGACGACGATGCTTGATCGCCCGCGCCACGTCGCGGTCGTCGGCGCCGGGCTGGCCGCGCTCCGCGCGGTCGAGTCCTTGCTGCGCTCGGACCTCGACAGCCGCGTCGTCGTCTTCGGCGAAGAGCCGCACCCGCCCTACTCCCGGCCGCCGCTGTCCAAGGACCTGTTGGACGCTGACTTCGAGCCGGCCTGGTTCAAGCTACCGACGTCGGAACAGGTGTTCTGGCGAACGTCGAGCCGGGTGGTCGCCTCCGACCTTGCGAACCGACGGTTGCACCTCGAAGACGGCCAAGCGTTCGACTACGACGGTCTCGTCGTGGCCAGCGGCGTGCGAGCCCGGCGACTTGCGGTACCCGGCCCCGCGCCGCTGACCCTGCGGTCCTACGACGACGCACTCACTCTCCGCGAGCGCGCCGAAGGCGCACGCCGCGCACTCATCGTTGGGGGCGGCGTGCTCGGCTGTGAGCTCGCGTCCATGCTCACCGACGCCGGCATCGCCGTAGAGGTGGTGGTCGGTCCCGACGAGGTGCCGATGCAGTCGGTGCTCGGCCACACGCTCGCAGCAGAGCTCCGCCGACGGCACCAGGAGCGCGGCACGGTCTTCCACACGGGCGTCGCGGTCCTCGCTTACACAGCCGTGGGCGCCCTGCTCTCCGACGGGACCGAGGTGACCGCGGACCTCGTCGTCGAGACCGTCGGTTCCGTTCCCAACACGGAGTGGCTCGAAGGCAACGGCCTCGACCTGCGCGCTGGTCTCATCTGCAACGACGACCTCACCGTCGTCGGCGCGGAACGTGTCGTCGGCTGTGGGGACGTCATCCGCTATCCATCGGCCCGTTACGGCGGACGGCTGGTGCGGGTCGAACACTGGACGTTCGCAGCAGAGAGCGGTCGGCACGCCGGACGGACTCTCGCCGGGCAGCTCGGCTCCCAGTCTGCGCCAGCTCGCGTCGCCTTCGACGCACTGCCAACCTTCTGGACAGACCAGCTGGGTGTCCGCCTTCAAGGGCTCGGCCTGCCTGGCCTCGGCACGGCCGACCACCGCGTGCTCGACGGCCAGCTCAGCGAGGACCCCGTGCTCGGTTACCACCACGAGAGCTCGCTGGTCGGCGTCGTGATGGTGAACCGGCCGGAAGTCGCTGCCGGCTACCGGCGACTGCTCTGACTGGCGTCTCGCCGACCTCGATCCGCCGGACTTATCCGCGAGAGCCTGGGGGCGAGCGGTTCTCGTTGGACGGGGCGTGAAGCCCAACGAGTTGCCGAATTTGGGCCGATGTCTCCATAAACTCTCCACTTCAGGCCTTCTGGCGTCCGATCGTGGGGGGTCGAGATATGACGAGACGCGACGTACCCTGGATGGCGAAAGTGCCCATCAGTTCTGGGTTCTGACGCTTTTCGTACCGGTGAAGACTCGAGATCTCGGGAGAGGTCACGAAGCCGAAATCGGGGTCCTACTGCTCGAGAAGGCCAGGGGTTCGAGTCCCCTCACCTCCACCAAGTACGCAGGTCAGCGGCAGGGTTCCAGAACCTCAACTGAGGAGAAGGAACCCTGTCTCGTCTTTTACTCGCCACTTCACCGCACTCCGCAGCCGTGTCTGAACATACTTCGAACGCCTGTGACCGTGCTCGGAACCGCTCATGCACGTGTCCGGCATGCTGCGGTGCCGAAGCGGACACGGGGCCGCTCCGCACCGGACCGGGTCGGTGCCGTGCCGCCATAGTGGTGCAACGGGTGCACGACCGAGCGAGCGGCGTGCGGGTGCAACCCTGTCGGTCAGGGCGATAAGATTGCCTTATGAGTCTCCTGGCCCAGTATCGCGACGCCCGTCGCGACGAGGACGTCGCGCGCCTGCGACGGATCCTCGCCCTGCGTGCGTTGGGCGCCTCCGGGATGTCGCAGCGGCAGATCGCCGAGGCGCTCGGCGTCAGCCAGCCTGCGGTGAGTCAGCAGCTCAGGGCCGGGCATCATCTCCGCGACGTGCACCCGGAAGTGTTGGTCGAGGCGGCAGCGCCCATCCTCCGCTCGATCGCCGCGGAACACGGCTATGGCGACCTGGCCGTCTTCGGGTCAGTCGCGCGGCACGACCGGAGGGCCGATTCGGACATCGACCTGATCGTGAAGGCGCCCGAGGGAACCTCGTCATTCGACTTCATCCGGTTCCAGCGGCTGCTCGAGCAGGTGTTGGGGCGGGAGATCGACCTGGTGGAGTACGGAGGCCTCAGGCCGGGCCGCGACGACGACGTACGCCGTGAAGCGGTGCTGCTGTGATGGACCGCAAGGCAGCGAAGGAGCTCGCCCACATCGAGGCGTGGCTGGATCGTGTCGCCGAGATCGTTATGGGCGGCCGCGATGCGTACCTCGACGATGCGCTGCTGCAGGAAGCCGGCGATTCGCTGATGATGAAGCTCGGCGAGGCCGCGAACCGGTTGTCCAAGGTGGGAGTCCTCGCGCCCGACGGCGTCGAGTGGGCGATCGCCGTGGCGAACCGGAATCTTCATCATCCGCCAGTACGACCTGATCAACCGCTCGATCACGTGGGAGACCCTGGCCACCGACCTCGCCGCGTGGCGTGTCGTTGTCAGCCTTGTTCGAGGCGGCGAGGCGCGTCGGTGGTGCCGAACCTTCCGGCCAGTGACGACGAGTTCTGGATAGCCCAGCTCCGCGTCAACCACGGCCCGGAGGAGACTACCGCGGCGAGACGGTCGTCGCCTACGTCTCCCTCAAGCCCGGCACCACGGCGACGGCCGATGAGCTCACGGGGTTCGCGAGCGAGCGGCTGGCGGCCTACAAGAGACCGCGTCGGGTACACCTCGTCGCCGAGCTCCCCAAGACAGCGACCGTCAAGATCCGACGGCAGGAGGTGCGAAATCTGGCCGGTCCGGGATAGGAGGGTCGGCGAGCGTGATCAGCCGGTGATGTCCTTGCCGAAGATCTGCCGGGCGACGACCCACTTGAGGATCTCGTTGGCGCCCTCGTAGATCTCGCCGATCTTGCTGTCGCGGTAGATCGCCTCGAGAGGTGTCGAGGTGCCGTCGGCGCTGAGCTCGCGTGCGAAGCCGAGACCACCGAAGGCCTGGATGGCGTCGCGGGCCATGTCGACAGCGAGGCGGCTGCCGTAGAACTTGCTCATCGACGCCTCGGGCTCGGGGAAGACCTCGCCGGCGTCGCGCCGCAGTGCTGCCTTGAGGTAGAGGCTGCGGGCGTTCTCGATCTCGGTGGCCCGCTCGGCCATGAGGAACTGCCAGTGCTGGTTGGCGCCAACCGGCCGGCCGAACGCGTGCCGGCTCTTCAGGTGGCCGACCGCCTGGTCGAAGGCGGCCTGGGCCATGCCGACGCCGGCGGCGGCGATGCCGATGCGGCCGAGGGTGAGGGTGGCGAGGGCGTGGCGCAGGCCCTGGCCCTCGACCCCGCCGAGGAGTACGTCGGCGCCGAGCTCGACCTCGTTGAAGCTGACGTCGGCGGTGAGCTGGCCGCGGTTGCCCATCTTCAGATCGGGTCGTCCGACGGAGACCCCGGGGAGGGTCGTGTCGACGATGAACATCGAGAGCCGGTCGTCGGTGCGGGCGAGGGTGACGATGAACCCGGCGACGGGGGAGTTGGAGATCCACCGCTTGTGGCCGGAGAGGATCCAGCTGTCGCCGCGTCGTACCGCCACGGTCTGGACCGCCCGCGGGCTCAGGTCGGAGGAGGCCTCGGGCTCGGTCGTGGCGAACGCCCCGACCATCGAACCTTCGGCCACCGGTCGGAGCCAGCGCTGCTGCTGGGCCGGAGTGCCGTGGGTCAGCACGTTGCCGGCGAGGATGCAGTGGACGTCGAAGACCGCCGCGATGCTGCTGGAGTGGTACGCGAGCTCCTCGATGGCGGCGGCGGTGGCGGTGATCGGGTGGGCCAGGTCGTCGCCGCCGACCTCGGCGGCGAACGGGATCCGGTAGAGGCCGGCCGCGCCGAGCGCGTCGAAGACCTCGCGGGGGAAACCGTCGACACGCTCGTCGCCGTTCGCGATGCGGTTCGCGACGGGCGCCACGACATCGGTGGCGATCTTGCGGACCCGCTCGCGCACCTCGAGGGTCTCCGCGGGGGAGAGCAGGTCGTGGTAGAGCCGGTCGGAGTGGCGGGTGGGCGGCTGGAGCGCAGGCATGAAGAGGAGAACCTTTCGAGGGGATGCAGGGAAGGTGGGTGGCGGGCGTCAGTTCACGGCTCGTTGCCTGCCCTCCCAGTACGGCGCGCGCAGCTTGAACTTCTGCAGCTTGCCGGTGGCCGTGCGTTCGAGGGACGGCCGGAACTCGACGGACGTCGGGGACTTGTAGCCGGCTGCACGTTGCTTGCACCAGGCGATCAGCTCGCGTTCCAGGTCCGGTCCGGGTGTCGCATCACCGGCCGGTACGACGAGGGCCTTGATCGTCTCGCCCCATCGTTCGTCCGGCACGCCGATGACCGCGACCTCCGCGACGGACGGATGGGAGAAGAGCAGGTCCTCGACCTCGATCGAGCTGACGTTCTCGCCGCCGGTGATGATGACGTCCTTCTTGCGGTCCTTGATGGTGACGTAGCCGTCCGGTCCGATCTCGGCGCCGTCGCCGGTGTGGAACCAGCCGTCGGCAAGAGCACTCGCCGTCTCGTCGGGCTGGCTCCAGTAGCCCTCCATGACCACGTTGGACCGTGCGAGGAGCTCTCCGGAGCTGCCGGTCTCGGGGTCGGGATCGCTGATCCGGAGCCGGGTGCCGAGCGCGGGGGCGCCCGCCCGGGCGAGGAGAGCGGCGCGCTCGAGGGAAGGAAGGTGGTCCCACTCCGAGCGCGACCGGTTCACGGTCAGCAGCGGAGAGGTCTCGGTGAGGCCGTAGATCTGCATGAACTCCCAGCCGAGCTCCTCCTGGATGCGGACGATGGTCCGCGTCGGCGGAGGAGCACCGGCCACGATCATGCGGACGCGGTCGCGGCCGGGGATCTCGCCCTCCCACGTCCTGGCCGCGTCGAGGATCGCGGTGACGACGGCCGGTGCGCCGCACAGGAAGGTGACGCCGTGATCGCGGATCCGGCGCAGGATCTCCGCGCCGTCGACCTTGCGGAGCACGACCTGGGTTGCTCCCAGGCCGGCCATGGCGAAGGGCATGCCCCAGCCGTTGGCGTGGAACATCGGCAGGGTGTGCAGGTAGACGTCACGGTCGTTGACGCCGTGGTGCAACGCCATGGTGACGGCGTTGATCCAGAGGTTGCGGTGGGTGAGCTGCACGCCCTTGGGGCGTGCGGTCGTCCCGGAGGTGTAGTTGATGCAGGCCACGGCGTTCTCGTCCGGCTGCCACGGGTGTGGTTCCAGACCTTCGGGCGCGTAGAGGTCGGCATCGTCGCCGAGCACGAAGCGGTGCTCGACGGTGATGTCGCGCAGCGAGTCCGACAGCTCGGGGTCGACGTAGAGCACCCGGGCTCCCGAGTGCTCGACGATGTACTGGACCTCGTCGGGCCGCAGCCGGAAGTTGATCGGCACCAGCACCCGGCCCCAGGCGGACACGCCGAAGAACGACGTGAGCAGGCGCGCGCTGTTGAGGCTGACCACCGCCACTCGTTCGCCGGGGCCGATGCCGAGCTCATCCAGGTGGGCCGCCTGGCGGCGTGCCAGGCGCTCCACCTCGGCGTACGTCAACGCGCCCAGCGACGGCGCCGGCTGGTCGGGCTCGTCGACGATCCCGATGCGCTCGCCGTACACGTCGACCGCGCGGTCGAGGTAGTCGCGAACGGTGAGGGGGATGAACATGGATCTGCCTCTCGGTCAAGCGGGGTGGAGGAGTCAGGCGGGCGTCTGCGTGCCGTACTCCGCGATCGCGGAGAAACCGAGGTGCCCGGCTCCTGCGGCCTCAGCAGCAGCGAGGCGCTGCGTCGCCGCGGCGAGGACTGCCGGCTCCTGGCCGGTGGCGCGCATCGCAGCGAGGCACGCCGCCAGCCCCGCGGCGTACACCTCGACGGTGGCCTGGTCGGTCTCGTGCTCGCCTGTCTCGATGCTGCGGGCGAGCTCGGGTGTCATCACCCGCAGCAGCTCGACGATCGCCTCGGTCACCCCCGTCAGCTCGTCGGCCGAGATGCCGTGGTTGCCCGCGAACGTGACGGCCTCCGCGTAGGCGGCGAGCGCCGTCACGTAGAACCCGCCGGCCAGGGCGACGTCGAGGACGCTTGCGGCCTGCGGCTTGGCTGACACGTGCACGGAGGCGCCGAAGGCCGACAGCAGCTCCTCGTGCCGCTTCCAGATCTCCTCGGGGCCGGAGAAGAGGACCATGCCCTCCGGCGTACCGATGTGCTGCGGGTAGCAGAGGATGGAGCCGTCGAGGTAGTCGACACCACGTTCCGCGGTCCACTGCTGCATCGTGTCGACCTCGGCGGGCGTGCCGGTCCCGACGTTGACCAGCGTCGTGCCGGTCCAGCCCGTGACGTCGCGCAGCGCCTCGCGCGTCGTCTCGTACGTCGAGGTGCAGGCGACGACGACAGACGCGGATCCGACTGCCTCCGAGAGGTTCCGCACCGGAACCACCCCGGAGCTCGCGAGGGCTTCGGCCCTGCCGGGGGTGCGGTTCCACGCGGCGACGACATGTCCGTGCTCCGCGAGGGTCCGTGCCAGTGCGGATCCCATCAGGCCGCACCCCACGACGACGACGTCGTACGACGTGCTCATCGGGTGGCCCGCCGGGCGCTCCGGGTCCGCGAGACCGCCACGGTCACGACGATGAGGGCCGCCAGACCGACGGAGGTCCAGTAGCTGGTCGTGTACTGACCGGCCTTCGCGATGGCGATGTCGGTGCCGGGGATGATGATCGTCGATGCGGTGAGGATCGTGGTCACGATCGCCGAGCCGAGGGCGAACCCGATCGCCATGGCGGTGCCGGCGATGGCCGCGGCCATGCCGGCCTTCTCCTCGGGAACCGCCATCTGCACCACCGCGAAGCCGCTGGCGTAGCCCATGGAGCAGCCGAGGCCGATGATGCCGGCGCTCACCAGGTACTCCCACTGCTGGTCGTGGACGAGGGCGAGGAGCGCCAGGCCGGCGAGGCTGATCAGGGCGCCGGCGATCAGCATGGTGGCACCGCGTCCCTCGGCGACGGGCTTCTCCACCACCGTGCCGCCGACGAGGAAGGTGACCGCGAACGGGACCATCAGCCAACCGGTCTGCAGGGCGGTGCGGCCGAGGCCGTAGGCGTCGTGCGGGTTGAGGTACGACGGGTCGATCTGGGCGTAGTTGCTGACCAGGACGAGGAACGCGGCGTTCACCGTGGCGAAGAGGCCGACGGCGAGGGACGCGGCGCTCACGAACGGCGACCGGAGCAGCACCCGGTCGAAGACCGGCGTCGCGGAGCGACGCTCGGCCCACCACCAGCCGGCGGCGGCCACGACGCCGATCGCGAGCGGGATCAGCGCCTCCTTGCCCCAGACCACGCCCTGGGTGAGGGCGAGCAGCACGGCGCCGACCCAGGCGATCAGCCAGACGGTGCCGGTCACGCCGATCCGGGCGGTTGCCGTGACGGGACGGGAGCGGGGGATGACGGCGAACGACGCCAGCGTCGTCACGGCGAATGCCCCGGTGAGGACGTAGAGGAAGGTGCGCAGCGAGAGATTCTGCACGATGAAGCCGCCGCCGATCATGCCGACCACGATGCCCACACCCGTGGCGACGACGAGGACCGCGACGGCGGTCGTCAGACCGCTGTCGCCCAGCGCCCGCCGAAGGAAGCCGAGCGGCAGCATCTGGGCTGCCATGCCGAAGCCCATGATCGTGGAACCGATCAGGAGCGCGGCGTAGGAGTTGCCGACGGCGGCGACGAGGGCTCCGAGCGTCAGCGCCGCGCCCGACAGCACCGCGGTGTCGCGGTCGCCGATCACGTCGGAGAGTCGCGGGAGCAACACGAAGCCGGCGCCGCCGCCGAGCGTGAGCAGGGTGAAGATCCAGGTCACCGAGGAGACCGTGGTCAGCTGGTAGGCGGTCTGGATGACTGGCAGCAGCGGCGGCAGGATGAACACCACGGCGTTGGTCAGGATGACCAGAAGGGCGGCCACGCCGATCAGGGGAAGGCGGCCGGTGGTGCCTCCGGGGTCAGTGCCGGCCCGCAGACCGGTCAGCTCTGAGTTCTCGGTCATTTCATTCTCCTTGCGTTGGGTCGGGGTCGTACTCGGTCGCGATGTCGAACAGGGGGCCGCGGGAGTCGGGCAGCACGTAGAGGGGAGCCAGCGACTCCATGAGCAGGCTGAACGGCACGAGTTCTTCGGGGGTGCTGACGCCTGCCTTGGCGATCTGGCCGCGCAGGATCATGCGGACGGCCATCGCGGCAGGTATCGCGGTGGCCCCCGCCATGCGGCCCGCGGACCAGCGCTGCAGGCTGACCGCGGCGCGAGCGGGACGACCTCCGATCTCGCCCACGGCGAGTGCCCAGAGATTCGGTGTGCGAAGGGTCTTCGGTGCGTCGGCGGCACGGTCGATCCCGTCCTCGATGCGCAAGGCTGCGTCACGGGGCGAGAGGTCTCCCGCATCCACTGCACGCATGATCTGGGCGACGGCGTCGAACCACCACGAGGGGCCCGCCATCACGTTGTAGCAACGCTGGAGGCTCGGGAACACGCGGGGCAGGGTGACCGTCTCGGGGTGTCCGATCGTGCTGACGTCGATCGGTCCGATGCCGGGATAGCGCAGGCGCTTCGGTTCCATCGGAGTCACGAGCGTCGACACCCCGCCCTCGACCACCTGCACCTTGCCGGTGCACTCGTGCACGAGGTGGAGAAGAGCGGCCGCCGGCCGTGCGCCGCCTGGCTCGCTCTCGGTCCCGGCCACGACCCATCCGGTGTAGAGCTCACGCACCTCGTCGAGCTCGGCAGCGGCTCGCGTGGCGAGGACGTTGGAGACGCCCGGGCTCGCCCCCATCCCGATCAGAGCAGTGATCCCGGCTGCCGTCGCTCGCTCGTCCCACTCCAGCGCGCTGATGGTCGGTTCCCAGTCGTCGTTGATGTCGACGTAGTCGACGCCGGCGTCGACGGCAGCCCCCAGAACACGTTCCCCGAACGTCGTGAACGGCCCGAGTGCGCTGAGCACCACCGCGGAGTCCTCGAGGTGGGGAACGAGATCGTCCGCGAGCGCGTCGACCACGACAGGCGAGATCTTCGCCCGCCGATGCTCATCAAGCTCGAGGAGGCCGAGCGCGTCGACGTCACGGTCGAGGACTCGGACCTCGCTGACCTCGTCGAAGGAGGTCAGCGTCTCGACGGCCTTGCGCCCCATGGCGCCGGCTCCACCAACAACAGTCACGCGCATCGCGATGTCTCCGTCTTCTCAGGACTCATAGGTCAGGACGCCGTCGTCGACGGCGCCGAGCAGCTGCCGGGTCTCGGCATAGTTCTGCGGGTTCACCCACGGCACCCGGTCTCCCTGCGCGGGGAACGAACCGGCCGCGCGCTGCAGGTATCCCGAGTCGACGCCGAGGACGTAGGGCAGCCGTGGCAGGTCGTCGTCCGCCAGGTAGGGCGTGACGCTGGCGGCGCCGACTGCGTCCATGTGGCGGAGCATGCGACACCAGTAGTCGTTGACGATCTCGATGCGGAGGGTCCAGGAGGCGTTGATGAAGCCGAAGGCGTAGACGAGGTTGGGTACGCCGGACAGGGCCATGCCCTTGTAGGTCCAGCAGTCGCCGATCTTCAGCGGCTCGCCGTCGATGTCGAACTCCGCCTCGCCGCCCATCACGACGTTGAGTCCGGTCGCCTTGACGATGATGTCCGCGTCGATGTGGCGGCCATCGGCCATCAGGACGCCGGTCGCGGTGATCCGCTCGATCTGCCCGGTGGCGACGTCGGCCTTGCCGTCGCGGATCGCGTGGAAGAGGTCGGCGTCGGGGACGACGCACACCCGCTGGTCCCACGGCTCGTAGCTGGGCGTGAAGTGCGCCTTGCGGATCTCCTCGCCGACGATCTCGTCGATCGCCTCGAAGAGCTCCTTCTTGAACGCTTCCGGTTGCTCGCGAGCCGTCGCGTACATCAGCTGCTGGTTGTGGAGGTTGCGCATCCGGATCCGGGCGAACGCCTCCCTCGGTCCGAGCGTCTCGCGCAGCCCCACCGCCTCGGGATCCACCCCGGACTCGATGTAGACGTACCCCGGCGACCGCTGGACCATGGTCACCTTCGCCGCGTCACGGGCAAGGTTGGGGATCAGGGTCACGGAGGTGGCACCCGAGCCGATGACGGCGATCGTCTTTCCGCGGTAGTCGAGGCCCTCCGGCCAGTCCTGAGCGTGCAGCAGCGTGCCGGTGAAGTCCTCCTCGCCGGCGATCTCCGGGTTGAAGCCACCGCGATAGCTGTAGTAGCCCGTACCGAGGTAGAGGAAGCGGGTCCGGATCAGGGACGGCCCTTCGGCGTCCCGCACGGTGAGGTGCCAGGTCTTCTCCCCGCTGTCCCAGGACGCGGCTTCCAGGCGCGTGCCGAAGCGGATCCTCTCGTCGAGACCGAGCTCGCGCGCGGTGTCCTCGAGATAGCCACGGATCGCAGAGCCGGAGGCGATCGCCTCGGGCTCGACCCAGGGCCGGAAGCCGTAGCCGAGGGTGAACATGTCGCTGTCCGACCGGATGCCGGGGTACGTGAACAGGTCCCAGGTGCCGCCGACGCGCTCGCGCATCTCGAGGATCGCGAACGTCTTGTCGGGGCAGCTCTGCTGCAGCTGCGCGGCAGCGGCGATGCCGGAGATGCCGGCTCCGACGATGATCACGTCGTAGGTGGTGTCCATGGGTCAGTGGGTCCCTTCCAGGTACAGGCGTGCGATGGCGCGGCGGTCTGCCTTGCCTGATGCGGTGCGGGGGAGCGCGTCGCAGATGACCCAGCGCTCGGGCACCGCGTAGTCGGGGAGCTGGGCGTGCAGCTGCATACGGGCCTCCTCGACGTCGAGGTGGGCTGTGGGCCGAAGCACGACGGCGACGCCGATCCTGGCTTGCAGGACCGGGTCAGGGATGCCGAAGACGGTCGCCTCGGCCACCTCGGGCAGAGAGGCGACGGTGGACTCGACATGGGCCGGGAGGACCTTCTCGCCGCCGCGGTTGATGACGTCGTCGACTCGGCCCGTGAGCCAGAGCAGGCCGTCGGAGTCGAGGACCCCGAGGTCGCCGGTGCACAGCCACGGGCCGTTGGTCTTGGCGGCGGTCAGCTCAGGCTGCTCCCAGTAGCGGCTCATCCGGGTGGGTCCCTTGACCCAGATCTCACCGACCTCGTCGGTCGCCGCCGGCGTCCCGTCGTCGCGGGTGACCTGGACGGTGACGCCCGGGAGCGGCACACCGACGGACTCGCCCTTGGACCTGATCAGCTCCGGGGGGAGGGCCGTGCAGCCCGAGGTGAATTCGGTCAGTCCGTAGCCGTGCAGCAGGACGAGGTGCGGCCAGCGGGTGAGCAGCTCCTCGGACCAGGCCGCGGGCATCGGGCTTCCACCGAAGAGCACGACACGAGCGGTGCCGTACGCCGCTTCGGCGCCCTCGGCGACGGTCAACAGGCGCAGGATGCTGGGGACGGCGGTGAGGAAGGTGACCGGCCGCTGCGCCAGCTCGTCCAGGGCGTAGGCGGTGCGGTAGAGCGACAGCAGGTGGGTCGCGCCGCCAGCGGTGAGCAGGGCTCCGAGCTGGTCGTTGAAGCCGGTGTTGTGGAACAGCGGCACCAGCACCAGGGTGCTGTCGTCCGGCCCGAGGTCTGCACAGCCTGCGATGGTTCGCGCGGCGGCGGCGATGGCGCCGTGCGAGAGGACCGCGCCCTTGGGTACGCCGGTGGTGCCCGAGGTGAAGCTGACGACGGCGTCGTCGGTCTCCGACGGCCAGGGGTGGGAGGCCGGAAGCGGCTCGTGGGGGCTCGCGGCGAGCACTCCCACCGAGACGGTCGCTCGCCCCGTGCTCGCCGCGAGGTCGGTGTGGTCGTGGTCGTGAGCGATCAGGGTGGCGTCCAGGAGGTCGCACTGCTCACGGAACTGGTCGACGTTGAGCCGGTTGTTCGCCGGCGAGACGATCGCTCCGAGCCGGAGGCCGGCGAGGTAGGCGACCACCCAGCCGATGCTGTTGTGGCCGAGGATCACGACACGGTCACCGGGCTCGACGCCGTGGGCGAGGAGCTGGCCGGCGGCCGCCTCGATGCGGGCGCGCAGGTCGGCATAGGTCAGCCGGACGTCGGCGTGGACGAGGGCTGGGGACGAGCCGCGCTCGTCAGCGTGGGTCCAGAGGGCACGGAGGAGAGCGCTCACGACGGCACCTCGGCGAGGACCTCGGCCCGCGCGGCCGCGACCAACCACGGGAAGCAGGGCTCCATCTCGGTGCTCATCTCAGGGTGCCACTGCACGCCGAGCACGGGCCGGCCCGGGATCTCGATCGCCTCGATGACGCCGTCCGGCGCGTAGCCGGAGGCGACGAGGCCGTCGCCGAGGCGGTCCGCTGCCTGGTGGTGCCACGAGTTGACCGCCGCACGAGCGCCGTACAGCTGCGCGGCGAGCGTCCCCGCGGTGAAGTCGACGGGGTGCTCCTTGTCCGGCCGTTCGTCGGGGATGCCGTGGGAGGACACGTGCTGGATCCCTGTGTCGGGCAGGTGGGGCACGAGCGTGCCGCCGAGCGCGACGTTCAGGACCTGAAGGCCGCGGCACACGCCGAGGACGGGGATCCGGCGCGCCAGGGCGTGCCGCACGAGCGCGATCTCGTAGTCGTCGCGGCGTCGGTCGATCTTGAGGACCTCACCGCCGATGTTGCCCCGCGACTCCGGTCCGCCCCAGAGCCCGGGGTCGACGTCCTGACCGCCCGTGACGACGAGTGCATCCATCCGCTCGACGACGTCGGCCCCGGAGCTCTCGTAGGGGAGCTGGACGGGGATGCCGCCGGCCTCGGCGATCTTGGTGCCGAACTCCGCCCAGAACATGTCCACCTGTCCGGTGGCCCAGCGTGCGTCGAGTCCCTTGAGGGTGCTGGCCGCGATGCGGCGTCCGGTGATGGCGATGAGCGGCGTCATGCCTGCCTCCTGACGTTGGCGATCACGCGCGTCAGGCCGCCTTGCTTCATCTGCTCGAAGCCCTCGTTGAGGTCCTCGAGGTCGACGAAGGCGGAGAGCATGGAGTCGAGGTCGAGGCGACCCTGCTCGTAGAGCTGCACGTAGCGCGGGATGTCGATGGGGAACTGGTTAGAGCCCATGAAGGCGCCCTGCAGGCGCTTCTCGAGGGCGAAGAGCTCGGCGGCGCGGATGGAGAGGGGCTGGGAGTCCGGGACCAGGCCGAGCACTGTCGCGGTGCCGCCCGGGCCGAGCATGGCGAAGGCCTGCTCGACGGTGGCGGCGTAGCCGATCGCCTCGAACGAGTAGTCCACGCCGCCGCCGGTCAGCTCGCGCACGGCCTCGACCGAGTCGGTCTCGGCGGCGTTGACGGTGGCGGTGGCGCCGAACCCGAGTGCGTCGGTGAGCCGCTGGTTGTTGGTGTCGATGGCGATGACCTGGCTGGCTCCGGCCAGCCGGGCGCCCTGGATGGCGGCGATGCCGACGCCACCGCAGCCGAGGACGGCCACGGTCGCGCCGGGCTCGACGCGGGCGCTGCGGAAGACGGCGCTGATGCCGGTCACGACCGCACACCCGAGCACCGACGCCGCTGCGAGGGGCATCGTCTTCGGGACGGCCACCAGGGAGTGCTGGTGGGTGACCATCGCCGTGGCGAAGGCGCCCAGGCCGGCCGTGGGGTGCACGGCCCGTCCGGCGGAGTTCGTCAGGACGGGGCGGCTGCGGTCCCGCAGGTGGCCTCGGCCGGTGCAGAGCGTGAGGTGGCCCGAGAGGCAGTACCGGCAGGTCCCGCAGTAGGCGCTCAGGCAGGTCACGACGTGGTCGCCGGGCCGGAGGCTGGTCACGCGGTCGCCGACCTCGCGGACGACGCCGGAGGCCTCGTGGCCCAGGACGGTCGGGCAGGTGGCCGGCCAGACGCCCTCGATCTCGTGGAGGTCGGAGCGGCACAGACCGGCGTGGTGGACGTCGACGAGCACCTCGTCCGGCCCCGGCGCGTCGAGGACGAGCGTCTCCAGCTCCAGCTTCCCGGGCGCCTCGTTGAGGACGGCGGCCAGGATCTCCTCGCTCACAGCGCGATCCAGGTGTGCTTGAGGTGGGTGTACTTGTCGAGGGCGTAGGTGCCCTTGTCGGAGCCGTTGCCCGACATCTTGCGACCACCGAACGGGGTCGCGGGCACGCCTTCCTCGTAGCAGTTGACCCAGACGTTGCCGGCGTCGAGCCCGCGCGACATGCGGTGGATGCGGGACACGTCGCGCGTCCACACCGATGCCGCGAGGCCGAACTCGGTGTCGTTGGCCAGCCGGAGGGCCTCGGCCTCGTCGCGGAACGGCTGGATGCAGACCACCGGGCCGAAGACCTCGTCCCGGGCCACCTCCATCGAGGAGTCGGTGCCCGTGAAGACCGCGGGTGCGACCAGCGACCGATCGGCGTCGACTGCCTGGTCGCTGCCGGTGCGCAGGGTGGCGCCGTCCTTGAGGCCGGAGGCGATGTACTCCAGGACGGTGTTGCGCTGGTTGCGGCTGCTGAGCGGTCCGAGGTCGGTCTCGGGGTCCAGGGGGTCGCCGAGCCTGAGCTTCTCCGCGCCGGCGCAGACCCCGTCGACCACCTCGTCGAAGATCGAGTCCTCGACGTACAGGCGCGTGCCGGCGGTGCACATCTGGCCGGTGTTGAACGTGAACGCCCACACTGCGGTGGCGATGGCGACCTGGCGATCGGGAGCGTCGGCGAAGATGATGTTCGGCGACTTCCCGCCCAGCTCCAGCGAGACGGTCTTGCCGTTGGAGACAGAGGAGTCCCCGAGCAGTCGCAGACCGACCTCCGTCGAGCCGGTGAAGGTGATGCAGGCGACGGACCGGTGTTGGCTCAAGGCGGAACCGACCGTGGCACCTCGTCCGGTCACGACGTGGAAGACGCCGGCCGGCAGCCCGGCTTGGGCGCTCAGCTCGGCGAGGCGCAGCGACGAGACGGAGGTCTGGAGCGCAGGCTTGAGGATCAGGCTGTTGCCCGCCATGAGCGCCGGGGCGATCTTGAGCATCGCCAGGCTGAGCGGGAAGTTCCACGGGGTGATGGCCGCGACCACGCCCACCGGCTCGCGGGTGACGAGGGCGAGGGCGTCCGGGAGGCCGCGCGGCGAGTCGTCCATGAGCTTGTCGGCCAGCTCGCCGTACCACCGGAGGATCTTCGCGGTGGTGCTGACCTCGACGTTGCGGGCGTCGCGCACGGGCTTGCCCATCTCCCGCGAGACCAGCACGGCGAGCTCGTCGGCGTGGGCGTCGATGAGGTCGGCCCAGGTGATCAGAACGCGGCCGCGGGCCGCGGGAGGCATCCGTGACCAGACGCCGGAGTCGAAGGAGTCGAGCGCCCGCTTGACGAAGCGGTCGACGTCGGAGGTGGTCGCGGCCGGGACCTGCGTGAAGTCCTCGCCGGCCCACGGGTCACGCAGGGCGAGGGTCTCGGCGGTCTCGGCGTCGGCCCAGCCACCGCCGTCCCACATCCCGAAGGACGTGGGGACGGCGGCGGCGAGTGCGCGCCAGTCTGCGGGGGAGCGGTGGCTCGGTTGTGCGTTCACTGCTGCTTCTTTCGTGCGAGCTGGCGCGGTCCAGGCGGAGGGGGCGAAGTGCTCAGGCGAGCTCGAAGTAGCGCTTCGACTCCCACACCGAGAGCTGGTCGTCGTCGCGGTCGGTCTCGGTGTGGAACGTGAGCCACTCCCAGCGCCGCAGGCCGATCCAGTAGTCGACGAGCTCGTCTCCGAGGTACTCGCGCAGGACGGTGTCCTTCTCGAGCGCCTCGATCGCGTCGTACAGGTTGTTCGGGATGCGCGGGGCGATCTCCTCCGGAGCCCCCCAGGCCATCAGCTCGTACGCCGGCGGCGGTGTCGCCTTGCTGTCGAGGCCGGCCAGGCCCGCCGCGAGGAAGGACGCGAGAGCGAGGTAGGCGTTGGAGTCCGCCGACGGGACGCGGTACTCGAGACGGCTCGCCTTGGGGCCCGCGAGCACCGCGCGCACCGCGCACGACTTGTTGCTGACACCCCAGGTCTGGGTGACCGGCGGACCCTCGAGGTCGATGAGCCGGCGGTACGCCGTGATGGTCGGCAGCGCGAAGCTGGTGGCACCCGCCATCGAGCCCATCACACCGCCGAGGAAGTGGAGCATCCGCTCGCTCGGCTGCGACGGATCGGCACTGTCGAAGAAGAGGTTGCCCTCCTCATCGCTCACCGAGACGTTGAGGTGCGATCCCTGGCCGTACTCGGCCGACCACTTCGACATGAACGTCACGCTGCGGCCCTGGGCGTAGGCGACCTCGCGCATCACCTGGCGGGTCCGCGCCCACAGGTCGGCGGCCGTGACCGCGTCGGCGGGCGCGAGGTTGAACTCGATCTGCCCGCTCGCGGCCTCGTCCGACCACGCCTCCCAGTCGATGCCGAGCTCGGCGAGCCGCGCGACGACCGCCTTCCCGTAGGCCAGGAAGTCGGGCGACTTCGCGATGATGCAGGCCGCACCGGCGTTGCCGCCGAGCGGGGTCAGGTTCTGGTAGTCCTGCGCACGCGCCTGGTCGATCGACTCCTGGAACACGGTGGCCTCGATCTCGACAGAGGCCTTCACCGTGAGGCCACGCTCGGCGTACGCCGCCACCACCCGCTTGAGGGTCTGGCGCGGATCGGCCGCGACGGGCTCGCCCTCGGCTGTCCAGAAGTCGCAGATCACCGAGGCGGAGCCGGCCTCCCACTCCAGGAGCGTCGCCTCGTCCGGGCGCATCGTGAGGTCGGGCATGAAGCCCTCCTGACGCCACGCCGGCAATGCGAAGCCCAACGGAGCGTGGTTGGTCAGGTCGAGACCGAGAATGAGGTCCGCGAACGGGATACCGGTCTCTCGGCCGGCCGCGTACTTGGCCGGCGAGACCACCTTCCCGATCAGGACGCCGTCGTGGTTGGTCGCTTCGATGCGGACGTCGGTCAGGTTGTCGATGTCCTCGATGGAGGCGCGCTCAGAGCTCACCACACACCACCTTCAGGTTGGCGCCCAGCAGGGCGGACAGAACAGGGAATGAGATGTTGATGCCGAACTCGCCGCCCTCGAGGACCTCGAGCATGGTGGCCCGTCCGTCGAAGAAGCTGGTGAGAGCGGCGGCAGTGCCGAGAACGCCCTGACCGTCGGGGCCGGGGGCGCCGACGACCGCTTCGCCCTCGTCGTCGGCGCAGAAGACCTGCAGCCCCTCAGGAAGGCCCGGCAACGCGCCGGCCCGGCTCCAGAAGCGCTCGGCGGCCTGGCGCCAGTCGCCCGATCCGCCGGCGAGCAGGCCGGCGACTCGCTGGGCGAAGGGGTCGTCCCCGGCTTCCGCGGGAGTGGGGTTGGACCAGCGGACCTCCCAGGTGACGTCGGCGTCGCCGGCGGGATCTGCCGCGACGGTGACGCCGCCGTCGGCGAACGTCAGGAACGCCTGCTGTGCATCAACAGCCGAGCGGAGCAGGACCGTCCGCGGGCTGGTGTCGGCCGGAAGCTGCCCGCCGCGCTCGAGTCCCTCGCGGAGGGCACGGGCGACGGAGAGCACCATCGGGGTACGGCGCCCGGCGACCGTCACCTGCGTGGCGGCGGCGGGCTCTGTTGCCTCGGACATGTCGGACCTCTCGGATCTACTCGTTGGACCTAATCACTTGATTAGGTCTCGTGATTAGATTCATACTGTTGCCGCCGTCACGTCAAGAGGAAGCGGCGAAAAACTTTTGAGGAGGACCGCGATGGGGCTCTCGGTACGGGCGATGCTCGACCTGCTGGACGACGACGCGCGGGCGCTCGCCGAGACCGTGCTGCGGGAGGCGCCCCCGCCGCCGTACTCGCGCTACGGGGTGGACACGGTGCGCGCGATGTTCGACAGCGCGAACCCGGTCGACGGGTCGGACCCGGACCTCGACGTGGTGGACCTGCGGGTGCCGACCGCGGCCGGAGTGGTCAGGGTGCGTGCCTATCGTCCGACCGGCGGCGGGGTGCGGCCGGCGCTCGTGTACCTGCACGGCGGCGGTTTCGTCATCGGCACGCTCGGCGGGGTCGACGCCCTCTGTCGGACGTTGGCCCGCGACGTGGGATGCGTCGTGGTGTCGGTGGACTACCGACGAGCTCCGGAATCGGTGTTCCCGGCCGCCGCCGACGACTGCCTCGCCGTCTACGACTGGCTCGAGCGCGCATCGGGAGAGCTCGGGATCGATGCCAGCCGGCTGGCGTTGGCCGGCGACAGTGCCGGCGGCAACCTCGCCCTGTCGGTGTGTACGTCGCTCGCGGCTGCCGGCCGCGCCCAGCCGGCGTGCCTGGTCCTGGCCTACCCCGCCACGTCGGCGCGCTTCGAGGGGTCGTCGTGGGAGGTCTACGAGGACGCGCCCATCCTGTGCCGTGCGGACGCCGAGTGGATGGTGGGCCTGTACCTCGATGGACCGGATGCCGCCTGCGACCCCCGCGCCGTTCCCGAGCTCTCCGCGGCCCTCCATGTCCTTCCGCCGATGCTGATCATCTCGGCGGAGGTCGACCCGCTCCGGTCCGACTACGAGCGGTTCGCAGCGGCCGCGGCCTGGGCCGGGAGCGAGGTCGAGCTGTCCCGCTACGACGGCGTCGCGCACGGCTTCTTCACCGAGGTCGAGTCCGTGGCCAAGGCGCGCGAGGCCGTCTCTGAGGCGTCCGGCTTCCTGTGCCGGCACCTCGCCGCGAGACCCGTGGCGACCCGGTACGGGGGATAGGCTTCGATGAACCTAAGCAGGTGATTAGCTCGCGCGTGGGAACGCGCCCGGAACGAGGAGCAGGGATGGCACACGTGCCCGCGGCCGAGCGTCGCCGCCAGATCGTCGAGGTGGCGGCACGGATCATCGGCCGGGACGGCGTCGCCAAGGCGACGACGCGTCGCATCGGAGCCGAGGCCAATGCGAACATCGGCACGCTCCACTACACCTTCGGCAGCAAGGACGATCTGCTCGAGGCGACCTTCGCCTACTGCTGGGACGTCGCCAGCGAGCTCGTCGACGAGGCCATCGCTGCCGGCGCAGGTCTCGGGGGGACTGCCCGGGAGCTGATGACCCGCTACGTGGAGCTGGCCATCGCGGACCCGGACATCATCGCGGCGCAGTACCAGCTGCTGAACTGGGCGCTGGTCGAGGAGGAGCGCAAGGCGCAGGCGATGAGCGTCATGCGCCAGCTCGACGACGTCGTCGCGGAGGGCCTGCAGCGCGCCGAGGGGGCTGCCGAGCGGACCGACCGCCACGACCGCTTCGGCCGGATCGTGGCCTCGCTCATCGACGGGATCTTGCTGCGCTTCGTCGTCACGCGCTCGGAGCGCATCGCGCGGGCCGACCTGGCAACCGCGATCGAGCTGATCGAGCCGGCGTTCGACGCCGTGACGCCCGCGTCCTGACGACCGCGGAGCCGTTCCCGCCCCAGGACTGCCGCGTGCATCGGGGAGTGCGGAAGGCCGTCCCAAGATTTCTAATCACACGACTTGATCACACGATTAGTTTGGCCTACGGTGAGGTGCACATCACACGACCACGGCTCTGTGTGCGCCGCATCGGGGCCGCTCTCCTGGAAAGGGAGGAACCTGCCATGAGCAAGGACGGATTGACCCGCCTCACTCCCGAGGCCACCCCCGAGGAAGCCGTCGAGGTGATCCTCCGCGACGGCGGCGTGATCATCGAGGGCCTCTTCGACACCGATCTCGTCGAGGGGATCAAGAAGGACCTGGAGCCCGTGCTGGACGGTGTCGACACCGGCCACGACGAGTTCTTCGCGGGCACCCGCACCAAGCGCGCCAGCGGTCTCTTCGCCCGCACCGAGCACATGGCGACGGTCGCCCTCAACCCGCTGTACCGGGGCATCGCGGAGAAGATCCTCAACAAGCCGATCACCGCATTCTTCGGCGAGGAGGCTGCCGAGAGCCCCTCCGGCATGCACATCGGCGGCACCATGGCGATCAAGATCGGCCCCGGCCAGGGCGCGCAGCCGCTGCACCGGGACGACACCGTCTGGCTGTGGCGTCACCCCTGCGAGCGTGAGGCTCGTGTGCAGATCATGGTTGCCATCACCGACTTCAAGGCGGAGAACGGCGGCACCATGGTCATCCCCGGGTCGCACCTGTGGGACGACGAGCGCGCGCCGAAGGTCGAGGAGGCCATCCCGACCGAGATGTCGGCGGGCTCGGCACTCATCTGGATCGGCTCCACCTACCACGGCGGTGGCGTCAACTCGACCGAGGACGAGTACCGCTTCGGTCTGTCGATGGGTTACGACCTCGCGTTCCTGCGTCCCGAGGAGAACTCCTTCCTCACGTACACCCTCGAGGAGCTGCGGTCCTTCCCGGAGGAGATCCAGCGCGCCCTGGACTGGACCTCCGACCACTTCCTCGGCTGGGTGGAGATCGGCGGCCAGATGGTGAACCCGGAGGAGCTGCTCGCCCGCGACGACTACACCGCGGTGGGTGCCGGTCTGCCCCGCGCCTGAGGGCAGCCCCGCTTCCCACCGTGCAAGCAACAGGGTTCCTTCTCCTCGGCCGAGGAGAAGGAACCCTGTCTCGTTCTGTGCTGGGGCAGCGCGCTGGGGGCCGGTCAGTCCGTCCAGCGCAGGCTGATCGCGACGGTGCTCGAGCTCGTGGCGTGCCCGCTGACGGAGCCGAGAGCGCCGGCGTACGCACCCGACCCGCCGACGACCTTGCCGGTGACCGCTCCGCTGTCGCTGTCGACGGTGACGCGGGTCCGGAGCTGGCCGTCGGGGCGCGCCAGCGTGACGAGGCAGCGTGCGGTGCCGGAAGCGAAGTCGAAGGTGCAGGAGTTCGCCGTGTACCCGATCACGGCTCCGTTCCGGACGACCTTGTCGGCCTCGATGAGGCCCGCGTGACCGATCTGGCGGTCGGCGAGGGTGTGGCTGACGAAGCTCAGGTGGTGCGTCGTCCGCGCGGCCGAGGCCTGGCTGGGGACGGACGCGGTGAGCGAGATGGCGGCCACCGCAAGGGCTGCGGCCGCCGTGGTGACGAGCGTCGTGTTCTTCATGGTGGACTCCTGCGGATCTGGTGTGGTCGGCACCGGTCGGCGCCGGGACCAACGCTCGTCTCCGGGCTTCCCACCGACGAGAGCACCGGCCCGCTCGATGGCCGGGACGATCTCCCAAGCCAGGTGGGAAGCAGACCCTTGCTGCCAGGCCCCGGGGACCACACCCTTGGTCCATGAGCGCCACGACCCTCCAACGCGTTGCGCGCCCCGTCCCGGCCGGGGTGGCGATGGTGCTGCTGCTCTGCGCCTGCGTCCTGGGGCTGTCGGCCACCGTCGCGGTGGGGGGCACGCACTCGCCGTCCAGCCTCCTCTCCACCGCTGTCAGCGTGGCTCCGGTGCTGGCCTTCGCGCTCACCGGGGCTGTCGTGGTCGCGGCTCGGCCGACGCACCGCATCGGCTGGCTGCTCCTCGGCGGCGGCGCGGCCTGGGCGGTCGGCAACGGCGGGATCGACCTGGCGTCGTATGGGCTCGACCACCCGGGAACGGTCCCAGCGCTGTCCGTCGTCATCCTCGGTGCCGCCGTGGTCCGGGACGTCGGTTGGTACGCCGTGGTCCTCGGGCTGCCGATCTACTTCCCGACCGGCCACCTCGCGGGTCCGCGCTGGCGGTGGCTGACGAGGTCCCTGGTCGTCGTGGTGGTCGCCGCGGTCGTCGACACGCTGGCCGCGCCCGACGCCAACCTCAGGCTGGCGGGCTGGCACAACCCCATCGCCCTGCCGAAGAGCTGGATGGCGCTCGACGCCGTGGCGTTCCTCCTGAGCCTCCCCTTCGCCGTCGTGGTCGCCGGGGGCGCGATCGCCCAGCTGCGCCGCCGGTGGAAGGACGGAGACGCGCTCGAGCGCCAGCAGCTCACCTTCCTGGCCGCAACGGCCGGCCTCCCGGTGCTGGCGGGTCCGTTGTCCCTGATCCCCGGTGCTCCGACGTGGCTCTTCGGCGTCGCCGTTCTGCCGTTGCCCGTCGCGATCGGGTACGCCGTCCTCGCGCGGGGGCTCTACGACCTGCGCACGGCCGCCAACCGGGGTCTCGTGTGGCTGGTGCTGTCGGCCCTGGTCGCGCTGATCTACGCGGCCGTGCTCGACGCCGTCGGTGGAGCGTTCGACGTGGGCACCGTCTCCTGGCTGCCGGCGGTGGCGGTCGGCATCGTCGCCGTGTCGTTCGCGCCGATGCGGGACGTGTTGCAACGAGGGGTGGACCGGGTGCTCTTCGGCAGGTGGCAGGAGCCCTACGAGGTCCTCGCCCGGCTGGGCCAGCGCCTCGAGGCCTCGGCCGGGCCCGAGCGGCTGCTGCAGGAGGCGACCGACGAGCTGGCCGCCCTCGGGTTGCGCGGGGTCCGCATCGAGGACCTCGACGGCCACGTGCTGGCGTCGTCCGGCGGGACCGCTCCCGCCGAGGACGAGGTCCCCCTGCTCGCCTACGGCGAGCGCCTCGGTGTGCTCCGGTTCGCTCCGCCCGCCACCCCGTTGCGACCGGCCGACCGCCGGCTCGTCGAGGACCTAGGTGTCCACCTCGGTGGCGTGCTGCGCGACCACCGCCTGACGATCGACCTCCAGCGAGCACTCGAACGTGCGGTGCTGGCTCGGGAGGAGGAGCGGCGTCGGCTCCGCCGCGACCTGCACGACGGCCTGGGACCCGCTCTGGCCGGGCACCTGTTGCGGCTCGACGTCATCGAGCGGTCGGTCACCGACAACCCCACCGCGGCCGGCCTGGTGCGCAGCCTTCGCGCCGAGCTGCGCGCCACCGTGCTCGACGTACGCCGCGTGGTCGAGGGCCTGCGGCCGCCGGCACTGGACGAGCTGGGCCTGGCCGCCGCGCTGGAGCAGGCGATCCACCGCCTGACCTCCGGGGCAGGACTGCAGGTGGAGCTCGCCGTGGAGCCGCTGCCGCCGTTGTCGGCGGCCGCGGAGGTCGCTGCCTTCCGCATCGGCACCGAGGCGGTGACCAACGTGGTGCGGCACGCCGGCGCCCGCCACTGCCGGGTCGAGCTGTCCTGCGAGGGCGACGCGCTCCGGTTGGAGGTCGCCGACGACGGGATCGGGTTGCCGCCGGGGGCGACGGCGGGCAACGGCCTGCACACCATGCGCGAGCGGGCGGAGGAGATGCGCGGCGTCCTCACGGTGGTCGGTACGCCGGCGGGGACCACCGTGCTCGCCGAGCTGCCCGTGCCGGCGGCGACCGCACGGGCGGTGGCGTCGTGAACGTGCGCGTGCTGGTGGTCGACGACCACCCCGTCTTCCGCGAGGGACTCGGCGCGTCGCTGGACGCGATGCCGGGCATCGCAGTCAGTGCCCTGGCCGCGGACGGGCCGGAGGCGGTCGACCTGGCCGGCGGCGAGATCGACGTGGTGTTGATGGACCTCAACCTGCCGACGATGTCGGGCGTGGAGGCGACCGCCCGCATCTGCGCCGCTCCCGATCCGCCCGCCGTCCTCGTGGTGACGATGGTCGACGACGACGACACCGTCCTCGCCGCGATGAAGGCAGGGGCCCGCGGTTACGTGCTGAAGGGCTCCACGGGTGAGGAGATCGCCGCCGCGGTCACGACGGTCGCCGCCGGCGGGGCCGTCTTCGGCTCCGGGATCGCTGCCCGGGTGCTCGCGGCGACGGCTGCCGACACGGGCCCGGCCAGGTCCTCGGCGTACGTCGGGCTCACCGAACGGGAGGCGGACGTCCTCCGGCTCCTCGGCGAGGGACGGAGCAACCAGCAGATCGCCCGGGCGCTGGGACTCAGCGTGAAGACCGTGCAGAACTACGTCTCGCGCATCCTCGACAAGCTCCAGGTGAGCGACCGGACCCAGGCAGCGCTCCGCGCGCGCGACGGGTCACGACCGCCGCTCGACTGAGGTTGTTCGAGCGCAGTGCCTCGCGGGTGTCACGAAATGGGCCCCTCGTGACATGAAGTAGGTAGAGGAGCAGAGCGTTTCTCGGAGTGGAGACGTTGCTGTGACGATCACCGAGTTCCTCCTGGCGCGGATCGCCGAGGACCAACACCTGGCCAGTCTGGTCACCGGCCACCGCCTGACGCCCTTCGAGCGGCGCCTCCTGAGCCTGCCCGAGACGCACCGGCGGATCGTCGAGCACCTCGCCTGGATCTACGACGAGCCGCACAGCTACGTCGAGCGCACCGATGCCTGGGAGTGCGCCTTCGGCACGCTCCAGGAGCTCGCCGTGTCGTACGCCGAGCACCCCGACTTCCGCGAGGAGTGGCGGCGGTCCGTGCTGCCGACGCCTCCCGTGATCGGCGACAGCGTCACCGCCTGACACACATGTGCGGGGCGTGGGTACCGCACCGGATGGATCCGCGTCGGGTGACCACGTCATGACAGGGCTGCTGCACGGTCTCGTCGAGCGCATCCTGTCGGCGCCGGGCTGGCTGGTCTATCTCCTCGTCGGCGGAGTCGTGCTCGCCGAGGACGCTCTCTTCGTCGGCTTCGTGCTGCCGGGGGAGACGGCCGCGATCCTCGGCGGTGTCGCTGCCAGCCTCGGTCACGCCTCGCTGGCAGTGGTCCTGGTGGTCGTGGTCGTCGCGGCGATCGTGGGCGACACCGTCGGGTACGAGGTGGGCCGCCGTCTCGGGGCGCGCGTCCTGGAGATGCGGTTCTTCAGGAAGCACCGCGATCGGCTGCGGAAGGCCCAGTCCTTCCTCGCGCGGCGAGGTGGCTGGGCGGTCTTCCTCGGGCGGTGGACGGCGTTCTTCCGAGCCGTCATGCCCGCGCTCGCCGGCACCGCCAAGATGCCGTACCTGCGGTTCCTCGCCTTCAACGCGCTCGGCGGCGTCGCCTGGGGGACGGCCGTCGTCCTCCTCGGCTACGCCGCCGGCAGCTCCTACGCGAAGGTCGAGTCCTGGTTCGGGAAGGGGGCGGCAGCAGCTGTCGCCGTGGTCGTGGTCCTGGCGATCATCGTGTGGCGGGTCCGCCGTCGTCGTACGTCGGACGCGGCCGTCACGAGTGCCGGCGCTCGGCCTTCTTCGCGTCGGTGAGCTCCTCGAGACGGTCCGCGTCCTTGCGGGCCTCGGCCGCGGCAGCCTCGTCGCGGCGCGCCTCCTCCAGCTCGGCGGTCGCATGGTGCTGGGCGACCTTCTCCTTGGCGGCGGCCACCTCGGCCGCCCGCTCCCGGCGCTCCCGCGCGGCGGACCGCTTGCGCGACGCCTCCCTGTCGGCGGCCGCCTTCTTCGCCGTCGCGGCGTTCGTCGCGGCGACGCGAGCGTCGTGCTTGGTGTGTGCCTCGACCGCGTCGGCCTCGTCGAGGCCTCGCGCCACGGTCTCCTGGGCCGCCTCACGCTGGTCCTGCGCCTTCGCCCGCCAGGCTTCCTGAGTCGCACGAGCGGCGTCGCGCTTCCCGTCCGCCTTCCGTTCGAGGCGGGCCGCCTCCGCGAGGCCGGCGGATCGATCGATCCGGTCGACACCGCGTCGGGCGATCGCCGGGTCGCGCAGGAGGATCCCGGCCAGCCGGTCGGCCGAGCCGATCGCCCAGTCGACGAAGACGCGCGGAGTCGCGTCCTCCCGCAGGCGGTGGGTGAGCCCGTCGCCGACGGCGACGATCGGCCGCCGGGTGAGCTCGTAGGGCAGGGAGATGAGCGTGCTGATCATCGGCTGGTCCTCTCGTTCGCGGCGCGCAGCTCGGCTGCGCGCTCCTCGGTGTGGGCGGCCTCGTTCTCGAGCCGCCTGCGCTCCGACTCCGCGCGTTGCTCAGCGGCCTCGGCCGATCGCTCCAGGCCGACGGCCTCGTCGACGCGGCGAGCGGCGACGTCGTCGGCGCGCTCCTCCGCGGCCTCGGCGCCCCGGGTCTTCCGCTGCTCGGCCTCCCGGTCCGCCGAGGCGTGCTGGGCGGCACGCTCTCCCTCGGCCGCCGCTTCCTCCTGACGTGCCTGCGTCTCGGCCGCGTTCTGCCGGGCCGCGGTCTCCTGGCGGGCCTCGTGCAGCTGCTCGGACGCCTCCTGCCGCTTGGCGTCGGCGACGGCCGAGTCGGCCACCGCCTCCCGCCGCTGGTGCGCCTCGGCCTGCTGGAGCTGACCCTCCTCGACCAGCTCGTCCTTGCCGGTGATAGCCCCGGCGACCTCCTTGGCCTTGCCGGCCACGGTGTCGAGGAGCCCTTCTCGTGCTTCTGATGCGTGGTCCTTGGTCATGGTTGGTCGGTGCCCGGGTCGTCCCTCGCGACACGGGAGGATGCGTGTGATCTGGGTCGCACCGACGCGGTTCGCGAGCGTCGGGGCGGGCCGACAACGGCGGTTGTCCCCGCGCCCAAGGGGGTGGCGGAGGGGTGCCCGGGTGCGGGACCATCGGCGCGACCGACGGATCGTGAGAAGGCAGTGGGGATGACGAGTGCCGGCCGACTGGGTCGGGTGGTTCCCGAGAGCGACCGGGCGCACGCGCTGCGGGTGGCGGCGGGTCTCGTCGTACCGGGCCTGGCGCTCGTCGCCGTGGACCGGCCGGACCTGATCATCTACGCCGTGTTCGGGTCGTTCACCGGGATGTACGGGCGGGCCGACTCCCGGGTGATGCGGCTGCTGCACCAGTCCCAGGGCGCCGTCCTCCTGCTGTCCGGTACGGCGCTGGGCGTGCTGCTCGCCCACGCGCACGCATCCGCGCTGGTGGTGATCGGTGCCGCGGCGGCGTTCGCGGTCGCCGGGTCGCTGCTCGCGGACTTCTTCGCGCTGCGGCCGGACGGCCCGTTCTACGGCATCTTCGCGCTGGGCGCGATCGCCGGCGTGCCGAGCGCGGTGCTCGCGCCCGTAGCGTCCTGGCTGATCGCGGCCGGCGGCGCGGCGATCGCGATCTGCATCGGCCTCTCCGGTGGCGACGCCCACCCGATCACGCCGCGCGCCGTGACCGAGGCCTTCCGCGGCCAGCGCGTCCGTGCCCGTCCCGAGGCCCTCCTCCACGCGCTGAGGTACGCCGTCGCCGTGACCGTCGCGGGTTCGCTGGCCCTCGTCGCGGGGCTGGGCCACGTCAACTGGGCCATCGCCGGAGCGGCGGTGACCCTCGCGGCGGCCGACCCCCGCCGCCGGTTCTGGCGCGGGGTCCACCGCATCGCCGGCACCCTGGCCGGGCTCGGCATCACCGCGCTGCTGCTGGCCACGGGGATGGGCCCGCGGTCGCTGGCCGTCGTGGTGATCGTCCTGCTGTTCCCGGCCGAGCTGTTCATGGCGGCCAACTACACGCTGGCCCTCAGCTTCTTCACCCCGATGATCATGCTGATGACCGAGCTGGCCGCGCCCATCGGCGTACGGGAGCTGATCGAGACGCGAGCGCTGGGGACGATGCTCGGTGTGCTGTGCGGCTTCGTCGTCACCTACCTCATCAGGGACCGGACGGAACGGAGCGCCGGCGCATCCTCTCGACGAAGTCCAACCGGTCGACGATCGCGCGCGTGATCGTCGCGCGGGCCAGGAGCCGGCCCGTGGCGGGGTCCGTCGCCGTCACGTCGTAGTCGAGCCACCTCTCGGTCCGCTCGCGGACGTGGGCGTCGATGGTGACGGTGCTGCCCACCGCCGACGGTGCGAGGTGCTCCAGCTCGACGCCCGTGCCGACGGTGGTCTGGCCCTCGTCGAGGAGGGCCTGGGCGAGCTCGCAGGTGGCGGCCTCGAACCAGGCGAGCAGCCGTGGGGTGCCGAGGCACGCGACGTCACCGGACCCCATCGCGGCAGCGGTGTCAGCCACGTCGACGTGGTGCTCGCTCATGGTGCCGGAATAGCACGGCCCCGACCCGCCGGGGAATCGCTGCAGGGCAGGTCTGTGGAGCGCGACAAGGGGTGCTGTGCGGCCGGGCAACGCTCGACGATCCGGCGCCCGCGGAGAGCCGGACGGCACCGCGAGCAGCGGTAGATTCGCAGCCATGCTGGGGTTCGTGATCAGGAGGCGCCCGTGAGCACGGACCGGGAGCCCGTCCTCGCCGACCTGGCCGGCTGGGCCGAGGGTGAGCTGAGCGCACTGGTCGCGCAGGCGTGTGGCCTGGTCCGCGAGCGCATCCCGCTCTACGCGAACGGCGAGCTGGTCCCGGCCGCCGAGCTCGCGCGATCGGTCACCCTGAACATGCGGTTCATGCTCGCCGCCCTCGCCGACCCGGACGGGACGCCCGACCTCGAGGTGCCCCGCGAGACCGGCCGGCGACGCGCCCACCAGGGAGCCCCGCTGCCGGAGGTGCTGCAGGCCTACCGGATCAGCTTCGCGACGCTGTGGGACGCCCTGGTCGCGCGGGCGCGCACACGCGACCCCGGCTCGTCGGAGGCCGCTCTGCTGGACGCCGCGAGCCGGGTCTGGCAGCTGACCGACCAGCACGCGGTGGCCGTGACCGAGGCCTACCGGCTGACGACCGCCGAGCTGATGCTGCGCCAGCAGCGGCGCCGCGGTGCCCTGGTCGAGGCCGTGCTGACCGGCCAGACCGCGTCGGAGGCCGGGCCGTGGGACGCCGCCGCCCTGCTCGGGCTGCCGCCCGACGGCGACCTCGTGGTCGTCGCGGCCGAGACCGGACGGCTCGCCGAGGAGGCGCTGCCCGGCATCGAGCGCGCGCTGGGTGTCGCCAACATCGCCTCCGCGTGGCGGCTGACCCCGGCGCTGCAGCTCGGCATCGTGGCCGTCCGGGCCGACCAGTCCGAGGAGCTGCTCGAGATCCTCGGCTCGGTCGCGCGCAACCGGGTCGGCGTGAGCCCGCTCTACCGGCCGATCAGCGGATCGCCGCGGGCGCTGCAGCTGGCGCGGGCCGCGCTCACCATGCGCCCCGCCGGCTCCACCGGGGTGACGATGTTCGGCGACAGCCCGCTCGCCGCGCTGATGGCCCAGGCGCCGGGCGAGGGGGACCGCCTCGCCGAGGAGGTCCTCGGCAGCGTGCTCACGCTGCCCGAAGACGACCGGGACGCGCTGCTGGAGACGCTGGCGGCGTACCTGGACGCGGCGGGATCGGCCGAGGTCGCGGCGACCGTCCTGCACTGCCACGCGAACACCGTCCGCTATCGGCTGCGCCGCATCCAGGAGCTGACCGGTCGCTCGACGTCCGATGCGTTCGCGCTGGCCGAGCTCGCCGCCGCGTCGTACGCCGTGAACATGGCGCGGGGCCGTCGTACGCAGCCCCACAACCGGCTTTGACGGCGCCAACAAACCCGCCGCGCCACCCTTCTGCGGGGGTCCGTACGACGGCTAGGGTCGAACCATGGCGTCCCTGAGTCCGCTCGAATGGCCGGTGCTCCGGCAGCTGCGAACGGATCGCTTCGGCCGCGGGCCGGCCGTGCAGTCCGCGAAGACGAAGGCGATGACCTCGCGTAACGCGACGGCCGACCGGGTGGTGCAGAGCGTCTGCCCGTTCTGCGCCGTCGGCTGCGGCCAGAAGGTCTACGTCAAGGACGAGAAGGTCATCCAGATCGAGGGTGACCCGGACTCGCCGATCTCGCGCGGACGCCTGTGCCCCAAGGGCTCCTCGAGCGCCCAGCTGGTCAACAACCCGCTGCGCGTCACGACGATCCGCTACCGGGCGCCGTACGCCACGGACTGGACCGACCTGGACCGCGACCAGGCGATCGACATGATCGCCGACCGCTTCGTCGAGGCCCGCCGTCGCGGGTGGCAGGAGCTGGACGAGAAGGGCCGCAAGCTGCGGCGCACGATGGGCATCGCCTCGCTCGGCGGCGCGACGCTGGACAACGAAGAGAACTACCTGATCAAGAAGCTCTTCACCGCGGCGGGCGCGATCCAGATCGAGAACCAGGCACGTATTTGACACTCCGCCACGGTTCCCAGTCTGGGAGCCTCGTTCGGCCGCGGTGGGGCCACCCAGTCCTTGCAGGACATGGCCAACGCGGATTGCATCGTCCTGATGGGCGGGAACATGGCGGAGGCGCACCCCGTCGGGTTCCAGTGGGTCACCGAGGCCAAGGCACGCGGTGCCCGGCTGATCCACATCGACCCGCGCTTCACCCGGACGGGTGCGGTCGCTGACCGCCACATCCCGATCCGGGCGGGCTCCGACATCGTGCTGCTCGGCGCGCTGATCAACCACATGATCAGCAACGAGCTGTACTTCCGGGAGTACGTCGTCGCGTACACCAACGCCGCCACGCTCATCAACGAGGACTTCCGCGACGCCGAGGACCTGGACGGGCTGTTCTCCGGCTTCGACCCGGAGACCGGCAGGTACGACCGGTCGAGCTGGGCCTACGCGACCGGGGACGGCGAGCGGATCGGCGGCGCGCAGGGCGGGGTCGAGCACGGTGCCAGCGCCACCGATCGTGCGGCCGGCGACGAGCACGGCGACGGCGGTCCGGCGCTCGAGCACCCCCACGTGTTGCGCGACGAGACCCTCGAGCACCCGCGCTCGGTGTTCCAGATCCTCAAGCGGCACTACTCCCGCTACACCCCCGAGATGGTGGAGGCCATGTGCGGCATCAGCCGCGAGGACTTCGCCTACATCGCGGACTCGATCGCGTCGAACTCCGGCCGCGAGCGCACCACCTGCTTCGGCTACGCGACCGGCTGGACCCAGCACACGCAGGGCGCCCAGTTCATCCGTACGTCGGCGATCCTGCAGCTGCTGATGGGCAACGTCGGCCGGCCGGGCTCGGGGATCATGGCGCTGCGCGGGCATGCCAGCATCCAGGGCTCGACCGACATCCCGACGCTGTTCAACCTGCTGCCGGGCTACCTGCCGATGCCGTCGGTGGGCGTCCACGACACCTTCCGCGACTGGGTCGACGCGATCGCCTCGAAGAAGCAGAAGGGCTACTGGGCCGACGCGGAGAACTACTGCGTCAGCCTGCTCAAGGCCTGGTTCGGTGACGCGGCGACGGCCGACAACGACTGGTGCTTCGACTACCTGCCCCGGCTCAACGGCCCGGCCAGCACGTTCCAGACCTGCATCAACATGCTCGACGACCAGGTCGACGGCTACTTCATCCTCGGCCAGAACCCGGCCGTCGGCACGCCCAACAGCCGCCAGCAGCGGCTCGGCATGTCGCACCTGAAGTGGCTCGTCGTCCGTGACCTGAACATGATCGAGTCAGCGACCTGGTGGAAGGAGGGCCCCGAGATCGCCTCGGGCGAGCTGCGCACCGAGGACATCGCCACCGAGGTGTTCTTCATGCCGGCCGCGACCCACGTCGAGAAGGCGGGCTCCTTCACCCAGACCCAGCGGATGGTGCAGTGGCGGCACCAGGCCGTGCAGCCGCCGGGCCAGGGCCAGAGCGAGCTCGACTTCTTCTACGAGCTCGGGCTGAGGATCCGCGAGCGCCTCGCCGGCTCGACCGACGAGCGCGACCGGCCGCTGCTCGACATGACCTGGGACTACCCGCCCGACGAGCACGGCAACCCGGACCCCGAGGCCGTGCTGGCCGAGATCAACGGGTTCTTCACCGAGGGGCCGGACAAGGGCAAGAGCCTGTCGTCGTTCACCCAGATGAAGGCCGACGGCTCGACCGCCGGCGGTTGCTGGATCTACACCGGCGTGTACGCCGACGCGACCAACCACGCTGCCCGGCGTACCCCTGACGGCGGGCCGGGTCTGACCCAGTCCGAGTGGGGATGGGTCTGGCCGGCCGACCGGCGGATGCTCTACAACCGGGCGTCGGCCGACCCCGACGGCAAGCCGTGGAGCGAGCGCAAGAAGTACATGTGGTGGGACGAGGAGGCCGGCCGCTGGACCGGCCCGGACGTGCCCGACTTCCCGGTCGACCGGGCGCCGCACGCCCGGCCCGACCCCGAGCTGGGCGGTCCGGCCGCGCTCGCGGGCGACGACCCGTTCATCATGCAGGCCGACGGGAAGGGCTGGCTGTTCGCTCCGCAGGGGCTGGTCGACGGCCCGCTGCCGACGCACTTCGAGGCGCAGGAGTCGCCGGTCCGCAACGCCCTCTACGGGCAGCAGCAGGCGCCGGCGCGGGTGATCTTCGCCCGCGAGGACAACCTGGACGCGCCGAGCGCGGGCGACCCGGGCTCGGACGTCTACCCGTTCGTGTTCACGACGTACCGGCTCACCGAGCACCACACGGCCGGCGGGATGAGCCGCTGGTCGCCGTACCTCGCCGAGCTGCAGCCGGAGATGTTCTGCGAGGTCTCGCCGGAGCTGGCAGCCTCGCGTGGTCTGGAGAACGGCGGCTGGGCGACGATCATCTCGCCGCGCGCGGCCATCGAGGCGCGGGTGCTGGTGACCGACCGGGTGCGCACCCTGATGATCAACGGCCGCGAGGTGCAGCAGGTCGGCCTTCCGTACCACTGGGGCCAGGGCAGCCACGCGGTCGTCACGGGTGACGCCGCCAACGACCTGATCGGTGTCACGCTCGACCCGAACACCCAGATCCAGGAGTCGAAGGTCGGTTCCTGCGACGTGATCGCGGGCCGGCGTCCGCACGGTGCGGAGCTCGCGGCACTGGTCCGGGGCTACCGGGAACGTGGGGGAGTGACGACCGAGACCGACAACATCCGGCTCACGCCGCGAACCGAGCGCACGGAAGGGGAGGACTGATGGGCCAGCTGGCCGGGCCGACCGACCCGATCGCGGACGTCGACTGGCACACCCACCAGCACCGCAAGGGGTTCTTCACCGACACCTCGATCTGCATCGGCTGCAAGGCGTGCGAGGTCGCGTGCAAGCAGTGGAACCAGAACCCGCGCGACGGTGACCTGGAGCTGACCGGGTGGTCCTACGACAACACCCAGGCGCTGGGCGCTTCCACGTGGCGGCACGTCGCGTTCATCGAGCAGAGCTCGGAGCGGATCCAGGAGGCGAAGGCGTCGGGGCAGGCGCTCGTCGACCTCGGGATGCCGAGCCTGCGGGTGGCGGACGAGCCCGTCGACGTCACGCCTCCGGACACCCCGGAGTTCCGCTGGCTGATGGCCTCCGACGTGTGCAAGCACTGCACGCACGCGGGCTGCCTGGACGTCTGCCCGACCGGTGCGCTGTTCCGCACCGAGTTCGGCACCGTCGTGGTGCAGGCCGACGTCTGCAACGGGTGCGGGACGTGCGTGGGCGGCTGCCCGTTCGGCGTCGTGGAGCGGCGCAGCGACGGCACCGCCGCCCCGACCACCCGGCAGGGACACCGCAAGGGCGAGCAGCCCGAGATCCCCAACAAGGGCGTGGCCCAGAAGTGCACGCTCTGCTACGACCGGCTGCTCGACGACCAGACCCCGGCCTGCGCCCAGACCTGCCCGACCACGTCGATCAAGTTCGGCGACCACGACGACATGGTCGACCAGGCCCGCGCGCGCGTCGCCGAGCTGCACGCCCAGGGCATGACCGAGGCGCGCCTGTACGGCGCCAACGAGCTCGACGGCGTCGGCGGCATCGGCTCGGTCTTCCTGCTCCTCGACGAGCCCGAGGTCTACGGCCTGCCGCCGGACCCGCGGGTCTGCACCGCCGACCTGCCGACCATGTACAAGCGCGCCGGCATGGCGATGCTCGGCATGGCCGCCGCCGCCACCTATTCCTTCCTCAAGGGACGCCGATGAGCACCTCCGAGTACGACAGCGTCCGACCGCCCGCGATGCCGCGCAGGCGGCGCGGCGGCGGGCGCCGCAAGCGGGTCGGCGGGCCTCCCGGCGGGAACGGCAACCACGAGGAGTCGATGGTCCCGCCGGTCGAGTTCAGCTCGTACTACGGCCACAACATCGTCAAGCCGCCGCCGTGGGAGTGGCCCGTCGCGCTGTACCTGTTCGTCGGTGGCGTCGCGGGCGGCTCGGGTGTCATCGCGGCGGGGGCCCAGCTGACGGGGCGCGAGACCCTGCGCCGCAACGCCCGGCTCGGCGCGATGACGGCCGTCGGCATCTCCGGCGCGGCGTTGGTCGCCGACCTGGGCAAGCCGTCGCGGTTCTACAACATGCTGCGCACGTTCAAGGTCACCTCGCCGATGAGCGTCGGGTCGTGGATCCTGACCGCGTTCAGCCTCGGCCTCAGCGGCGCGGTGGCGAACGAGGTCGACCGGATGACGGGGGAGCGGCTGCCGCTCGGGCCGCTGCGCGGGCTGCTGCGCGCCATCGAGGGTCCGGCTGGGCTCGAGGCGGGGCTGTTCGGGCCGCCGCTGGCCGGGTACACGGCCGTGCTGCTCGCCGACACCGCCGTACCGACCTGGAACGGTGCGCACCGCGACCTCCCGTTCGTCTTCATCAGCTCGGCGTCCCTGGCCTCCGGTGGCCTCGCGATGATCACCACGCCGGTCGCCGAGACCGGTCCGGCGCGGACCCTTGCGCAGCTCGGGGTGATCGGCGACATCGCCGCCATGAAGTACATGGAGAGCCGCATGGACCCGGTGCTGCTCGAGCCGCTGCACCACGGCACGCCCGGCAGGCTGCTGAAGTGGGCCGAGCGGCTGGCGATCGCCGGCGGCATCGGCTCGTTGTTCGCCGGACGCTCACGGTCCGTCGCGGTGGCCTCCGGGGCGGCGCTGATGACCGCCTCCGCGTTCACCCGTTTCGGGGTCTTCGAGGCCGGCCTGCACTCGGCGAAGGACCCGCGCTACACGGTCGAGCCGCAGAAGCGCCGGCTGGCCGAGCGGCGGGCAGCGGGGATCACGCACGACTCCATCACGACGGCCGGGTGAGGTCGCGTCGTACCTGGCGAATTGGCTGTGATGGCGCCCGTTTCCCAGCCAGAACGCCAGGTACGACGGCGAAGTCGGGTCCGACTCAGACGATCTCGAGGACCCCGGAGGTCGTGGTGTGCCCGATCACCGGGTAGCCCGGGACCTCCCCGACGACCAGCAGGCCGCCGGAGGTCTGGGCGTCGGCGAGCAGGAGCAGGTCGTCCTCGGTGACGCCGTCGGCGGCCAGGTGGTGCCGGACCCAGTCGAGGTTGCGGTGGGTGCCGCCGGAGACGTAGCCGGCGTCGAGGGCGGCGCGCGCCCCGTCGACGAGAGGTACGACGCTCCGCTCGATCACGGCGCCGACGCCCGAGGCGCGGCACATCTTGTACAGGTGGCCGAGCAGGCCGAAGCCGGTGACGTCCGTGGCCGCTCGTGCGCCCGCAGCCAGCGCGGCCACCGACG